>JAJDER010000152.1 GCA_029259725.1 Planctomycetota bacterium | reverse complement strand
GGGTCCGGCTACGGGTCGTCGTTCCACGGATCGGCGCTCATCGACACGTCCGGCTGCGACGGATCCGGCATCCAGTTCGGATGCGTCTGGCACGCGGGCTCGCCCGGGCCCCCGCACGGAGGCAGGCACGGCGAGGGGTTGGGTCCGGGCGGCGTCTTCACCTGGAACCACTGCTTGAAGGTGGGCGTGATGCCCTCGGGCGTCGACGCCACACCCCGGGAGATCGCGCCCACAAGCGTGTACCAGTCGTAGTCGGTGAGTTGGAGGAACACCTCACCGTGGACGTCGTTGTCGGTGCTGGCGTCGTTGTTGTCGGGGTGGCCCGCGATCCCGTCCCGGAAGAGGTCGGCGATGAACGAGTCGCCGAAAGCCGTCTCCGGCGTCACCGCGAGGTCTCGACAGGTCCAGTTGGCCCAGGCCGTGCGCACGAGCGACCGGAAGCCGATGTTCCTCAGGAAGACCTGCTTCACCGACATGGTCTCGTCGCAGTGCCACATCCCGAATTCGTCCTGCCATGTGAGATGGGCTTCCGCGCAGTTCTCCGGTTCCGTGCCGGTGGGGAAGTAGACGGTATTCGTGTCGTCCAAGTCCTGTGCGACCATCGTCGGCGTGGCCGCCGACGTCGGGAAGCTGGTCCAGATGCGCGAAATGGTGTCGTCGTCGGAGCCGTCTTTGTACTTGAGCGACAGCGCGTCGCCGAAACGCATGCCGAAGCCCAGGATCGGCTCCACACCGTCGGACTGTCCGCCCTGCTGGTTGCCCGTCTCGGGACAACCATCCGCGTCGTCGGCCACCATGAGGCCAGCGGGTGCGGTGAAGGTTCCGTTCGACCAGACCAGCTTGCCGACGTCGATGTGAGTGTCCCGCCCCGCCAGATCCACCGAAGGGCCGAAGGTCCGGACACCCGTGATCGCGACCTTGACCTCTGGGCGTTTTCCCGGAAACGACCACCGGGTGGCCGGGAGTTCCGATTCCTGCAGGTAGAGGCCATGGTCGAGAGGGACGCCCTCGCACGGCAGCGGCGACGCATTCCACTTGGGCACCCCCGGGCACGGCGCACTCAGCGGGGTGGTCGAGCTGTTGTTGTTGTCCACCTGGAACAGGAACGTGCCCGAGAAGCGCAGCTTGACCCCGCTGACGACGGTCAGGTCATCGCTCGCGCAGAGATCACCGAACGCGTCCCGTACTTCGATCGCGGTGTCGTTCTCGCTCGTGCTGGCGGTGTCGCCGAAGATCTCCAGGGCAATGGGCACACCGCCCACCAGCGTCACGGACGTCTTGTCGAAGTCGATCTGCCCTGGGCCGTTTCCCGCCAGGGTCACGGCCTTCGTGGTGCCCAACGGAGCCTGCAGGGTCAGCAGGACCGACGTCCCGGGCCGGTTCGCCGCGCCGGCATCGGTGACCATGACGAAGTCGTCGCCGTCATCGCTCGTCGCGTTGATCTCGATCGTGACGTCGCAGGGTCCTCCTTGCTTTGGCCCCGGCGGTGGCACGCTTCCAGAGATGACGGCGGGGGGGGGCGCCGGCGGCGGGTTGGGCGTCAGGGTGGTACCACTGCCCCAGCCCGCCTTGGCAATGCCGCTCCCAGGGTCGCTGACGAGGGTCGTCCCGTCCTCGAGGACCCGGCCGCTCGCCACGATCTCGAAGGCGTTCGTGTCGTGGTCGAAGGACAGGAAGAATCCCGTCGAACCCGGCGGCGCTCCGATCATGTTCGGAAGGCGGAGTTCGATCGGCGGATCGAAGGTCGCGCCCGCCGGTTGCAGCGTCCATGCCAGGGGCGGGACCAGTCCGTTCGGGAACGCCATGGGCACGTCCTCGACGTGCACAGGATTCAACGACACCGTCTCGGGATCCCCGAGGCTCGGCACCGTCCCGTCTGCACGGGTCATCGAGCCCGCCTTCACCGTCATGCTCAGTCCCGCGGTCCCTTGCATCGTCAGCACGACGTCGGCTGAGTTGTCGAAGCTCACGGCGTTGCCGGGAGCGAGCGGCGGGAGCTTGATCGGGCTCGGCATCGTGTTGCTGGCGTTGGGGACCACGACGACGCGGTAGTGCAGGGAGGGGAAGCTCCCCGTCGGGATCAGATCGGTGTCCAGCGACGTGGCCGTCGCGCCATCGACGTGGAGCTCTGCGGGTCCCGCCTGCGCCAGGCCCGCAAGAGCAAACCGACCCGTCGCCGGGTCCGTCGTCACGACCTTCGGCGCCGAGGCGCCGATCGTGAGCATGACCGTGGCGCCGCCGATGGGCTGATTCGCATTGTCGTGCACGATCCCGGCGAAGGTGGCCGGCTCGCTCGCCAGCCCTCGCGGTACGCCGTAGACAACGAACGTGGCCGGGAGATTGAGGTTCCCCGGGAAATCGGCCTCGATGCGTTGGTTTCCCGGCTTGAGGCCCACGGTGAACGCCACTTCGGCGTGCCCGGTCGGCCCGGGGTTCACCGTGACGGATGGTGCGCCGTTCACAAGCCCGCCACCCTCGACCACAGTGAAGGTGACCTCGATCGGCAGGCCCGAGAGCGGGTCCACCGGCGTGCTGTTCGCGCCGTCACTCACCCAGGCTCGCAGAGGCTCGGGCGTCGGCGCGCCCACCTCGACGCGCTGCCCACTCCCCGACCCGACCGTGACCTGAGTCGGTGACACGCCGGTGGCAGACGCCGCGAACGAGACCGTCCCGTCCACGCCCAGACTCTGCACCTCGACGCGTTGGTTCCCGAAGCCGACGTCGCTGCCCAACGTCCAGTCGACAGCGGCGAAGCCCGAGGCGTCGGTGTGAACCTGGCAGAGCAGATCGCCAGGCCCAGGCAGGCCGGCCTCCACAAGCCGCCCGTCGCTGCGAACGACACGGAAGGTGATCACCTTCCCCGCGAACGGGCTGCTGTCGGCATGCGTGACGTACACCACCAGGGGCTTGGCGAGCGTCGTCCCGATGGTGGTGGACTGTCCCCCGCCCGAGAAGGCAACCATGCGAGGGCCCGTCGGCTCGACCTGCAGCACTGGCACCTCGGCCGTGGCCACGTTGCCCGCCGCATCGATTGCCTCCACCACGATGGTGGTGGGCAGGACGGCGTTGAGGGGCACGTCCGCGCGATAGAAGGTCCCATTGGCGCCCAGGCCGACGTTCACGAGCGCGGGTATCCCGTTCACCGTCACCGTCACGCCCAGCTCGCCGCTGAGCCGATCGCCGACCCGACCGCACACGTCCACGACGGGAATGAAGAGCTTGGCCCCGAACACCGGGCTGTCGATGAACACCGTCGGTGGCTCACCGTCGTGCGTCACCGTCGCAACGGCCGGCGCGCTCTGGCTGCCGCCGCTGCTCTCGGCGACGACGTAGAGCGTGTTGATCGCATCCTCCTGCAGGGCCACGCTTGTCGAGAAGCTGCCGCCGTTGACCGGAGCGGTCGTGATCCCGACCGGCGTGTGGACGTGGACCGCAGCCGCGCCCGGCGCCGTTCCGGACACGCGCACGCTCGCCACCGAGGTCAGGTCCGGCCCGGGATCGAGAGTCGGCACGTCGGGCGGAGGACCGATCGGCATCGGCGGCCCTCCCGGGCCGAAGGGCTCGACCTCGCCAATCAGCTGGGGCGTGATCACGTCGTCGCAGACGTCGCCGATGCCATCGCCGTCCACGTCGATTTGCCGCCCATTGGGGATCATCGGGCAGTTGTCCGTGTCGTTGGGAACGCCGTCGCCGTCCAGGTCGGGATCGCAAGCGTCACCCAGACCATCCCCATCCTGGTCGTCCTGGTCCGCGTTGGGTGTCGTCGGGCAGTTGTCCTCGTGGTCGGGGACGCCGTCGTCATCCGTGTCGAGAACCGTGCCGCGCGCGATGTGCGTCGAGGGGACCCGCGTGGCCGACGTGAAGTCGCCCACGAGATACAGGGCGTCACCCTGGCCCACGCCATCGTCGAAGACCAGGAGGCCCTGCACGGTCAACGCAGAGCCGCAGCTCAACCCGGACCCGACGGTCGCCCAGCTCGATCCGGTCCAGGTCGCCAGACAGTTGGCGACGAGGCCTCCCGCCTCGTCGAAGTTGCCTCCGACGTACAGGATCTCCTCACCTTCGAACGGGAAGGAGCCCATGGCCAGCACACGAGGAAAGAGCATCGCGCCCGTCACGCCGTTTCCTCCGGCGTCCTCGAGAGCCGACCATGTCTCGGTCTCGGGGTCCCAGCGCGCGATGCCGTTGGCGGCCACCGTCCCGCCGACCTGCGTGAACTGTCCTCCCACGAACAGGGCCGGGCCCGCGCCGTCGTCGTGCACATGCAGGGCCCTCACCCCATGGTCCGCGCCCTGGCCGCGAGCGGGATCCCCGTCCTGGAACAGCGCCGACCAGCTCGTGCCGTCCCAGCGGGCGATGGCGCCGACAGCGATGAACGAGGTCGGAGTTCCGATGAACACGAGCTCTCCGCCGACGTAGAGCGACGGTGGATGGCCGCCGACGGCATCGACGGACGCAAGAGTGAAGACCTCATCGTATGTCCCGTTGTCGACGACACCATCGACGCTCGACCACGACGAGCCGGTCCAGCGCGCGACGCCGCGGACGGTGAACCCACCTGCGCTGTCGAAGCGGCCACCGGCATACATCTGCGATCCCGATCCGTCGTCATGGATCTGCAGGTCGCGTACCCGACAGTTGAGGGGTCCGCCGTCGCACTGCATGCCGCCGGCAAGGTCGGCCCACTGCTGTGTCGCAGGATCCCACGTCGCCACACGAGGTGCCGCGACGGAACCGGCCGTGAGAAACTCACCGCCGACCCAGAGCTTGGGTCCCGAACCTTCGTCGAAGACCTCGAGCGCCAGGACCCGCCCGTCGGTCCCGTTGAGAGACGGGTTCCCTCCCTGGAGCAACGGCTCCCAACTCTGGGTCGAGGGCACCCAGCGCGCGATGTTGTTCGCTGGCTGCCCGCCTGCGGTGGAGAAGTTACCACCGACGAAGACCGAGCCGTCCGGAAAGGCGACGACGGCGTGTGCCAGGTCATCCATGCCAGGCGCGCCGATCATCGGGTCGAACTCGAGGTCGGGAGCCGACGACTGTCCCTGGCTCGGCGCACCCAGGGCCGTCACCGTGAGCATCAGGGTCAGCCACCCTCTGCAACACGGGGTGATCCAAGTCTGTCTCCCCATCGTCCTGCTCCTCATCGGACCGACTGGTTCAACAGCACCCAGACGCGGTCGCCCCCCTGGTACTTGTGCGCCGTGGCGACCAGGTCGAGATCACCATCACCGTCCAGGTCTCCAGCGGCGATGGCGTACGGCCCGTAGTCGGAACCCACCCCGAAGTCGGACGCGATTGTCATCGTGCCGTCGCCATCGTTGAGCAGGACCCGGACGGCCATCTTGAAGGTTGAATCGCGGGCCGCCGCCGCATCTGGATCTCCGTCTCCATCGACATCGGCGAGGAGGACGTCCGTTGCCTGCGCACCAGACTCGTAGTACTGGGCCACGGCAAGCAACCCGCTCCCGTCGTTGAGCAGCACGCCCACGTCCCCGACGTGGCCCGTCAGAGCGTCGATGTCCCCATCGCCGTCGAGATCTCCCAAGGCCAGCGCGTACGCGAAGCCCGCTGGGGCCGTACTCCATGCCGTGAAGTCCGCCTCACCCCCGTTCGTCAACACCGTCACCCCTCCGGCTCCAGCCAAGGCGATGTCCAGGTCGAAGTCACCGTCGAGGTCGCCCAGCGCGAGAGCGAGGGCGCTCGCGCCGACGCCGATCCCAGTGACGAAGCTGGCCTTCCCGTTGTTGAGCAGGATCTCCACGCTTCCCGGCCCGAGAAGCGGCTGGTTCAGGACGGCCAGGTCTTGATCGCCGTCTCCGTCGAGGTCACCCGCTTCCACCGCCAGCGGTCCGTCGTACGAACTCACCGAGGTCGCCGCGGAGAGACCACCGAACCCGTCGTTGAGCAGGACGAACACGTCACCGGGTGGATTGCCGGAGGCCACGGCGAGATCGAGATCGCCGTCGGCATCGAGGTCCGCGGCATCGACCCACTGCGGACCCAAAGGCGCCACCGCGTACTCGATCGCACTCCCGAAGGACCCGTCGCCATGGCCGGGTAGAACCGTCACTCCACCGCTGCTGTAGTTTGCTTGGATCAAGTCCAAGGCACCATCGCCGTCGAGATCCTCGAGAATGCTGCGCCCAGAGGCCCCGAACGTCGTCACAAGGTCGTACGACTGTGAGGAGACGAAGCCTCCGTCCCCCTTGCCGATGAGGATGGACACCGGCGACCACCCGGTGAGCATCGAGTAGACATCCAGGTCGGCGTCGTCGTCGAGGTCCGCCAGGATGGGGCCGCGTGGGAGGGCCAGCGAACTGCCGTAGGCGACCGCATGCTGGCCAGCATCGGAGAAGCCACCGGCGCCGTCGTTCAGGAGTGCGCTGAAAGTGATCGCACCGATGACACCCGTGTTGACGCCCACGTCCGCGTCCCCGTCGTTGTCAAGATCCCCCAGCGCCACGTAGTGCGGAGCCAGCACTCCGAGCGGCACCGCGTTTGGCGCAAGGAACGCCCCCGTGCCGTCATTCGGTAGCCAGTAGAGATCGGCGCCAAAGGCGCCTCCGACGAGGATGTCCGGGCCGCCGCCGCCGTCCATGTCAGCGACATCGAGCGAGACCACGAGCGCGCCTGCAGCATAGGTCTCAACAGCCGGGAAGACGCCGAGTCCCGTGTTCCTGAGCACGACGACCTCGGCGGAGGAAGACAGACCGACGACGACGTCGGGGTCCAGGTCCCCGTCGATGTCGACGACCGAGAGATCGCTGCCCGTCCCTCCAACGGCGTGGGCCAGGGGCGACGCGAAGGTGCCGTCGCCTCGATTGAGAGCCACGCTCACGCTGTTTCCGTGGGCGGCGATGATGTCGGCGTCCCCGTCTCCGTCTACGTCTTCTGCCGCCACGCTCCGGGCAGACGACCCGAGCGCCACCGACCCGGCCACCGCAAGGACGCCGGTGCCGTCATTGATCGCGATCGCGACGTCTGCTGGGGCGACCGAAGCCAGGAGCAGGTCCAGATCGCCGTCCCCATCGAGGTCTGCAGCCGCCATCGAAGGGCTGTTCACCGCGTTCGGGGTGAATGGACCCTCCACGAAGACGGCATCGCCTTCATTGAGGAAGACGCGCAACCCAGCGCCGACTTCCGAGTCCGTCGTCGCGATGTCCGGGTCCCCGTCTCCATCGAAGTCGCCGACGACGCCCGCCCCGCTTCCGTTCTCCCCGTACCTGGCGTTCGGATACAGCGGGCCCACCGGGACCGGCTTGAGCACGATGACGCCCGCATCCGTGATCTGATCGGCCAGGATCGACAGCTCGCCGGTCTTGCCCTTCGACGTCATCCGCCCCAGCGTCTGCTGGGCCTTGAAGACGAAGGTCGAGTCCGGCGCGACATCGAGCGTCATGGTGAAGAAGCCGAACGTATCGGTCGTCGCCGAGGCCACGAACGGCACGGTGTCTACGCTCGCTCCGAGAACGGGGAAGTCCTCAGCGTCGAAGATGAATCCTTCGACGGTCGTCGTGACTGTAGTCGGGACGACGTCGATGCGCTCGACCGACGTGGCGCCCTGATTCGCGGCGGTGATGAAGACCGTGCCGAAATCCTGCACGGTCACGAGGCCGTCGATCGAAACCGTCGCGATGGCCGCGTTTCCGGACACGTACGTGGTTCCATGCTCCTGGAGCGAAATCTCGCCGGTGACGTCGTTGGAAAACTCGGCCGTCACCCTGACCTGCGTCGTCGCCCCGATCGAGGAGAGCAGGGTGTCGTCCGCGACCGCGGAGATGGACTCGACCGTGGGCGGCGGCTCGGTCGAGAGCCCAAGGGTCCCCACGTCGAGCTGCTGACCTGACGTGAGTGGGAAGAAGATCGACGTTCCGTAGTAGGTGTCGGCGCCACCCGCACAGACGACGGTCACCTGCAGCAGCCCCGGACTCGCGGGAACATTGATCGAGAACGAGCCGTCGGGATCTACGTCAACCGACTGACCATTGATCGATGCCGTGCAGCTCAGATCTCCTAGCTGGCCTTGGGTACCGGGCGCCAGCAACAGCACGATCGCCAGCGCACCCCCGAATCCCAGACCCTTTCGGCAGGACCCTCTCCCCATGGCGGCACCCCCTCGTCGACATCTCGATTATAGGGCCTGGCGGAGGAACGGTGACCTTCCCCCGGTTTGCTGGACACCTCCACTATGGCCATCATGGCCGAGGAGGTAGTGCTGACGCGACTTCAGGCCCGTCATGGGCGGCCTCCGTGGCCCTGCCGTTCGCCATCACCCGAGCTGCCAGGCTGCGAACCGCGGAGTTCGCAGGTGGCCCGGAGGGAACCGGATGAGAGCCTCCCGCAAACCGTAGAGCGAGTTCGCGAACACGCTCATCCGGTGTACCACCACAAGCCCCGCCGAACGCGGCACTTGCGGACCTGCCCTCGACGGGCAGCGCGGCCTCCATCCCAGCGAGGATCTGATGCCGTGAGCCCCGGCCGGCGCCCGCGGGTCGTCGCGTCACGGCGTCGTCGCGCTCAAGCCGTTGCTGGCCGTGAAGCCTGAAGGCCCGCTCGCGTCCACGAGCCAGTGCTGGAAGACCAGCGTCGTGCCGGCGGGGAGGCCGGCAGGCAGCGCGTCGAGGAAGAGCAGATCGCCGACCGTGTCGGTCAGCAAGCCGCCGAGGACCACGTCGACCGACGGCACGAGCACGCCGCCCTTGAACGGCACCGACACCTCGCTGAAGCCGGCGACCAGGAAGGTCGGTGCGTCGGGCGCCGCGTCGCGCAGTTGGAGCTGCAGGTCGCACGTGCTGGTGAGCGTTCCGGCGCCCGAGAGCACCGGCACGCCGCCGGCGCCCGCGAGCCCCTGCGCGAGGTCGGTCCAGGTGCCCACGCCGGCATCGAAGACGTAGACCGCGCCGGCGCTCTCGCCGAGATCGTCGTCGCGCGAGCCGACGAGCGCGAGGTCGCCGTCGAGCGCGACCGTTCCGAAGTAGTCCCCGGCGGCGACGTCGCTGGCCTCGATCCGCGCGAGTTGCTCGCCCGTCGACAGGTCGAAGAGGTAGGCCGTCCCGGCCTGGGGAGCGACGTCGTACTTGAACCGGGAGGCGATCAGGGCCCGGCTGCCCGACGCCTCCACGGAGATCCCGAAGGACTCTCCGTTGTCCGCGCTGATGGGGATCAGCTCGTGGATCAGGGCGCCCGAGCCCGACTCCACGACGAACACCTTGCCCGCATAATCGGCGGGAGCGCCGATCAGCGCCACGCCGTCGCTGAGAGCCACATCCAGCGCGAAGTTGTCCGAGTGGGTGTCGAAGTCCCAAGGCGAGAGCTTCGCGATCAGGGTCGGCTGGCCGGGATCCACGAGGTCGTACAGGTACGCCCGCCCCTGAAACGGTCCGAGCGACATCGTGAAGCCGGCACCGATCACGGCCGTCGTGCCGCGCACGTCCACGGCCTGGCCCAGACCCAGGCTGTCGTCCGGTCCCAGCAGCTTGCTGCGCAGGACGGGCGCCGTCGGATCGCTCACGTCGAAGACGTACACGGCTCCGGCCGCGAAGCCGGCCTCGTCGTCCCAGGGGGCGCCGACCAGGGCCAGGTCGCCGTCGACGGCGACGGATCGGCCGAACCAGCCCAGCCCCTCCAGGTTGCCGTGGGGGAGCAGGGTGGCGAGCAGGGTCCCTGTGGGCGCGTCGAACAGGAAGGCGGCGCCTTCGTCCGGTCCGACCGTGTCGTCCCCGGGCGCGCCGATGAGGGCGAGGTCGCCGTCCAGGTCCGCTGGTCCGAACTGCTGCCCGGCGGTGGGGTTCGGCGGCAGGAGCAGCGTCAGGGGTGTGCCGGTCGTCATGTCGTAGACCCAGACCGCACCCGAAGTCGCTCCCGCTGCGTCGGAGCCCGGGGAGCTGATGAGCGCGAGCGTGCCGCTCAACGCGGGCGAGCCGAACTGGTGGCCGGCCGCGCCGCCCGGCTCGAGCAGCTTGGCCTGCTCCGTGGCTGTCACCGACGGCACGGCCGTGATGAGCTGCTCGAACTCGACGGTCTCGTACTGCTCGCCGAACTGGACCCTCAGCCATACGTCGAAGGTGCCGGCCTCATCGTAGGTGTGCGTCGGGTGCTGCTCGTCCGAATCCTCGCCGTCCCCGAAGTTCCAGTACCAGCTCGTGGGAGGAACACCGGTCGACAGGTCGGTGAAGGCCACGGTCAGCGGGATCGCCCCGGAGAGCGTGTCGACGTCGAAGTCGGGCGTGATGTCCGCCGGGTCGACCTCGATCAGGCCCAGGGCCGTGATCGACTGCGGCTGCTGCTCGACGAACGCCGTGAGCGAGACGTCGTACGTGCCGGGCGCGTTGTAGATGTGCGACGGATGCTGCTCGGTGGAGGTCGCGCCGTCGTCGAAATCCCAGAGCCACGCCGTCGGCGGTGTGCCCGAGGTCGTGTCGGTGAACTCCACGGTCACAGGATTGATGCCCGCGGTGGGCGTGGCCGTGAAGGCCGGAGTGAGAGGCGCGGGCAGCACCTCGATCAGGTCGGTCTTGATGACCGTCTCGTCCTGGCCGCCGACGGAGAGCGTGAGCGTGACGGTGTAGCTCCCGGGGGCGGTGTAGGTGTGCGACGGCGCCGGCTCGGCGGAGGTGGACGGGGACCAGGAGCTGCCGGCACCGAAGTCCCAGTGCCAGGCGGTGACGGTCGCGCCGGTGGAGGTATCCGCGAAGGCGACGGTCAGCGGGTTGCCACCGGTGGTGGGCGTGGCGCTGAAGTCGGGGATCAACGGGGCGGGATCGACCACGATCAGGTCGCGCTTCGTCTCGGTGTCGATGGCGAGCCCGAGGACGACAATGAGCGAGACGGTGTAGGTCCCCGGAGTCGTGTAGGTGTGGGTGGGGGACGGCGCGGTGGAGGTGCTGCCGTCGCCGAAGTCCCACACCAAGATGAACGGTGTGCCACCCGTTGTCAGGTCGGTGAAGTCCACGCTGTGGGGATTGGCGCCGGAGGTCGGCGCGGCGCTGAAGTCGGCGTCGAGCTGGGCGGCGAGGGACGCGCTCAGCAGGGCGCAGAGCGTCAACGCGAGCGCGAGCCGCGCCGCGCAAGCCGCCGGACGGCACGGATGCAACTCGGGCGTCATTGCGGCTCCTCTTCTTCGGCATCGCATCGCGGATGCGGACCCTTCCCTGCCGGGGTCCAGGCTACTCCTGCGGACTACAGCCGCCCAGCGGTTGTCGCGCGCCGACTCGCGCGGCGCGCACGGGCACGCCCGCGAGGACATGCGTGTCTCCGGCTCCCTGATGCCGTGAGCCCGGCTGGCCCGGCCCTTGCTGCCCTCCGGCCGTCGCGAGGGCATCGGGCTCCCGGCGTCGGGACCAGACGCACGACCAGCATGCCCAGCGGGCGTCCCGATCTTGGCTTACCATGGCCGGCCGGAGGTCGCCCATGCCGCCTGCCATCCGATCCTCGCCGGCTCGCCGCCGGGACTTGTCTCGCGCCGCGTCCGTCGCCGTACTGCTGCTCGCCGCCGCCCCCGACGTGTTGCAGGCGCAGGCGCCGAGCTTCTCCGACCAGACGGCCGCGGCGGGCCTGGTGCACACGCACACGCCGCCCGCGGGCTTCGCCACGATCCCGATGCTCGCCGGCGCGGGCGCGGCCGACCTCGACGGCAACGGGCACGCGGATCTGCTCGTGATGGGCGGCGGCGGCGCTCCCGACGCGCTGTTCCTGTCCGATGGAGCGGGGCTGTTCACGAACGTGGCGGGCAGCTGGAACGCTGACGCCGTGCACGTCGGCGCGGGCGTGGCTCTGGGCGACGTCGATGACGACGGCTGGATCGACGCCTTCGTCTCCAGCCACGGACCGGCGGACGCGCAGGGACCCGGTCACCATCGCCTGTACCTGAACCAGGCCGGCGCGGGCTTCTCCGAGCAGGCCGCCGCCCGCGGCGTGGCCACGTCCAGTCCCACCGAGGCCGACGGCTTCGGCGCATGCTTCGGCGACGCGGACCTCGACGGAGACCTGGACCTGGTCGTGGCGGGCTGGATCACCGACTCGGGGGGCAACCGGCTCTTCGCCAACGACGGCACCGGTCAGTTCACCGACGTCACGACCACGGCCATCACCGCCGACCTCACCGGCGTCCACGGCTTCACGCCGATCCTGGCCGACATGGACGACGACCTCTGGCCCGAGCTGCTGCTGGCCGCCGACTTCGGCACCAGTCGCTACCTGGTCAACGTCGGCGGGACCTTCCACGATCAGACCGCGAGCTCGGGGACCGGTCTCGACAGCAACGGCATGGGCGCGGTCGTGGCCGACTTCGATGGCGACGGGCGCCTGGACTGGTCGGTGACCTCGATCATCGATCCGGCCACGGGCACCGGCGGCTCCGGCAACATGCTCTACCTGAACCAGGGTGACCACGTGTTCACCGAGGTCGCGGTGGCCGCCGGCGTCAACGCGGGCTTCTGGGGCTGGGGCACCCTGGCGCTCGACGTGGAGCACGATGGC
>JAJDER010000151.1 GCA_029259725.1 Planctomycetota bacterium | reverse complement strand
GGCCAGCACCCGCCGGCATCCGGCGTCGGCCAACTCGGCCAGGGCGTGCTCGAGCGTGGGGCGCCCGTAGCGCATGCCCAGCGCGACGCGGTAGCGGACGCCGAGTTCGGCCTGCAGCGCCGCCACCTGCCGGCGACTGATGACGAGCAGTGGCGAGCCGGCCTCGGTCCACACGCGCTGGTACAGACGCGCCGACTTGCGCGGGCGGAAGGTGAGGATGACCAGGTGCAGCAGCGGCAGCCAGAACCAACGCGGCAGGTCGACGACCCTGGGGTCCGAGAGGAACTCGCGCAGGTAGGTGCGCAAGGCCGCCGGCGTCGGGGCCTCGGGCGTCCCGAGTTGGACCAGCAGCACACCGGTGGGAGGTGGAGGCGACGACGCGGGCATGGGCGCCGACGATAGCAGGGCGGCGCGCGGATTCCGCTCGCCTCAGGCCAGCGCGTGGCCGTCCACGGTGGCGCCGTCCAGGACTCCGAGGAACGCGCGCAGGCGCAGGTCCGGAGAGACGACGTTCGCCGGCGCGACGAACCCGATCATCAACACGGCGCCGAGGTCGGTGGCCGACGGATGACTGCGGAACTCGCCCAGCGCCTGCCCCTCCTGGACCGTCTCGATCAGCAGGCGTTCGAGCGTCTCGAACAACGGGTGCGAGTCGGTGTCCACGTCGGGATGGCTGTCCTTCAGCTCCGCGTTGGTGCGTACCAGCAGGCAGCCACGATCCAGGACGCGCCGCCAGAAGCCGTCGTCGGCGTCCGGGTGGCGCAGTCGCATCAAGCGCTCGATGCGTTCGCGCGGCGAGCCCGGCGGCGAGAGCGCCTCGATGATCGTGCGTTCGGCCTCGGCGCAGTAGCGCGCGAGGGCGGAACGCAGGAGCCCGTACTTGTTGCCATACCGGCTGTAGAGGCTGTGTCGGTTGAGACCCGTGGAGCGAACGAGCTGTTCGACACTCACGGCGTGGTAGCCGTGGGTCCAGAACAGGTCCATCGCCTTCTCCAGGGCCGAATCCGGGTCGTAGGAGATGGGGCGTGCCATGCGTGCGGAGTCGATCACGAGTGGGGTGCGAGAGGCGCCAGCCTACCAGCCCTCCGGAGATCGTGGGGGAAGCGGCGCGGGGTCCGCGAAGCGGTACACTGGGCGCGCCTCCCGGCATTCCCGAGAGGCTCCTCCCCGAAGCAGGAGCCAGGCCCACGGTCGGCTCCCTCCGCGTCACCCCGATCCCGGAGACATCCCTTCATGCAGTGCCGAATCCCCGTGCTCGCAACCGGCCTCTGCCTGGCCGCGCTTGCGGCGCCGCTGGCTTCCCAGACGGTCCGTCCGTTCCCCCTGACCGTCGCCGACGACCAGGGCGACTTCGTCGATCTGTCTCCGATTCCCGAGCTGATGCAGGACTTGCGCGGCCTCACCGAGGTGGTGCTCGTCGACATCCCGCTGCCGGGCAACACGACCCTCGACCTGGTGCTCCAGCGCGTCGACATCGCGCCGGCGGGCATGGACGTGCGTGTCGACGGCATCTCGCGCACCGACATCGCCGACCCCGAACTCACGCTCTGGTCCGGCAAGACCGTCGGCGGTGTGGGCGATGCCTTCCTGGCCTTCTCGCCCTACGGGACACGCGGGTGGATCCGCACGGCCGACGAGCTCTACCACCTGTTGCCGGTGCCGGCGGCCGGCAACGACTGGAGCCGGTCCACGGCGCGCTGGGTGACCGAGTCCTTCGTGCTGAGCCTGGGCCTGTCCGCCGACTTCACCTGTGCGCTCGACGACGTCGGCAACCAGCCGGCGCCCGTGGCGCGTCCACCCGCACCGGTGCCGTCCGCAGGCAGCGGGTCCGACAGCGGTGCCGACGGTGCGCCGGTGTTGCCGCTGTACGAGGCGCGCATCGCCCTGGAGACCGACTTCCAGTTCTACGAGACGTTCGGCGACCTCGGCGCGGCCCAGGCCTACGCCTTCGCGCTGATCGGTGCGGCCAGCGAGCGCTACCGCGAACAGATCGGCACGATCATCACGGTGCCCTACGTGATGTTCTACACCCAGAACAACGACCCCTGGACCTTCCAGGACACCGGAGGCAACTGCATCGACGTGCTCTACCAGTTCGTCGATGACTGGGACCAGGGCGCCGCGCCGGTCAACGCCGATCTGTACACGATGTTCAGCACCGCGAATCTCGGTTGCGGCGTGGCCTACCTCGACGTGCTCTGCAACCAGGACTTCGGCTTCTCGGTGGAGGGCAACCTCTCGACGGTCACGCCGATCCCGATCATCCCGTTCAACCCGTTCAACTGGGACTTCATGGTCACCTGCCACGAGCTGGGGCACAACTTCAGCTCGCCGCACACCCACGACTACTGCCCGCCCATCGACGAGTGCTACCCGGGCACCTGCAGCGCCGGCGACGGCTGCGTGACCAACGGCACGATCATGAGCTACTGCCACCTGTGCGATGGCGGCTTCGAGAACATCACGACGTTCTTCGACCCGACCGTCGTCGCGGTCATGCGCACGGCGGTCGAGAACAGCTGCCTCGCTCTCTTCGAGGGTGTGCTGGCGGAGGATCTCGGTGGGGCGCTGACGGGCAGCACCACGCCGGATCTCGTGGTGGGCTACACCCAGGGCCCGGATACGGTGGACCTGGTCCTGACCGACGCACCGGCCAACGCGGCGGGGGCCCTGTTCTTCTCGAACACGCTGGCCGCCGTGCCCTTCAAGGGCGGCACGCTGTTCCCGGCGGCGGACTTCGCGTTGTCGGTGCTCGTCCCGCCCAGCGGTGACCTGACCATCTCCACGCCGATCACCACGTCCTTTCCGAACGGTGTCGAGCTGGTCACGCAGGTCTGGTTCGCCGATGGCGGCGGTTTCTCGTCGACCAACGGCGTGGCGTTCGAGCTGATCACGCCGTAGGCGAGCCGCAGTCCGATCCAGGACCGCGCGGGATCCGGGCAGTCGCATGCTCCCGGATCCCGCGTGCCGTTGCACCCCCGATTCCCGGAGCTCCGATGCTCGACGCGGCGACCACCCGCACCTTCGTCGACGGCGTCTGGGACGACTCCATCGTCCCCACGCTGATCGAGTACATCCGCATCCCGAACGAGTCGCCGCAGTTCGACCCGGACTGGGCCGAGCACGGCCACATGGACCGCGCGGTGGAGCTGGTCGCGGGCTGGTGCCGCGAGCAACCCATCGAGGGCATGACGCTCGAGGTCGTCCGCCTGCCCGGCCGCACGCCGGTGATCGTGATGGAGATCCCGGGCGACAGCGACAGGACGGTGCTGCTCTACGGGCACCTCGACAAGCAACCGCCGATGACCGGCTGGGACGCGGACAAGGGGCCCTGGGAGCCGGTGCTGCTGGACGGCAAGCTCTACGGGCGCGGCGGCGCCGACGACGGCTACGCGGCGTTCGCGTCGCTCACGGCGATCCGCGCGCTGCGAGAGCAGCGCGTCTCGCATGCGCGCTGCGTCGTGCTGATCGAGGCCTGTGAAGAGAGCGGGAGCCCGGACCTCCCGGCGTACATCGAGGCCCTGCGCGAGCGCGTGGGTACGCCGGACCTGGTCGTCTGTCTCGATTCGGGTTGCGGCAACTACGACCAGCTCTGGACGACCACGTCGTTGCGCGGGATGGTCGTCGGAACCCTGGCGGTCGACGTGCTCTCCGAGGGCGTCCACTCCGGGGACGCCGGAGGCATCGCGCCGGAGACGTTCCGCGTGCTTCGCCGCGTGCTGGACCGCATCGAGGACCCCGACACCGGGCGGTTGCTGTTGCCCGAACTGCACGTCGACATCCCGGACGCTCGCGTGGGCCAGGCCGCGGTGGCGGCGAAGGCGTTGCACGGCCAGGTCGCCGCGAAGTACCCGTTCCTCGACGGCGTGACCGCGCTCCACACCGACCCCGTCGAGCTGGTCCTCAATCGCACCTGGCGGCCGGCCCTCGCGGTGACGGGTCAGGCCGGCCTCCCGGACCTGGCCTCGGCCGGCAACGTGCTGCGCCCGACGACTTCGGTGAAGCTCTCGATCCGCTTGCCGCCGGGCTGCGATCCGGTGGCCGCCCAGGACGCCGTGAAGCGAGCCCTGGAAACCGACCCGCCCCACGGCGCGCGTGTCCGTTTCGACGCTGACACACCCTGCGAGGGGTGGAACGCGCCGGAGCTGGCGCCGTGGCTCGAGGGCGCGCTGGAACGCGCCAGCCAGGCCTACTTCGGCCGCCCCGCCTGCGCGATGGGGGAGGGTGGCACGATCCCCTTCATGGCCATGCTCGGGGCAGGCTTCCCCCAGGCGCAGTTCCTGATCACGGGTGTCCTCGGCCCGAAGTCGAACGCCCACGGCCCCAACGAGTTCCTGCACCTGGAGACCGGACGCAGGCTGACGGCCTGCGTGGCGCACGTCCTCGCGGAACACCATGCCCAGGCCCCGCGCGAGCCGTAGGATCGGGGGCGACAGTTCTCGCGCGGAACCGGAGGAGAGCGCCAAGTGAAGCACGCCGCCAAGATCGGGATGCTGGCCCTCGTGTTGCTGTCGGGACTCGCCTCGGCGTCGGTCGCGCCGACGGCGGGGGAGCCGTGGGTCACCGACTTCGAGGCGGCCAGGGTCCGGGCTCGTAGCGAAGGCAAGCACCTGCTGATCGACTTCACCGGTTCGGACTGGTGCGGCTACTGCAAGAAGCTGCACAAGGAGCTCTACGACAAGCCCGCGTTCCTGAAGCGCGCCCAGGAGTCCTACGTGCTGGTCGAACTCGACTTCCCGCGGCGTACGGCCCAGGCGAAGGATCTCCGCCGACAGAACCAGGCGCTGCAGCAGGAACACGATGTCCGCGGCTTCCCGACGCTGCTGCTGATGACGCCGGACGGGCGCGTGTACACCCGGCGTGAGGGGTTTCCGCGCGCCGGGGCCCACAACCTGGAACGGCGCGTCTACGAACTCGGCGATCAGCGGCTCGTGTTGGGCCAGGCCTTCGCGGTGTTCGACGACCCCGAGCGGGATGCCGCGTCCCGACTCCAGGCGGCTGCGACGCTGGTGGAAACGCTCGGCAACGACACGCCCGCGGACATCGCCGGCGTGCTCGTCGACCTCGATCCCGCCGACGCGCGCGGGTTGCGCGCCCGGCTCGCACTCCAGGGCTTCGAGCAGGACTTCTCCGGGGGCGGGCGGACGCCCGACTTCGCGGCCATGGAGCGTGCGCTGTTGAAGTTGGCGGACCAGACGCCCACGGTCACGACCCTGGGCGACTACCACGCCTGGAGGGCGCTGGCGCTGGCGCAGACGAAGCGCATCGAGGAGGCCCAGGCGGCGCTGCTCCGTGCCCAGGAGCTGGAGACGTCGGCCGAGCTGCTCGAGTGGGTCGCGGCGATGGTGGATGCGGCTCGGGTGAAGGCGGAGCGTTGACCGGGCCTCAGCGCAGGTACACGTCGTAGCGCACGCTGCGGCCCTCCACGGCTCGTGACGGGACGAGCCCGGCCAGCGGAGGCGAACCGGCGGGGCGCTTGACCACGACGCGCCGTTGGGCACACGCGAGCGCGGCTTCGAGCAGGTGCTTGGCATCGGGATCGTCACCCACCGCGGCGCGCACCAGCCGCAGTTCCTTGCGGACCCGCGCCGACTTGCGGCGCGGCGGGTGCATGGGGTCGACGAGCACCAGGTGCGGTGCGTCGTCGGCTCCGGCGCGCCGGAGCAACCCGTCGCGGGCGTCCACCGGGGCGACGAGGGTGAGTCGCTGCGAGAAGGTGCCGGTCTCGTCGGCGGCCTCGGCGCGCGCGTAGGCGTCACGCAGCAGCGCGGCGATCACCGGAGACCGCTCCATGCTCACCACCTGACAACCCAATGAGATGATGTGGTGGGTGTCCCGGCCCAGGCCGGTGGTCGCGTCGACACACCGCCAGGCGCGCCGCTCGGCCGCCGACATGCGGTGCAGGCCCGTGGCCCGGACGAGCGGATCCGGATCCCGCGCCGACAGGCGCCGCCGAGGGCCGCCGGCGTCGTCGCCCGTCAGGTCGGCCCAGATCGGTCCGGAGATCGGCTCGGCCGTGGACTGGAGTTCGAGCCGGCGCGGCGTCAGCACCAGCAGCAGATCGAGCCCGTCGTCCCGGGCCGCCTCGAGCAGGGCTCGGCGGGTCGGCGACGTGCCGGGACCCGGGCTCGAGCTCGGGTCGGCCGACCCGCCCGCCGTCGCCGGAGCCACCAGGGTGCGTCGTACGGGAACGCCGAGGTCGGCGGCCAGCTCACGAGCGGCCGCGCAGAGAGCTTCGCCGGTCGGCTGCACCGCAAGGCGGGAGGGGTGCCAGGCTCGGGAAGCTGGGTCGACAGGCGCCATGGGGCCGGATGGTAGCGCGGTGGTCGAAGGCGAACGGGCGCTTCGTGAGCGATTGCGAGGGCAGCGGGCCCAGGCGCTCAGCATCGGCGGGATACCCACTTGTCCCCATAATAACGATTATCAGACGTACCGGATGGCGTGACGCGAAGGCCCCCACGGCACGCGCGCGATCGCCTTGCGTGTGGCGTGTCCGGTCCCGCCCGAGCCGGCTAGACCGGCCTCCCGGCCCTGCGATCGGGATGCCGACACCGACGCCCACACCAACGCCGACACGGACCTTCGCGTCGGGCCATGACCCCGGATAGGATCCACCGACCTTGGCCGACGAGAGGACTCCCACCACCGATGCCTCGACGGCTGCGCCTCCGGGTGGGGCCGCCGCGCCCACTGCGCCGGTTCCGGCCGGGTCGGAGTCGGCGGCCGGGCTGGGTTGGCTGGGTGTCCTGGTGGCCCTGGTGGTCGGCGTCGGGCTGCGGCTGATCTGGGCGCGGCAGCTGGGCGACTCGATCCAGGAGTGGGAGGCCGACACCTGGCTGCGGGCGTGGTTCGGGCAGGACTGGACCTCGGTGAACCGCATCCGCCCGGTGGGCGCCGGCTGGCTGTTCCATCGCGTGGTCGAGGTGGCCGGGTTGGCGTCTCCGAGCGTGGTGCTGCGGTACGCGGCTGTCGGGACCTCGGTCCTGGGGCTGGTGGCGGCCTTGGACCTGTCCTTCGTGGTACGCCGCGGGAGCGATATCGCCCGGCGCTCCACGGCCTTCGGCGTGCACTGGATCGTCTGGATCTGGGCGGTGTTCCCGGCCCTCGCGGGCAGCGCTCCGCGCCCCGACGGGGTGGGACTCACGGGGGCGGCCCTGTGCGTGTTCGCGTCGTCGCTGCTGCGCTGGCGGCGGAAGGCGTCGCCGCTGACCTGGCTGTTGCTGGCGGCCTCCGGGGGTGCGTTGCTGTCCTGCGGCGGCGTGGCGCTCGCGGTGGTCATGGCGGTCGGGCTGCTCATCTCGCTGCTGCCGATCCCCCCCTTCGGGTCCATGGCGGCGACGCTGTCGGCGTTC
>JAJDER010000016.1 GCA_029259725.1 Planctomycetota bacterium | reverse complement strand
CAGCCACGGCCCCGGCGGAGGAGGGCGGCGCACCCTCCCCATCGCCCGCTCGGGGCTCCCGGCCGGCCCCGGCGGCGTCCCGGTCCGCGGCGGCTCCCGGCACGGCCGGTCGGTCCAGCCGCTCGACGGCGGTGCGCACCTCACCCGCCTGCTGGTAGCGCCGTTCCGGTCTCCTGGCGAGGGCCTTGAGCACGACCTCGTCGAGGCGGACGTCGACTTCGACCACTTCGGATGGAGGTTCGAAGCGGCCCATGGGAAGCTCGCCCGTGAGCATCTCGTAGAAGACCAGGCCGAGGCTGTAGATGTCGGCGCGGTGGTCGATGGTGGGGGAGCCCTCGACCTGCTCCGGCGCCATGTAGCGCGGTGTGCCCATCACCTGGCGAGGTGCCGTGAGGGTCGCGGGCAGGGAGCGGCCGTCGTCGAGACCGGTCAGCTTGGCCAGGCCGAAGTCGGCGATCTTCACGCGTCCGCGCGCGTCGAGCAGGATGTTCTCGGGCTTGATGTCGCGGTGCACGATGCCGTGCTCGTGCGCGTACTGGAGTGCGTCGCAGATCTGCGGGACCAGCGCCAGGGCCTCGGCGGGCGACAACCGGCGCTGCTGCATGAGCTGCCGCAGGCTCACGCCGGAGACGTACTCCATGACCAGGTAGAAGTGCCCCTCCACGCAGCCGAAGTCGTGGATCGTGACGATGTGCGGGTGGTTGAGCTGGGCGAGGGCGCGTGCCTCGCGCTCGAACCGCTCGGTGAACCCGGGCGTGGTGGCGAGCTCGGGGGACAGCAGCTTGATGGCGACCTCGCGATCGAGGCTGCGCTGGCGCGCGCGGTGGACCGTGCCCATGCCGCCGCGGCCGATGAGCTCGTGGATCGCGAACGCCGGGAGCAGACGCGCGAGCTCGGCGGCCTCGGCGGGGCGCTCCAGGCCGATGCGGAGCAGGCAGCCGGGACACAGGCCCTCGACCGGGGTGGCATCGAGGGGGGCGCCGCAGGACTTGCAGGCGTCGGCGGGACGGCCGGCCTGGCCGAGGATGCCTTGCGTGGGTGTGCTCTCAGCCATCGTTTCGCTCCGCGGGCCTGCTTGTCACCCTCCCTTGCAGCAAGACAGGGCTTGCGTCACAGGATTCTCGGAGAAGCTCGGACGGCGGCGAACAGGGCCGCGATCTCGTCGTCGACCTCGGCGGGATCGCGGACGGTCTGCGCGATCTCGGAGCGCAGGAGTTCGCGGTAGCGCTCGCGCAGGCGTTGGACGGCCATGCGCGCCGCGCCCTCCGAGATGCCGAGTTGCTCGGCCGCGCCGGCGTAGGCGCCCCGGGGCATGGTGCCGGCGAGGAACGGCGTGAGGAGTTCGAAGCGGCGGGCGCGGTCGGAGTCGCCGTCAGGTTGGCCCTGCGACTCCCGCCGCAGGTGCTCGAACACGCTGGCGAGGACGGTGGAGGCCCACTCGCGTTCGTAGACCTGTTCGGGAGTGGTGGGGTCGCCCGGCTCCCAGCGCAGGCCGCTGTCGTGCCCGTCGAAGTCGAGCGACAGCGGGACCCGCCCACCGCCGCGCTTCTGGGCCCGGGCCTTGTGCCCCTCGTTGATCATGTGATGCTTGAGCGCGGTCAGCAGCCACGCTCGAAAGCGCCCGCGGTCCGCTCGCACGGCCGCGAAGTCGTTGCGCTCGAGCAGGCGCGTGAAGAATCCCTGGGTGAGGTCCTGGGCCTCGTGCACATCCGCGACGCGTCGCCGCACGTAGGCATGGAGCGGCCGCCAGTACGCGCGGCACAGGGTCTCGAGGGCTTGCCGGCTCTGCGGAGTCTCGTCGCCGCCGGCCACGGCGACGAGGCTCCAGCTCGTGGTGGCGAAGCCGCCCGAGCGGGGCGTGTCCGGCGTCGTCGGCAGCGAGTCGGAAGCCGTCATGCCTCCGAGTCTATCCGGACGGGCGCTGCAGGGAGCGGTGCCGGCGGGCGTGCGCGAAGTTGAAGAGGACGCGCCGGGCTCGATCGGTCTCGCTCACGGACGCCTTCCAGTTCGGAGCGAGCCGTTCCCGCTCGACCTCCCCGTCCGGGCCTGCCGCCAGCAACTCGGCCTCCGCCGGGAGGGTGACCACCTCGTCCTTTGCCGGAGCGCCACGGACGCTCCATCCCCAGGAGGCGTCCGGGTGTGGAAGATGGGAGGGGAGCGTCTCTTGCCGCCCCGCCCCGCTCCGCCCGTCTGCCCGCCCCGTCCCCGCCCCGTCCGTCGCCTTGGAGCTTCCGATGAACCGCCGCCCTCGCTTCGAGGCGTTTGCCCACACCCTGTTCGTGTTCGCCATGGCGATGGGCCTGCCCGCCGGGCTCGCCGCGCAGGCCGACACCACGCCGGAGGGCGACGTGCGCGGCGCGGAGATCGACGTCCTCGCCCTCGGTCGCACGCACACCGCCCAGTTCTACGCCGGGGAGTCCGACGCCCTGTGGGCCTCGATCGGCGCCGAGATGCGCGCGGCGTTCGGCGACCAACCCGCCATGCTGATCACTTTCAGGGATCAGGTCGCGGAGCAGTTCGGAGCCGAGTCCGAGATCATCACGGAGACCGTCGAGGGCGACCCGGCCGCGCCGGCGTACCTGCGCACGGCGCGCTTCGAGAAGTCGCCGCAGGTCCTGCAGGTGATCTTCAGCTACGACGGCGGCGGGAGCATCACTGGGTTCCTGATCCGGCCCGCGCCGAGCCTGGCCCCCACCGAGTTCCTCGACTACCAGACCAGGACGCCGCTACGGCTCCCGTTCGGCGACGCCTGGTTCGTCTTCTGGGGCGGTCGCACCCTCGAGCAGAACTACCACACGTCCACGCGCGACCAGCGCTTCGCCTACGACATCCTGATCATGCGCGACGGTACCTCGCATACGGGCGACGGCACGCGCAACGAGGACTACCACTGTTTCGGGAAGCCGGTGTTCGCGCCGGGCGGCGGGCGCGTCGTGTCCGCGGCGAAGGACATCGCCGACAACGTCCCCGGCGAGATGAACCCGGCGCAGGCCCTGGGCAACCACGTGATCCTGGACCACGGCAACGGCGAGTACTCGTTCCTCGCGCATCTCAAGCAGGGCACGTTGAGGGTGGCCGTGGGGGACGAGGTGGCGCTCGGCGACCTGCTGGGGCAGTGCGGGAACAGCGGCAACACGACCGAGGCCCACATCCACTACCACCTGCAGGACACGCCGGACCTCTTCGCCGGGGACGGCTTGCCGGCGCAGTTCCTCGACTACGAGGCGGACGGGGAGGCGGTGGCGCGCGGAGAGCCGGTCAAGGGGCAGGTGGTGCGATCGCGAGGTGCCGGTCCCGAACGCGATCCAAGCGGGCGCTAGTCCTGGCCATGCGCGCGAACCGACGAGACGGCGAGAGAGGTCGCGGAGGCTACCGCGTCCTCGTGATGGCTGGAGTCGCCGGCCTGGTGATCGCGGCGATGGTCGCGCTGTGGCGCGATCGGGCGCGACTCGCCGAAGACCTGATCGCGACATCGACGGTGCTCGACTCGATACCCACCGCGGCGACGCCCTTCGACGACCCGGGCCTGGACGGCTGGGACAGCGAGGTCCTCAGCGACGCCGTCGCCTCGCAGTGGAAGCAGGTCCAGCGCTGGATGAGCGACCCGGCGAGCGTCGCCCCCGGCGTGCTGGCGGCGCTCTCGGCCGACAGCTTCGAGGCCGGGCCGATCCGGCCGGAGCACTGGGAACTCGTCCGCGACGAGCCGCCGGTCCGCATCGACCGTGGGCTTCCCGGTGCCAGCACGCCGCCGGCGGGGAGCGTGTACCGCGGCAGCGCGGGTTTCCTCGAGGCGCTGCAGACATGGCGCCGGCCCTTCGCCCAGGGGGCCGACGTGCGGGCGGAGTTCAAGGTCGTGCGGTTCGAGGACGTCGGCGAGACGATCCGCACGCACCAGCTCGTGTCCGTGTCCGGCACGGGCGTCGACGGGCCCGAGGAGGAGCACGCGACCTGGATCACGTCGTGGACCCGCGAGCCCGTGCCGCGCCTGCTGGCGCTGACCGCCGAGGCCCTCGAGCGGACGCGGATGACGTCGGGGCGCCGGCTCTTCTCGGACTGCACCGAAGCCGTGTTGAAGCGCTCCCTGACCGACGACGCCCTGCTCGGCCGCGGGCTGCCGCACTGGTACGTCCGGATTCCGGCCCATCTCGGGCAGAGCCCCCTGGGCTACCACGGGCTCGCCGTCGGAGACGTCAACGGCGATCGACTCGACGATGTGTATCTCTGCAACTCCGGCGGGATCCCCAACCAGCTCTACGTGCAGAACCTCGACGGCAGCTTCGACGAGCGCGCGGCGGAGTCCGGCGTGGACTGGATGGACTCGACCATGAGCGCGCTGTTCCTGGATCTCGACGACGACGGTGACCAGGACCTGGTGCTCGGTTCGACGCCGACCATGCTGCTCGAGAACGACGGCGCCGGCCACTTCGAGGGGCGCATGCTCCTGCCCGGCCCGGCGATCCCGACGTCGATGGCGGCGGCGGACCACGACCGGGACGGCGACCTCGACCTGTTCGTCTGCTACTCGTCGAACGAGGCGGCGATTCCCTACCACGACGCGAACAACGGTCCGCGCAACATCCTCTGGCGCAACGACGGGGGCTGGGCCTTCCGCGACATCACCAACAGCGTCGGCCTGGATCAGAACGGGACGCGCTTCAGCTTCGCGGCGGCCTGGGAGGACATCGACAACGACGGGGACCAGGACCTCTACGTGGCCAACGACTACGGCCGCAACAACCTGTTCCTCAACGAGGGCGGGCATTTTCGCGACGTGGCTCCCGAGGCCGGGGTCGAAGACATCTCGGCCGGCATGTCGGTCACCTTCGGCGACGCGGATCTCGACGGCTGGATGGACCTCTACGTCAGCAACATGTTCTCGTCCGCCGGCAATCGCATCACCTACCAGCGCAACTTCAACCCGCTCGCCGACGGGACCCAGCGCGCCGCGTTCCAGCGGCATGCCCGCGGCAACTCCCTGTTCCGCAACGCGGGCACGGGTGGGTTCGAGGACGTGAGCGTGGACGCCGGTGTCACCATGGGTCGCTGGGCGTGGAGCAGCCTCTTCGTCGACCTCGACAACGATCGGCTGCAGGACCTCGTCGTCGCCAACGGCAACCTGACGAACGAGGACTCGCGGGACTTGTGAAGTTTCCTCTGGCGACAGGTCCTGTCGCAATCTCCCGCGACCGTCGAGCAGGCCGGGGAGCGCGAGACGCTGGAGCGCTACGCCGACGCGGTGATCGAGCTGAACGAGAGGCTGCTGGCCGGGATGTCGCTGAGCGGGCGCGAGCGCCATTGCGTCTACCTGAACACCGGTGGTGCCGACTTCGCCAACGTCTCGGCCGGGAGCGGGCTGGACTTCCCCGACGACGGCCGCGGCCTGGCCGCCACCGACTGGGACTTCGACGGCGACGTGGACCTGTGGATCAGCAATCGCACCGCGCCACGCCTGCGCTTCCTGCGCAATGACCTCGAGTCCGGCAACCGATTCGTCGCCTTCCGGCTCACGGGCAACGGGACGAGCAGCAATCGCGACGCCATCGGCGCGCGTCTCACGCTGCGCATGCAGGGTGTCGCCCGCGACGGTGACGGTGACGGTGACGGCGACGGCGTCGAGCTGATCCGCACGCTGAGGGCAGCCGAGGGCTTCCTCTCCCAGTCCAGCAAGTGGGTGCACTTCGGCCTGGGCGCGACCGGTGAGATCGAGTCGCTCGAGGTGCGTTGGCCCGACGGTGCGCGGCAGGTCTACGGCGACATCCAGGCGGGTCACTTCTTCGAGCTCGAGCAGGGCGAGGGCCGCGTACCGACTGCGTGGACGCCGCCCGATCGCACGCGCGACTTCAGGCCGACGGAGCCGGTGATCGCGCCGTCGACCCAGGCGATGCGATTGATCCCGGGCTCGGCCGCGGCGTTGCCGCGCATGCAGTACCGGGATCTCGCGGGTGAGGTGCACGTCGTGGGAGCGGGCGCGGAGTCGGGTGCGCAGTCGGGTGCGCAGTCGCGCGAGCCCTTCCTGCTGAATCTCTGGGCCAGCTGGTGCGTGCCGTGCCGGGCCGAACTCGCGGACCTCGCGCGGGCGGACTTTCCCGTGCTGGCGCTGAGCGTCGACGGCCTCGGTGAGGGCGGCGCGGGAGGCGCAGGTGCGGTGGACGGCGCCGAGGCCGCGCGCGCGTTCATCGACTCGCGAGGCCTCGACCTGCCCGTGGGCATGGCCGACGAGCGCATCATCGGCGTGTTGCAGACCTACCACGACACGGTGTTCCTGAACCGTCGCCCGCTGCCCCTGCCCACCAGCTTCCTGATCGATGCGGACGGTTCGGTCGGGGCCATCTACAAGGGGCGCGTCGACCTCGACACCGTGCGCCGGGACCTCGCCCACCTGGGCGACGACGTCGAGGCGCAGCGCGAGCGCGCGACCCCGTTCACGGGCCGCTGGTTGGAGGCGGCTCGGGGAGCCTCGCCCGAGGCGTTGCAGGCGCGGCTGATCGAGAAGGGGTACCTGGACCCGCCGTGACGGAGGCGCCCGACCGGGCGTGGGCGTCTGTCGGCGGTGCGGAGTATCCTGGCGCCATGTTGCGGCCGGCCCTCTTCCTGATCTGCGCCGTGCTCGCCGGGGCGCCGTGGCTCGCGCGGCATCCGGCCGACGCGGCCGCGGCGGTGCCGAACGTCGGGCGGGGCGTGGCGCCGGTCGACTTCGTCCGCGATGTCCGCCCGATCCTGTCCGACCGGTGCTTCATCTGCCACGGCCCCGACGCGCTCGCGCGACAGAGTGACCTGCGCCTCGACAGTTTCGAGGGCGCCACCGCGGACCTGGGTGGCTACGCGGCGATCGTGCCCGGGAGTCCCGAGGAGAGCGAGCTGTTGCATCGCGTGAGCCATGGGCTCGAGCGGGAGCGCATGCCGCCGGTCGACTCCAAGCTCTCGCTCTCGGTGGTCGAGATCGAGACGCTGCAGCGCTGGATCGCCGAGGGCGCTCGATACGCGAAGCACTGGGCGTTCGAGCCCGTGGGACGTCCCGAGGTGCCGCCCGTGCACCGCGAGAGCTGGCCGCGCGACGATTTCGACGGCTTCGTGCTCGCGCGTCTCGAGTCCGAGGGGCTCGAGCCGACGCCCGAAGCGTCCCGCGAGACGTGGCTCCGGCGCGTCAGCTTCGACCTCACGGGCCTGCCGCCGACCCTGGAAGAACTCGACGCCTTCCTCGCGGATGAGTCCGAAGGTGCTCATGAGCGAGTGGTCGACCGCCTGCTCGCCTCGCCGCGCTACGGCGAGCGGATGGCCTCCGACTGGCTCGACGCCGCGCGCTACGCGGACAGCTACGGCTACCAGAACGACGTGGGCCGCGACGTCTGGCCCTGGCGCGACTGGGTCATCGACGCGTTCAACCGGGATCTCGGCTGGGATCGCTTCGCCACCTGGCAGCTCGCCGGGGACCTGCTGCCCGAGGCGACGCGCGAGCAGCGGCTGGCCACGACGTTCAACCGCCTGCACCGCCAGACGAACGAGGGCGGGAGTGTGGAGGAGGAGTATCGCGTCGAGTACGTCGCCGACCGCGTCCACACCTTCGGCACGGCCTTCCTGGGCTTGACCCTCGAGTGCGCGCGCTGTCACGACCACAAGTACGATCCGATCCGGCAATCGGAGTATTACGGGCTGGCGGCCTTCTTCGACAACATCGACGAGAGTGGTCTCTACTCGCACTTCACCGACGCCGTGCCCACGCCGACGCTGTTGCTGGCCAGTGAGGACGAGCAGCGGGAACTCGTGGCACTCAGAGCGCGGGTCGACGCGGCAAGCGAAGCGCTCGAGCGCGCTCGGGCGGCCGGCCGCGCCGCCGCCGACACGCCGGCCGACGCCGACGCCGACGCGGGCGCGGGCGCCACCGTGGGCGCCAGCGCTGACTCAGCCGGAGTCCACGCGTTGGAGGGAGCCGAAGTCTCGGCGGATCGCACCGGCGCGTTCGACTTCGAATCGCTCGAAGACGGCAAGCTGGGCAACGCCGCCGACGCCGAGCACCCCGGCGCGGTGAGCGGCCTCGCCGAGCTCGCGCAGGGGCACGCGGGTCTCGGCCTGCTCCTCGACGGCGAGAACAACGCCCACTTCCCCGGCGTCGGGGCGTTCACGCGGGACGACCCCTTCACGCTCGCGCTGTGGCTCCTTGTCCCGGACACCAAGGAGCGCGCCGTGGTCCTGCACCGCTCGCGCGCCTGGACCGACTCCGGCAGCCGCGGGTATGAACTGCTCATCGAGCAGGGCGCTCTCTCCGCGGCGTTGATCCACTTCTGGCCTGGCAACGCGATACGGGTCCGCACGCTGGCGCCGCTGCCCACGGGGCGTTGGGTGCACCTCGCCGTCACCTACGACGGATCGTCGCGCGCGGCGGGCCTGGGCCTGCACATCGACGGTGAGCGCGCCGAGACGCGCACGGTCCGCGACAACCTGACGCGCACGATCGTCGCTGCCGACTCCACCCTGACGCTGGGGCAGCGCTTCCGCGACGTCGGTCTCGCGGGCGGACGCGTGGACGAGCTGCGCGTCTTCGCCCGGGAACTCGGCGCGGCCGAGATCCGCCATCTCGCGACGGGCGCGTCCCTCGGAGACCTGTTGTCCTCGCCGGAGGCCGCCCGGGACCACCTGGTCGAGACGACGGACGGCAACGTGATCGAGCACCGCGCCGCGCTGCGCGAGGCGCGCGCGGAGCTCTCCGGGTTCATGGACGGTCTGCGCGAGATCATGACCATGTCCGAGCTCGACACGCCCCGGCCGACGTACCGGCTGGAGCGGGGCTCGTACCTGTCGCCGGCCGAGCGCGTCGAGCCGGGCACGCCGGCGGAGGTGGCTCCGTTCCCCGCGGACCTCGAGCCCGATCGGCTGGGGCTCGCGCGCTGGTTGAGCGCGCCGGAGAACCCGCTCTTCGCGCGCGTGGCCGTCAACCGTTTCTGGCGCCTCGCTTTCGGTGAGGGCCTGGTCACGACGGCCGAGAACTTCGGCAGCCAGGGCGTCCCGCCGGTGCACGCCGAGTTGCTCGATCACCTCGCGCGGCAACTGCGCGGAGACGACTGGTCGGTGAAGGCGCTGATGAAACGGCTGGTGCTCTCGTCGACCTACCGGCAGTCCTCGGGCCCGGTCGTGGATCCCTCCGGCAGCAACGCCGGGAACCGGCTGTTCGCACACGGGCCGCGTCGCCGCCTCTCGGCCGAGATGATCCGGGATCAGGCGTTGTTCGTGAGCGGGCTGCTCGTCGAGCGCCTCGGCGGGCCTCCGGTGAAACCGTACCAGCCGCCGGGCCTCTGGGAGGAGAAGAGCGGCCTGGTGTACACGCCCGACGCGGGCGAGGGCCTGTGGCGGCGGAGCCTGTACACGTTCTGGAAGCGCACCTCACCGCCGCCGTCCATGATGCTCTTCGACGCAGCCAAGCGGGACGTGTGCGTCGCGCGGCGCGAGTCCACGAGCTCGCCGCTCCAGGCCCTGGCGCTCTGGAACGACCCGCAACTCGTCGAGGCGGCGCGCGTGCTCGCTGAGCGCGTCCGGGGTCTCGCCGGGGGTTCCGACGCGTCGCGACTCGAGACCGCGTTCCGCCTGGTGACGAGTCGTCGGCCCGCGGCTGACGAACGCGACGTCCTGCTGCAGCTCCTGGAGGCGGCCCGCGGTGACTTCACGGCCGCTCCCGACGAGGCCCGCGCGTTGCTCGCCGTGGGCGCCGCCGCGCCAGCTCTCGAGCGGGACGAGCGGGACGACCAGGACGCCGTCGAGGTCGCCGCGTGGGCGGTCGTCGCCCAGGTGTTGCTGTCGTACGACGGTGCGGTGACGCTGCGATGACCGGGTCGAGCGAGCACGGACGCCTGCCGATGAGCCGCCGCGGCTTCCTCGCCGGCGCCGCGGCCGCGGTGGGGGGCGCCCTCGGAGGCTCCACGTGGGCGGGATCGCTGTTGCCTCTCGTGGGCGCCCCGGACGCGCCCCGAGTCGTGGGGTGGAACGGCGTGCTCACCGGGCCGCACGTGCAGCCGCGCGTGAAGCGCATCGTCTCGCTGTTCCAGAGCGGCGGGCCCTCGCAGATCGACCTGTTCGATCACAAGCCGCTGCTGCAGGAGCGCAACGGGACCGAGCTGCCCGACAGCGTGCGGCAGGGGCAGCGCCTGACGGGCATGTCCGGCAACCAGTCCGTGTTGCCGCTCGCCGGGGCGCAGTTCGACTTCGAGCGGCACGGCGAGTGCGGCGCCTGGGTCTCGGAGCTACTGCCGAACACGGCGCGCATGGTCGACAAGCTCTGCTTCATCCGCTCGATGCACACCGAGGCCATCAACCACGACCCGGCGATCACCTTCTTCACCACCGGGTCGCAGATCGCGGGGCGGCCGTCGCTGGGGGCGTGGCTGAGTCACGGGCTCGGCAGCCTCAACCCGGACCTGCCCGACTTCTGCGTGCTGGTCACGAAGAACAAGGGCGGCCAGCCGCTCTACGCGCGGCTTTGGGGCGCCGGGTTCCTGCCGTCCAGCCACCAGGGCGTGCAGCTCCGGGCCGGCGCCGACCCGGTGCTCTTCCTCTCCGATCCCGCCGGCGTCTCCCGTGCCCTGCGGCGTAGCTCCCTCGACGCCCTCGACCGGTTGCACGAGCTGCAGCTGCAACGCACGGGCGACCCCGAGATCGAAACGCGTCGGGTGCACGCCGAGCTGGCCTGGCGCATGCAGCGCTCGATCCCCGAGGTCACCGATCTCTCGGACGAACCCGACGAGACGTTCCGGCTCTACGGCGAGGACGCCCGCGACCCCGGCACCTACGCGGCCAACTGCCTGCTCGCGCGCCGGCTGCTGGAGCGCGACGTGCGCTTCGTGCAGCTCTTCCACAAGGGCTGGGACCAGCACGGTGACCTGCCCAACGGACTGCGCGTGCAGTGCCGTGAGACGGACCGGGCCAGCGCGGCGCTCGTCCTGGACCTGGAGCGCCGGGGGCTGCTGGACGACACGCTGGTCGTCTGGGGCGGTGAGTTCGGCCGCACCAACTACTCGCAGGGCCCGCTCAGCGCGACCGACTACGGCCGCGACCACCACCCGCGTTGTTTCACCATGTGGATGGCCGGCGCGGGCGTGAAGCCCGGCTTCACCTACGGGGAGACCGACGCGTTCGGCTACAACATCGTCGCCGATCCGGTCCACGTGCACGATCTCAACGCGACGCTGCTGCACCTGCTCGGGATCGACCACGAGCGTCTGGTGTTCAAGTACCAGGGGCGGCACTTCCGCATCACGGACGTGCACGGGGAGGTGGTGCGGGCGGTGCTGGCGTGAGGGGGGGCGGCGCGCGGAACGAGGATCCTGCTCGCGGTTGCCCTCGCGCTGACGGCCGTGGGCTGGTGGGGGATCAAAGTGGTCGGTTCCCCCACGTAGACCGTTACTCGGCCAACCCGTCAGCAGGAGCCGGCCCGCATCTTGCTGCAGGAGTCCCCCCGCCGTCGCTGCCTTGTCACTCCATGCCTGCGCTTCAGGCATGTTAGCGTCAAGCTGTATGCGTATTGCAGATGGCAACCGTCTTCAAGAGGACAGAGGTTCTTGCTATGCGTGGTGAACGACTGCGGCGTGTTCACGTGATGCTTGGAGTCGTTGCATCCCTGCAACTTCTGCCATGGGTGCTGAGCGGCATCTACTTCGCTTTCTCGAGTATCGAGGAAGTGCGCGGCGAGCACTTGGAAGTGAGCCGTCCTGTGTTCGACATCGATGCAAACACGGTACTGCCCCTGGCGGACGCACTCGCCGCGACGCAAGGGACGGAGATCGTTGGAGCGTCCATTGAGATTGTCCGCGGTGCATGGAGTTGGGTGCTTGAAGGTGCAGACGGCACCATCCACTACGTCGGAGAAGATGGTCTTCCCCTCCAGACGATGAGCCGTGCGCACGCAGAGGAGTACCTGGCCAAGGACCTTGGAGTCGATGTCCAGGGGGCGCGCTACTCCTATCTCAGCCAGCCTGTTGAAGCAGAAAGGTTCACCTACCGTGGAGGCCGTCTGCCTGCCTGGAGAGTCGACCTTGCGGACGATGCCGGCACGAGCGTCTACATCAATGCGATGACCGGAAAGGTAGAGAGAATCCGAACGACGAGTTGGCGCTGGTTCAACTTCATGTTCATGCTGCACTCAATGGACTATGAGGATCGGAGTGACTTTCAGAACCCGTTGCTGCGCTCATTGGCCATTACCTCACTACTTGTAGTTGTCACAGGACTCGTGCTCAGTTACCGTGTCCGTCGGCGCCGAGATGCATCGGCCTGACCACGGAGCCGCCACAATCGACTCTCCCCCCCGACGCTCAGTCAGGGAGTGGCAGAGCTGGCTCCTGGGATTGCATGGGGTGAAGCCTAGTCGCCCCAACCGTCTTTCGACGTCCACGGTCGACACGCGTTGACCAGAAGTTGCACGTGAGACGCCTGGAACTGATGGTAGTCGAGGCCCAGGATCACGACATTCTCCAATGCCGCTGCCACCATCCGCTTGTCGGTCTCGTCGGTCACGATCGGGACAATTCGGTCGTTCGTACTCGTGAATACGTGGTACCCATTCACGCTCGCAATCTCGGATATGTACTTTAGGAGAGCGTGGTTCTCGGCCTTTGCTGAGAGTGTGAGTTCACGCTTGTTAAGTCCACTCTTGGTCTTGTGGAAGTCCGGGACGGTGTCAATGGTCAGAAACTCAAGCGTATCTACGACAGCCTCACCGGGGGCTGTATAGATGTCTCCTTCGAGTATGACTACGCGGCTATCAGACCTCTTCTTGGCGAAGTCGCCGATTGCGCTCTTGCACCGCTCTACGGTGCTCACGATAAAGGGAACGTGCTCTGCTTGTCCTACTATTGGAACATCCACTGCCCTCGCCCCCACCTGCTCGGGAATGACCAAGACGTGTGCCTCACTGAGCTCCCGTGCAAGGGCGCCACTATCTACCGCCGAGCTAATGCGCACTTCCGCACCTGCGTAGATCAGAAGCTCAGCGACATTCCCGAAGCCCTGCGTCGAGTTGTGCTCATGCGGGAGGTACCAGAGGACGATTCTCTGACCCTGCAAGGGCAGCGCGGACGGTAGGTGTTCGTTGAAGCGATCGGCCTTCACTCTGCCATTCGAGACTGCTGCGCCGCGGACAGCAGGCAGCATTGCATCACGTAGCTCGTGCTGCAAGAAGGCGATTCCTGTCAGTACAATCGCGCATACAAAGAGAATGGCGCTGTAGTGGCTGTCTTTAATCTTCGTTTCGGACAGCGCTAGCGGCTCCGTTCCTCCAGCCTTCAGGTACTCACGATGAAATAGCTCACCTACGGCTGTGAGAAAGACGAACAAGACGGCGACTTGGCTCGCGTGTAGGTGGTTCTCTGTCAGCTCCATAAGTGCGAGTTTGTCGGTCCAGCTCAATGTCAGATTCGACGAAGTGTCGAATACCGCGCTCATCATCGCGTCCGCAATTGGGAGTATCGCGGCGAGGGCCAAGGCGCCGAATGCGAAGCGAAAAACTCCTCGATTGCTGTGAACGTAGTCACAGGTGCGGTGCGCAAAGAACTTCCCTAGTCTTAGGAGTGGGCCAAGGAAGGGGACTCGCACGAAGCTCGCCGACAGCAGGAATGACGTTACTGCAAGCAGGAGGCTCAACCAGGTGTCAAGTGAGTCAATGTTCCTCGTGCGAGGGAAGAATGTCTGGGATGCCCACATCACCAGGATCGACGCAAGTATCACAGCCAGCACCTTCAAGGAGGCAACAAGCAACCGCCATACTGGCTCTAGGAAGTCTCCGGCTACGACACGCAAGGGGCGCAGTACTGGCTTTTGGGCGTCCTCGCGCGCTTGCTTCACATCCAGTTGATCCTTGGTGTAGACGAGACCCAGCCTTTCGCGGATCTGATTCCAGAAACTGCCTTCGTCGCTCGCCTCTTCGTCTCGAATGCCGTCGGACTCGCCCAGGCTCAATGCACGGTTGACAATTCTCCAGAGGCGATACTTGTTAATGAGGCCGAGCAGGAGCACAAGGGCACCGAAGACGAAGCCTACGGTGTGTATTCGCTCGTCGAAGATCAGGAAGCCAATCAACTCGCATACGAAATAGAAGATCATCAGAGGCTCGATGAGCCTGAGGGCGACGATAAGCCACTGGTAAGTACTTGTTGCGCTCTTGGGGGGCGTCGTCTCGTCGGCCATCCACTCGCCCATCTGCCCGGTCTCTCCCGCCTCCGCTGCAATGCGGCCATACAGACGCCCTCCCCTTTTCGCTGCGACGAAGGCGAAGGCAAAAACGATTCCGAACACGAGGGAGACTAGTGAGACTTGGTTCGAGCCAGTGTCCAAGTAGCCAAGGAACTTCATCAAGGCAGCGAGCGCGAGCATGTCTACTGCGACGAGAGCAGCTTGTGCGTGGAACGTGAGTGCTTGGGCCAAGCCCGCGATCTTGGCGTCCTCCTCTGCACTTCCCAGTGGTTGCGCATTCCAATTCCCACGCTTCCAGCGTTCCCAGAACCGGAGAACCAGTTCAAGGAGGTCGTAGACGGCCTTGGCAAGAGGTGGAAGAGATGTGTGATCACCGAGCTCTGGTCGACTAATGATCTTTGCCGAGTAGGTGTGCCAGACGATGAAGAGCGTCACGACACCGAAAAGGAGCATTGTGTGCTCGGATATCATCTCCAAGGCTTGCATCGTGATGTCGGTGAGTAGCTGGGGCAGCGAAAACCACGCAAGGATCATCTCGGCGAGCCGTTTCAGTTCGTCGAGGACGCCCAGGCTGAATGAGAAGAGTCCCGAGATGACTGCGATGTAGACGCTCAGCAGGCCGCTGTGCCAGATCGCATTGGTACGCGCCCACTTGCGTATCTGGGTCGGATCGCCGGCAAACCTGTGAGCTTGGCTCAGCGTCAGGCCGGTCACGTCGAGCGATACGATGGTCCCGACGAGTGCGAAGACGACACAGACGAGCCCATCAACCCTCTGCGTTACTGCGAGCGCTACGGCCAGGGCCATTGGCAGAAGGAACTCGGGTGTCGGAAGAAAGCTCCGCCTGACTCGCGGACGTGTGTTTCCGGTATGCAAGTTGTTCCTCCCCTACGGACGTCGGCGCAGGAAGCGCTCTCGCTGCTTGCTTCCGCGGCGCCGTCACCTTTCCGCTCACCTCTCCTTAATAGAGGGAGCTGTCCATGACGTTGCGTTAGTGATGCCGACTGGTGCCCTTGGCCAACGGAGCCCAACCCGACTGTGGCCCTATCTCGTCTTCGGCCAGTTGCGCGCGTCAGTGGGGAGTGGCCTTCGTGCAGGCCGCGTCGTCGCTTGCGCCTCTTCCCTGCTCGTCGTCATCTTCTTCCCCTCCGAGGACGGATACCAATGATAGCGAAAGACCGAGAGTGGGGCGTGGTCACCTCGATTGTAGAGCCACGACTAAGTGTTCGCCGAGGGCAGTGGCACGGCTGTCGGCCGGAGCGCTAGGGGTAGCGAGGCCAGCGCACTGAGAGGACACGCTGTTGGGCGGACGGGAGCAAGCCATGGTGTGACAGTGGGCAATGCGGCCGTGAGGTCTCCGGCAAGTGTCGCTGGGTCTTCTGGCCGAGTGCATCGTTCAGCCGCAACCGTATCAAGGGTGGCCGATTCGTCGGGAGGCAAGAGTGGCACGTGTGACTTCTACTGCGCCCACAACGTTGCACCATCGAGTCCGCGAAGGGACGAGCACCCCGCGGACCCGCTACTCCCCGTCGTCGCTTAGTTACCGTTGCCGAGACCGCCCAGATCCTCTTCAGAGGCAATTTGCAGCATACTCATGGAGCGGGCGACCGGGTTCGAACCGGCGACATTCAGCTTGGGAAGCTGACACTCTACCAACTGAGTTACGCCCGCCCGGGTGCACCGACGAGGCCCGTGGTGCAGCGCCTCGTCGCTCCGCGCGAGACGACATGGTGATCGATGCCCCGGGCTTCGCGCAAGAGGCCAAGGGTGCCGCCAGCCAGAGGCGACCGCCGCCGGCCCGGCCGCGATGTCGGACGCCCGTGCCGGCCGAAGGCGCCCGTGCCACCGACGCCGAGCGCGCCTCCCGCTACCGCCCCGACGCCCACCAGGCTCGGGCGGGATCCGGGATCTCCGGCCGCTCCACGATCAACTCGGTCAGCCGCGCGTCGGTGTGCCGTGCGTACAGGCCCAGCCAGCCCTCGGCGCGGCGGGTGTCGAGGGGCTGGACGCCCAGGCTCTTGCCGGAGGTGAGCACCTCGAAGCTGCGCTCGTCGAGTCGGATCTCCAGCTCCAGGGCCTCGGGCGGGCCCTGGCCGATGGCGTACGAGGGCCATTCCAGGTTGCCCTGCGTGGCCAGCTCGATGCGCCCCGCGGGCGTGACGAAGAGGCCCCACTCGCCGGGCTCCTCGGGGAGCTCGGCGCCGAAGGTGAAGCCGACGTAGTGCGTGCGACGGTCCTTGCCGGTGCGCGCCGAGGAGTCGCGGAAGGCGATGTGCATGCGCAGCCGGCACGGCGGCCGCAGGTGCGCCAGGCCGCGCAGGGTCGCGGGGCGCACGCGGTCCGCGCAGCGCACGTCGAGCGACGTGCCGTTGGCCTGGAACAGCGTGGCGTCGCCGTGGAAGGGCGAGATGTCCTCGACCAGGCCCAGTCGATCGCGCTGCCAGAGTTCGCCGCCGGAGAGCTGCTCGGTGAGCGTCGCGCGCTGGGCACGGTAGCCGACGTCGAGCGGCCAGGCGGCGAGCAGGGTGTCCAGGACGCGGCGCGCGGCGCGCGGCAGGCCCGCCTGCACGTAGCCATCGACGAGCGAGATCACCGCGGTGCGCAGCGTCGCGTCGTCTTCGGCCAGGTCGGTGGCCAGGTTGGACTTGATCGCGTCCACGGGCAGCCAGCGGGACGGTTCGCGCGGATCGGTGAGCGCGACCACCTGACGTGCGGCGAGCAAGGCGCGGTCGTCGTCGCGGCGTGCGTCCTCGACATCCACCAGCAGGCGCCAGGCCTCGACATCACCCGCGCCCGCGGCGAGCGCGCGCCGCAACACCGCGGCGGCCTCGTCGTGGCGGCGCGCCTGGGTCAGCGTGCGCGAGCGTTCCAGCGCCGCGCCCACCGCGCCCGCCTCGTGCCGATCGAGGGCCGTCTCGTCGCGCCACCAGCCGTGGAAGGCGCGCTGCAGCGCGAGGGCCGAGTCGATCTCGCCGCGCGGGTCGTCGTCGGTGACCACGAGGCGACGCACCAGGCGGAAGTCCCCCTCGGCGATCTCGTCGCGATCGAGACCCTCGATGCTCGGTGGGTCGGTGCGGTACCGGTCGACGAGCGCCTCCCAGCGGTCCCGGAACAGGGTCCGCCCGGTCTCGTCCTCGGCATCGCGCAGGTAGCGGACGAGCGCCCAGGCCCAGGTCGTGGCCCCGGGATCCTCGGGCCGGAAGCGCACCACCTGGTCCACGGCGTAGGGGCGCTCGCCCTGGCCGGCGAGCGAAAGCCCCACGTCGCGGCGGCGCCGAGGGGGGTCACGCGACAGGTCCACCGAGCCGTCCGCGAGGCGGGTCGCGCCCTCGACCGTCGCCGCGAGGCCCAACTCGATCCACAGGGGCGGCCTGGTGGGTGCGGTGAGCTCGCGCACGAACCGTCGCGCCGTCTCGCGGGCGAGGACGCCCCAGAGTTGCTCCACCGATCCGCCGCGCACGCGCGGGTCGAGGGCGACCAGGTCGCCGTCGTCGGTCAAGAAACCGAGCGTCCACTCGGCCGGCGGCGTCTCCTGTTGGAGCCGAGCGGTGTTGTAGGCGGCCTCGGTCACGTGCACGACGACAGCGTGCTTGCCGCGGCGACCGAAGCGCGGGAGATCGAAGCGATGCTGCAGCTCGCCGTGCACCTGTTCGAGCAGGTCGGCGGCCCGCCAGGCGAGCAGCTCGCCGCCCTCGGTGCTCACGACGAAGTGGCGCGTCGTGACCTCGTTGGCTTCGCCCCGCTCGCGCAGGCGCTCGTCGATCCGCTTCAGCTGGGCGTCGTCCTTGTCCGGGTGGCGATCGAAGTCGGCGCCCAGCGGCATCCCCGCCCGGGCCAGCGAGGCGAGGGCGTCGCGATCGGAGAGCAGCTTGTCGCGCAGGACCGCGAGGATCTCGGCGGCGCCGTCGCCGGCGCGGACCAGGCTGGCGTCGAGTGCGGCGGCGGCGTCGAGGAACGCGGCCTGGTTCAGCCGGAGCTTGCGCTCCTCGCACCACTCGGCCCGTGCGATCAGGCGCGTCACGGCGTCATCGACCGACGCCCGCCGCGCGTCGCGAAACGGGTCCAGCCGCTCGATCCAGGCCCGCGCCCGTTCTCGATCCCCGCCCGCGGAGGCGAAGCGCGCCACCTGCTCGAGGCCCTCGTCGACGCGATCCTCGGCCACCAGCGCCTCGACCAGGCCGGAGAGCGCCTCGCCGTCCGTCGGGTGCAGCTCGAGTCGGACGCGGAAACCCGCCATCTCCTCGCTGCTGTCGGCCGGAGTGCCCGCGTCCCAGGAGACCACGGGGATCGTGACCGCCCCCGGGGCGGCTCGAGGCGCGCCGTCCACGCCGAAGCGGCGCAGGCCGCGGTCGGTGGTGCCCTCGGTGACGGTGTGTTCGGCGTCGTCGTGTTCGGCGCCGCCGTGTTCGCCGTCGTCGGCTTCATCCGCGGGAGTCGTGTCGCTGCCCGGGGTGCCCGATGGGGCCGAGGGCGCGGCGACGCCCGCGGCTTCGGCCTGGCCGGGCACGAGGAAGGGCGCCCGCGGATCGAAGGTGTCGACCGAGTCGCTTGGCCGCGACTCCTCGACGGACGCTCCGGCACCGGCCACGCCGTCGGTCTCGGCCACGCCGCTGATCACCCCGCCCGGGTCTCGGTCCCGGCCGGCGAGCTTGTCCATCCACGCGCCCTCGCGTGTCCCGTAGGCCACCACGCCGGCCAGGATCACGGCCACGACCGGAAGCAGGCTCCCCCGGGAGCAACCACGACGTCGCGGTGGCCGGCTCACGCGGGCCATCCGGGCCGGTCGGGTGCGTCACGTCGAGACATGGTCTGGGCTCGAAGGGGGACGACAGCGGACTAGGAACCCACCGGCCCTTGGCAACAGGGGGCCCGCCGAGCGCGGGGCGTGCACGCCAGGATCCATGATCGTCGCACGGCGCCGTCCGGGCAACGTGTCGTTGAGAGGGGACGACCGCGCCGATAGAGTGCCTTCCTTGCGTATCTTGCACCTGTTCAGCAACTGGAAGTGGACCGGCCCGGCCGAGCCTGCGCTCAACGTGGCCTGGAGGCAGTGCGCCGACCACGAGGTGCTGTTCCTGTCCGGCGAGCCCTCCGAGGGGGCGCAGTCGCGCATCGTGCCCGAGGCCGAGTCGCGCGGCGTGCCGCACCGGGCCGGCTTCCTGCTCGGCAAGCACGCGCGATTCCGGGCCAATCGCGAGGACGCCCGCCGGCTCGCGGGACTGCTCGAGGAGTTCCGACCCGAGATCGTCCACGCCCACATGGACAACGACCATCGGATCGCCTCCATGGCCGTGGCGCGGACGGGCATCGGCCATCTGGTGCGCACGGCCTACGACGCGCGCGGCCTGTCGGGTGGCTTCCGGACGCGTCGCGTGGCGCGCCGGGCGATGGACGGCCTGATCGTGAACTCGCGCACGGCGTTCGACACGACGCTGCACCAGTACGGCGGTTCCGCCAGCTCGGTCTCGGTCGGTGGCATCCCGCGGCCGATGACCCTGATCGAGGGCGGCGTGGACCTGGTCCGGTTCGACTCGCGCCGCTTCGATCGCACGGCGGGCCGGGAGCGCATCGGACTCGCTCCCGACGACGTGGGCATCGGCATCGTGGCCCGCGTGCAGGGACACCGCCGCTTCGAGATCCTGCTCGAGGCCCACGCCCGCATCGTGCGCCGGCACCCGCAGCTGAAGCTGGTCGTCATCGGGCGCGGCACGCACATCAAGGCGCTGCTGCTCGACCCGATCGAGCGCATGGGCCTGGCCGGAAGCGTCATCTCCACCGGCTACCTCAAGCACGACGAGTACCCCAGCGCCCTCGCCGGCCTCGACGCCTCGCTCTTCCTCGTGCCGGGTTCGGATGGAACCTGTCGCGCCCTCCGCGAGCAGATGGCGATGGGCCTCCCGTCGATCGTGACGCCGCGAGCGCCGCTGCCCGACATCGTGGAGGAGGGCAGTTCCGGACTCGTCGTGGAGGAGTCCGCCGACGGACTCGCGGCGGGCCTCGAGCGCATGGTGGCCGAGCCCGATCTGCGTGCGCGCATGGGCCAGGGCGCCGCGGACGCGGCACGGCGGCGCTTCGACATCGACTCCCAGGCCGCGGCGACCACGGCGTTCTACGGCACGGTGATCGAGGCCGCGCGCACCGGACCGGCGGGCGCGGCTTCGCGCTGACCCCGGCTCGGCTTCGATCCGGGCTCGGGCGGGATCAGCTGGTGGTGTAGCCGCGCTCCACCAGGGCGACGACACGGGACTCGATGCCCTCCTCGCGCCCGATGGGTCCCATGTGGTCGAAGGTCTTGCCCTTCACGTTCACCTGGCGCACCTTCAGGTCGAAACACGCCGCGACGGACTCGCGCAACTGTCCGCGCAGCGGCGAGATGCGAGGCTTCTGGGTCAGCACGACGGCGTCGATGCTGAGGATGCGCGCACCGGCCACGTTGAGCTGCCGGGCCACCTCGCGCGCCATGTCCACCGACGAGCGGCCGCGGTTCTCGTCCGTCGCCGGGAAGAGCTCTCCGAGGTCGGGGAGGTCGGCGGCGCTGAGCACGGCATCGATCACGGCATGCATGAGCACGTCGCCGTCGGAGTGGGCCTCGAGCCCGCGATCGAACGGGATCGTCACGCCACCGAGGATGAGCGGCCCCCCCGGCTTGAACTTGTGCGCGTCGACGCCGAGGCCGATGCCGATGTTCTCGAGACTCATGGAGAGGATTCTCGCGGGTGCAGAGGGAGCAGGGCTTCGGCGAGCCGAAGATCGTCCATCGTAGTGATCTTGAAGTTGTGGGACGAGCCACGGACGAGGGCCACCTGGCCCTGCTCCTCGAAGAGCGCGGCTTCGTCGGTGACCGTGCGGCCCTCGGCCTCGGCCAGGGCGAGGCGGTCGAGCAGCTCGGTGCGTCGGAAGGCCTGCGGGGTCTGTGCGGCCCAGAGTCCGGCGCGCGGGACCGTGGCCTGGACGAGGGCGTCGGCCGGGCTCGCGCTTCCGTTCGTCCCGGCGACGGTCGCCTCGGTCTGCTGCTTGAGCGTGTCGGCGACGGGGAGTGCGAGCAGCGCGGCGCCGTGGGCGGCGGCGGCATCGGTCAGTCGCCCGAGCGCTTCACAGGGTGGGAAGGGGCGCGCGGCGTCGTGGACCAGGACCACGTCGGGCGGGTCGGCCTGCGTGATCAGGGTGAACAAGCCGGCCGCGACCGAGTCCTGGCGGCGCGCGCCGCCGGCCACGACCGTGACCGCGCGCGGCCACCCCAGGGCGAGCTGCTTCAACGCCGGCAGGTCCTCCGGGTGGCCGACCAGGACCACCGGGTCCAGCCAGGTCTCGGCCAGGAGCCTGAGCAGCGTCTGCTCCACGAGCGGGCGGCCGCCGAGTTCGACCAGTGCCTTGTGCCGGGGAGCGCCCAGGCGGTCTCCGGTTCCGGCGGCGACGACGACGAGAGCGGCGCGACGACTCATGGCGGCGCACTCTAGCAGGACCTCTCGAACCCGTGCTCGGATCGGCCCCTCGCACGACCTAGGATGGCGACATGCTGGTCCTGGGCATCGATCCCGGCTCGTCGCGCACGGGCTACGGTTGCATCGCCCGCGAAGGCAGTCGATTGCGGCTGCTCGACGCGGGTGTGCTCGCGCCCAAGCGGGGGGGCTCGCTGGCGGAACGGCTGGACCACCTGCACGGCCGCCTGACCGAGGTCCTGTTGCAGTGGTCGCCGGACCTGGTCGCCATGGAGACCGTCTTCCACGGCGTGAACACGCGTTCGCTGGTGGTCCTGGGCCAGGCGCGGGGTGCGCTCATGGCTGCCGTGGGCGCGGGCACCTGCCCACTCTGCGAGCTGTCCCCGGCCGAGGTGAAGAAGGCCGTCACCGGACGGGGCGCGGCGACCAAGGACCAGGTGGCCCACATGGTCGGCCTGCTCCTCGGCCCGGCGTCCCGCGGCGGTCGTTCGCCACGGTCCGCGCTGGGGGTGGCCTCCGACGGAGCGATCGCAGGGAGCTCGGGCACCGAAGCGGGGACCGGACGTCCCGAGGCGGTCGTGACGGCGCTGGATCTCCCGAAGTTGTCGAGGGATGCCACCGATGCCCTGGCCGTGGCCATCGCCGCGCTGCACCGTGCGCCGAGCAGGAACTCGGGCGGGGCGCGGGGTTAAAAAATCATCCAGCCAAGGATTTTCGGGAAAGGGGGGAGGAGGTTTTTACGCGCGAATGTCGCGCAACTTGGCTGAATGATAGGGAGATACCAGCTTCGGGTTGGGCAGCTCTGCTACGGCTTCACCGGGCAGTGCGAAACCGGCTGATCTGCCCAAAGCCGGCACTCCACGAACATAGCGAATAGAGGGCGCTGGGGCACGCTCTCTAACACGGTATTCTCGGCGACTGGCAGTAGTGGGCATGGGTGCGGAAAGGGCATGTTGCGCATCGATATCTTCGATGCGAGGCCCCAGGGTGACGGGGTTGTCATGCAAGTTTCCTGCATATGCACGAGCCACGGAGGGCCCCTCGGCGGGCCGGAGAGGGGCGTCCGCGGGGCCCGGATCTCGGAACCATCAGTCTGGAACACCGCTGGATCCGGGCGCGTCGCCGACCGCCGAGAGCCCCGGGCCAGCGTGCCTCGTCCGTGCCTCGCCCCGCCGTGACGGGGGCCGCGTTCATCGCGGCGACCAAGCGGCTGCCCGACGCCCGCCGTGCCGATGCGCATCACCGGAGCCGGACCCGGTGCGGGCGGGCGCACGCCGCGGGCCGGCGCACGTCGATCGCACCTGCCATCACGCCGTGCGTCTTCGGTGCCCGCGCGGTCAACCCAGCTTGCTAGCGGCGCGCGACCGTCGGTATCCTGCGCGGCCCGCTGGCGGGTCGAAGGTGTGGCCCTCGCGGACCGTGGCGGAGTAGCTCAGCTGGTTAGAGCAGCGGAATCATAATCCGCGTGTCGGGGGTTCGAGTCCCTCCTCCGCTACCACCTCGCATCGTCCTCGGACGTGACCCGGGCCCATGGCGCCCGCGCGGTCACGCCCGGGTTGGCGGCATCACGGCGTCGTGGCGCTCAGTCCGTTGCTGGCCGAGAAGCCCGAGGGGCCCGCGGCGTCCACGATCCAGGCCTGGAAGACGAGCGGCAGACCGGGCGGGAAGCCGGCGGGCAGGCTCTCGACGAGGAACAGGCGGCCGACGACGTCGGTGCCGAGGCCCGCGACGACCACGTCCGGCGACGGCAACAGCACGCCGCCCTTGAACGGGGCGTCGATCGCGTTGAAGCCGGCGACGAGGAACACCGGCGCCGAGGGCACCGCGTTCGTGAGGGTGAACTGCACCGTGCACGGAGGGAACACCGCCCCCGCGGCGGTGAGCGCCGGCGGGCCGGCGCCGCCCGGGAGCGCCTGCCCGAGGTCCGTCCAGGAGGTCCCGGCGGGCACGTCGATCAGGTAGGACGCGCCGGAGTCTTCCCCGAGCTCGTCGTCGAACGGGGTGGTGACGAGGATCCTGCCGCCGCCGATCGCGACGTCGGCACCGAAGAGCATGTTGGCCGTCGCGTCGCTTGCGGTGAAGCGCGCGAGCTGAGTCAGGCTCTCGACGTCGAAGACGTAGGCCGCCCCCGACGACGAGCCCGCGGCGTCGTCGTCGCTATCCCCGACCACGAGGGTCTTCCCGTCGAGCGCCACCGCCGTCCCGAAGGCCTTGCCGATCACATCGTCGAGCGGGAGCAGCCGGCCGAGCGTGGCGCCCGTGTTCGCGTCGAAGACGTAGACGGAGCCCGCGGCGGTGCCCTCGTTGTCGAACGGCGAGCCGATCACGGCGTGCTTCTTGCCGAGCGCGAGCCACTGGCCGAAGTACTCGTTCGAGTAGCCGCCGCCGGCATGCAGCGTGGCGATGTGCGCGGGCTGGCTCGGATCGCTGACGTCGAAGAGGAAGGCGCGGCCCGGGACCGACTTGGCCAGCCAGCCGAAGGGGACCTGTCCGATCAGGGCCGTGTCCTCATACAGCGCGATCGAGGTCCCGAAGCCCTCCGAGATGCCGAGGCCCTCGCCCAGGAACTTGGTGATCAGCAGGGGTTGGGTCGGGTCGCTCACGTCGTACAGGTAGACCGCGCCGTGCTGGTAGCCGGCCGCGTCGTCGAAGCGGGCGCCGACCAGGGCCAGGTCTCCGTCGAGCGCGACGGCGTTGCCGTACCAGCTGTACAGCGGGTCGCCCGAGGGGAGCAGCGTGCCGAGTTGCGCGCCGGTGGTCAGGTCGAAGAGGAAGGCCGCGCCCAGGCCGGGGCCGAGCGTGTCGTTGCCGGTCGAGGCGACCAGGGCCAGGTTTCCGTCGATGTCCATGGCGCCGCCGATCCCGCCGAGCTCGGGCGTATCCGGGACGAGCTCGAGCCGCTCGGTGCCGGTGGCGAGATCGACGACCGAGATCGCACCCACGTTCTCGAGGCCGGCGAATTCGTCGAGCAACTTGCTGATCAGCGCGGTCTGGCCCTCGATCACCACCGAGTGGAAGAAGGACGAAAGGCCCGTGCCGCTCGCAGCGAGCAGCTTGTCCGTCGCCTCGCAGGTCGGCGGGACGACCACGGTGATCAGGTCGGGGAGCGTGAGGGACGCGGTCTGCGCCCCGAACTTCGCGGTCAGCCGGATGTCGTAGGTGCCCGGCACGTGGAAGGTGTGCACGGGGTCCTGCTCGGACGAGCTGCTGCTGTCGCCGAAGTTCCAGCTCCACCCGGTCGGAGCGGTGCCCGTCGTGAGATCGGTGAACGAGACGGTGAGCGGCATGGCGCCCGCCAACACATCCGCGCTGAAGTCGGGGAACAGCGGCGCCGGCTCCACGTGCACCAGATCGAGCGCGGTGAGCTGGATGGGTTGCTGGCCGACCCAGGCCGTCAGCGTCACGTCGTGGTCCCCGGGCAGCGTGTAGACGTGCGTCGGGTGCTGTTCGGCGGAGGAGAGCGAGCCGTCGCCGAAGACCCACTTCCAGGCGGTCGGCTCGGCGGGGCCCGTCGTCGTGTTGGTGAAGGAGACGGTGACGGGGTTGATGCCGCCCGTCGGTGTCGCGGTGAAGCCGGGCGTCAACAGGGCGGGGGTGACTTCGATCAGGTCGGTCTTGGTGATCGACTTGCCTTCCGGGCCGACGAACGCGGTGAAGGTGACGCTGTAGGTCCCCGGCGCCGTGTAGGTGTGCGTTGCCGTGGGCTCGCCGGAGGCATAGCCGCCTTGCGCGCCGAACAACCAGCTCCAGTTCGTGGCCTGGGCGCCGGTCGAGGCGTCGGCGAACGCCACCGTCAGCGGGTTGATGCCCGTCGTCGGCGTGGCGGTGAAGTCGGGCACCAGCTCGGTGGGACCGACTTCGATCAGGTCGACCTTGGTGACCGAGTACAGCGTGAAGCCGGAGAGCACCGACAGGGTGACGGTGTAGGTACCGGGCGCCGTGTAGGTGTGGGTCGTGTCCGGCGACGAGGAGAATCCGCCGTCACCGAAGTTCCAGGAGTGGTAGAGCTGCGTGGTCGCGCCCGTCGTCGCGTCGGTGAACGACACGGTGAGCGGACTGCTGCCCGAGAGCGGCGCGGCGGTGAAGTCGGGCTGCAACTGCGCCGCGGCGGCGCAGGTCAGGAGACCGAGCAGGAGTGCATGCGCAGCAAGACGACGGAACGACGGCATGGCGCCTCTCCCGGGTGGGAGCGACGTGGACGGCGTGCTCCCGATTCCCCGTCACCAGCGTACGGCGGCTCGGTGGTGGCGGCCAGTGACTCATGACGAAGGGGCGCGAGACCGACGTGCGACGGCTGCCCCGTCACTGCTGCAACAGCACCGTGATCGTCGTGGCGCCCGTGTCGGCCACGGCCAGGTCGGTGTCGCCGTCGAGGTCGAAGTCCGCGGCCGCCAGTCCCAGCGGATCGGGGCCGGTGGCGACGTCCTGCTTCGTCCCGAAGCTTCCCGCGCCGTTGCCCCGCAGGATCGAGATCGACCCGGCGTCGGCGTTGCTGGTGATCGCGTCGAGCTGGCCGTCGCCGTCCATGTCGGCCAGGACCAGCAGCGTCGGCTCGCGTCCGGTCTCGAACCAGATCGGCGGACCGAAGGCCCCGCTCCCGTCGCCGAGCAGCACGCCGAGGCGATCGTTCTCGGGATCGGTGAAGACGAGGTCGAGGTGCCGGTCGTCGTCGAGGTCGAGCACCCGCAGACTCTCGAACGCGCCGTCGAGCAGCTCGGTCCAGACTCCGAAGTCGTGCGAGGTGTGCAGGCCCTGGATCGACGACACGACGGGTTCGTTGTCACCGTCTTCATCGAGGTCGGCGAAGTGCACGATCATCGTTTGGTCGTAGGGCGGCGCGATCCACGCGGCGAACCCGACGAAGCGGCCGTCTCCCTGGCCCAGGCCTGCGTCGAGGAACGGGCCGCGGTCGTCGGTGAAGTGCGCCAGGTCGGGCAGGCCGTCACCATCGACCTCCACGAAGGAGCCGGCGCCTGCGAAGCCGCCGAACCAGGTGCCGTGGAGGAATGCCGACAGCGTCCCCAGCCCGTCGTTGAGGCGGATCGAGTGATCGTCGGCAGCCGGTGTGATCGACAGGTCGAGGTCGCCGTCGAGGTCCACGTCGGCCTGGTCCATCCACATCGGGGCGAAGGCGAACTCGGTACCGGGGTGCGCCGTGGTCCAGCCGATCGAGAAGCCGCCCTGGCCGTCGTTGTCGAGCACCGTGACCTGGCCCTCGAGTTCCGCGACCGGACTGCCGAGCACGACGAGTTCGGGGGCGCCGTCGCCGTCGACATCGAAGGCCGCGACCTGACGCGGGGCGGCGGGGAGGACCACGTCGGTGAGCGTGAAAGTGAGGGGAACGCCGACGGCGGGCGGAAGCCGCATCGGCGCTTCGCGGGCGGGGAGTCCGCCGGCCAGGATGACTCCGATGACGAGCGTGGCCAGCAGGCGGGGCGTCGGGTCCATGCTCACGGCGTCGTCGCCCGCAGTCCGTTGCTGGCCGCGAAGCCCGCCGGGCCGTCGGCGTCCACGATCCAGTGCTGGAGGATCAACGACGTGCCGGCAGGGAGACCGTTGGGGAGTGTCGCGCCGAGCAGCACGTCGCCCGAGCTGTCGGTGAGGCCGGGCACGACGAGGTCGGGGGACGGCACCAGCACGCCTCCCAGCAACGGCGTCGACAGCTCCGTGAAGCCCACGACCAGGAACGTCGGCGCCGTCTCGGCCGCTCCGGTCAGCAGCAGGTTCAGGGTGCACGCTCCGGTGAGCGTGCCCGTGCCCGACAGGGTCGGAACGCCGGCGGCACCGGCAAGACCCTGCCCCAGGTCCGTCCACGTGCCGAGCCCGAGCGAGAAGACGTAGGCCGCGCCCGCGTTGACGCCGCCGTCGTCGTGCTCCCACGCTCCGATGATGGCGGTCTCCCCGTCGAAGGCTGCCGACATGCCGAATTCGTCGTTCGACCCGGGGTCCTGCGGCACGAGGCGCACGACCAGCTCGGGCGCCGTCGGATCGGAGAGGTCGAAGTGGAAGGCCTCGTTGCCGTAGGGCGCTCCGACGAGCACGGTCGTCCCGTCGAAGGCGAGGCTGCTCCCGAAGTCCGACGCGCCGGGGAGGTCGGGCGGAGCGAGGATCGCGATCTGCCCGCCGGTGGCGACGTCGAACACCGCCACGATGCCGCCCCCGAAGGACCCTGAGGCGAAGGGAGCGCCGACGAGGGCGAGGTCGCCCGACAGAGCGACCGTCATGCCGAACTGGTCGTAGGCGTTGCCACCGAGAAGTTGCAGCTTGCCGGCCGGCAGCGGTGGGCCAACCTCCGGCAGCTCGAACAGGTAGGCCGCGCTGGGGGCGTCGTTCAGGTGCCCGAAGGCGCCGATCAGGATTCGATCGCCCGAGATCGCGACGTCGTGGCCGAAGACGTCGTAGGCCTTCCCGTCCTCGGCCAGGAGCTTGTCGATCAGCACCGGCTCGGTGGGGTCGCCGACGTCATACACGTAGGCGGCGCCGGCGAGCTCGCCGAGCTCGGAGTCGTTGCGCGCGCCGACCACGAGCCGGCTGCCGTCGAGCGCGATCGCGTGCCCGAACAACCCGGGGGACGGCCCCTCGATGGTCGCCAGGTGGGTGCCTTGCACGTCGAAGAGGTGGACCTCGTTGGAGAGCATGGCCCCGACCGCGATCAGGTCGCCGTCGAGGTCCACGCTCTGCCCGAACTCGTCGTTGCTGAGTTCTCCTGGAGCCGCCAGCGTCACGATCCGTTCCCCGGTCGTGACCTCGAAGACCTCGGCGAACCCCTTGATGCTCGGGAACCAGCTCGGCGCCCCGACCACGGCCAGGTCCCCCTCGATGGCGACGCTTGCGCCGAAGTGATCGCCCGCGACGGCGTCGGCCGCCAGCCACTTCTGCTTGGCCACGCAGACGGGGAACTCGCCGACGGTGATGAACGACGTCTTGGTCACGGACGCCGTCTGGCCGCCGAAGCCCGTGGTGAGGGTCGCCGCGTAGACCCCGGGCTCGACGAAGGTGTGCTCCGCCACGGGGCCGTTGACGAAGCCGGGAGAGCCGGCGAAGTCCCAGTCCCACCAGTCGGGCTCGGCGCCCTCGGTCGTCCCGGTGAACGTGACGGTCAGGGGGGCGGGCCCGGCGGTCGGCGTGGCCGTGAAGTCCGGAACGAACGTCGCCGGCTCCACCAGGATGAGGTCGACCTTGTCGATGGACGCGATCTCCAGGCCGAGGTACGCCGTGAGCGAGACCGTGTAGAGACCGGGCGTCGTGTAGGTGTGCGTCGGGTTCTCGACCGTCGACGTGACGCCGTCGCCGAAGTGCCAGAACAAGACGGTGGGTGGGCCGCCGGTGGTGAGGTTGGTGAAGGAGACCGTGACCGGGTTGATGCCGGAGGTCGTGTCGGCGGCGAAGTCGACCACCAGGTCATCGGTGTCGGAGACGGGCCCGGCGGCGAGGGGTGGGGCGGTCGGTGCGGTGACCGCGAGGGCCAGCAAGGCCACGGCGAGCAGCGCCTTCAGCGGCTTCGGTGCCGAGAGTCTCATGGTGTCATCGCTCGCAATCCGTTGCTGGCCGTGAATCCCGCCGGGCCGGCGGCGTCTACGATCCAGGCCTGGAACCAAAGCGACGCGCCGCCCGGCAGGTGGTGCGGCCAGGTCTCGACGAGGAGCAGCGCGCCGTTCCCGTCGGTGCCGAGCGCAACGAGCAGGTCCGGCGTGGGCACGAGCACGCCGCCCTGCAGTGGCAGTCCGAGTGCTCCGAAGCCGACCACGAGCAGGACCGGTGCGTCGGCCGCCGCATGCTCGAGCAGCAGCTCGACCGCGCAGCCGCCCAGCAGCGGTCCGCCGCCGGACAGGATCGGCGCGCCGGCCGAGCCCGGCAGGGCGTCCCCGAGATCGGTCCAGGTGCCGATGGCGGCATCGAACACGTAGGCGGCACCGGACTCGGGCACGGCGCCGTCCGCGCGCACCGCGCCGATCACGGCGTGCTCCTCCGAGAGGGCCACGCTCGACGCGAAGAAGTGGTGCGGCGCGAGGTCGGAGGAGCGCAGCGTCGCGAGGTGCTGGCCCGACACGATGTCGAACAGCACGGCACGGCTCCCGCTCGGCTGGTGCATGTAGGTGGTGGACGAGGCCAACAGCGTCGTGCCGGCGAGCGCCACGTCCCAGCCCAGGAAGTGCAGGGCGTTGGCCGGGCCCAGGGAGAGCTTGTCGAGCTGCTCGCCCGTTGCGGCGTCGAAGACGTACACCGCGCCGGTGCTGTCCGCGCCGTCATCGTACCCGGGCGCACCGACCACGACGAGCCCGTCGTCGATCGCGACGGCGCCCCCGAAGTAGTCGTACGGCGCGCCGTCCGCGGGCAGCAGCCGCATCAACCAGGTCCCCGTCGCGAGGTCGAAGAGCGAGGCCGAGCCGGAGTTCGCGCCCTGGTCGTCGTCATCAGGCGCACCCACGACGAGCAGGCCGTCGTCGGCGGCGAGCGACCGGCCGAAGCCGTCGCCGGGGGCGCCCTCGGGATCGAGCAGGCGGTCCAGCTGCGCGCCGGTGGCGACGTCGAAGACGTGGACGGCCCCGCGCGCGGCCTGGTGGTGATCGGGGCCGCCGACGACCGCCCGGTCGCCGTCGAGGACCACGGAGGCTCCGACCTCCACACCCGACATGGTCGAGACCGGAGCCAGCCGGTGGAGTTCCTGCCCGGTGACGGCGTCGAAGAGCGATGCCGAGTCGTCGACCGGAGCGCCGACCAGCGCGAGGTCGCCGGCCAGCGCGACGGCTTTGCCGAGCGAGTCGCCGCCCTGGGCGTCGGCGCGGGTCAGCACGGGGCCGGGCGCGCCAGTTACGACGTCGAACAGGTAGGCGGCGCCGGTGGACGTGGCGTTCCCGTCGGTCCGGGGCGCGCCAACGAGCGCGCTCGTTCCGTCGAGCGCCACGGCCGAGCCGAGCCAGTCGGTGGGGGCGCTGCCGGTCGTGGTGTCGGTGAAGGAGACGCTGAGCGCCATGGGCCCGCTGGTCACGTCGGCACTGAAACCGGGCACGAGCGGCGCCGGGTCCACGTCGATCAGGTCCAGCTTCTGCTCGATGTCGAAGCCGACGGCGGTGAACACCATCAGCCTGACCGTGTGCGGACCCGGCTGGGTGAAGACGTGGACGGGGTGCTGCTCGAAGGAGCCGCTGCCGTCGCCGTATTTCCAGTCCCAGAAGTGCACCTCGCCGCCGGTGGTCGTGTCGGTGAGGGTGACGGTCAGCGGGTTGGTGCCGGACAGCGGCGTGGCGGTGAAGTCCGCGTCGAGCTGCGCGGCGGCCGGGAGGGCCAGCGCGAGCAGCACGGCGGCGGCGCGTGCGCCTCTCACGGCGTCGTCGCTCGCAGCCCGTTGCTGGCCGCGAAGCCGCTCGGCCCGGCAGCGTCAACGATCCAGTGCTGGAGCGTCCACGCGGTGCCGGCGGGCAGTCCCGGCGGCAGGGCGTCCTCGATCCAGAGGTCACCGACCGCGTCCGTGGCGAGGCTGATCACGACATCCGGTGAGGGCACGAGCACGCCGCCCAGGAAGGGCGTTCCCAGCTCGCTCAGGCCGACGACGAGAAACGTGACGGCTTCCGGCGCGGTGCCCGTGAGGCCGAGCAGCAGCGGCCCGGCGCTCGTGGCGGGTCCGAGGCCGGTCAGCCGTGGCTCCCCGTCGACGCCGGCCAGGCCCTGGCCGAGATCGGACCACGCGCCGAGCGGGACGTCGTAGACGACGGCCGAGCCGGTGAAGTCGTAGGCGACGGGCTGGGTCCCGATCACCGCGCGGTCCCCATCGAGGGCCACGTGGCGGCCGAACAGGTCCTCGCCATCCGTCGCGAGCTGGGCGCGCAGCTCTCCGGAGGGCAGGTCGAAGAGGGAGATCCCCGAGTCCTCCGGGTCGGACGCGGGCGCACCGACGACGGCCACCGACCCCGAGGCCGCCACGGCGAGTCCGAACCCCTGGCCGATCCTCGCGTCCGGCGCGACGAGCTCCGTGAGCAGCTCGCCGGTCGCGCTGTCGAAGACGAGCACCGCGCCGGCGTCCCACAGGACGCTGGGCTTGGACGGGGCGCCGGCCAGGGCGAAGTCCGCGGTGAGCGCCACGTCCGTGCCCAGCCCGTCGCTCAGCGAGCCCTCCGGGTCGGTGAGCTTGGCGACCAGCACCGGCTGGCCGGGGACGGAGATGTCGAACAGGTAGGCCGCACCGGCATCGATGGCCTGCTCGTCATCGTCGTGCTCGCCGACGAGGGCGCGATCGCCGTGCAGGGCCACGCTGCTGCCGAAGCGGTCGCCGTACTCGCCGTCGCCGGCGGTCAGCTTGGCGATCTGCACCGGGGCCGTGGGAACCGAGACGTCGAACAAGTACGCGGCACCGGCGCTCGGGGCCTCGTCGTCGTCACCCGGGGCGCTGATGAGGGCCAGGTCCGAGTCGAGGGCGACGCGTTCGCCGAAGGCGTCCGACGCCTCCAGGCCCGTGGGATGGAGCTTGGCGAGCTGCGCGCCGCTCACCGCGTCGAACAGGTAGGCGGCTCCCGCCTGGTTGCCCAGGGTGTCATCGCCGCGCGCGCCCACGAGCACGAGGGATCCTTCCAGCGCCACGCTGGCGCCGAATCGGATGCCGGGGAGGGCGTCGTCGGGCACGAGTTCGTGGAGCTGCGCGCCCGTATCGAGATCGAAGACGTAGGCGGCGCCCGAGTTCCCGAACCCCTGGGCCTGGGGGGCTCCGACCAGCGCGCGGTGCCCGCTCACGGCCACCGCGGATCCGAACTCGTCGTACTCCCAGCCGTCCACCGGCACGAGCGTGAAGCGCTCATCGAGGCTCGGGAGAGGCAGGACGGTGATCAGGTCCGGCGCCCACGCGGTCTCCTGCTGCTGGCCGAAGAACGCGGCGAAGAAGACGTCGTACGTCCCCGGCACGGTGTAGGTGTGCTCGGCCTCCGGCGCGTGGGGACCGAGCGTCCCGTCACCGAAGCCCCACGTCCAGTTGGTCGGCTCGACACCGGTCGTGAAGCCCGTGAAGGAGACGGTCAGCGGCGGCGGGCCGGTCAGCGTGTCGACGTCGAAGGTCGGGACGAGCGGCGCCGGGTCCGGCTGGATCAGGTCCGGCTTGCCGATCGTCGCCGACTGCTGCCCGACGAAGACGGTCAGCGAGACGTCGTAGGAGAAGTCGCCGGTGAAGATGTGCTGGGGGTGCTGCTCGGAGGAGCCCGCGCCGTCGCCGAAGTCCCAGAGCCACGCCGTGGGGGTCGTGCCCGTGGTGAGGTCTGTGAAGGAGACGGTGAGCGGGTTGATGCCGCTCGTCGGCGTGGCCGTGAAATCGGGCACGAGCGGGGCGGGGTCCACCGTGATCAGGTCGGTCTTGGTGACGGTCGCGTCCTGCCCGCCGACGGACGCGGTGAGGGACACGGTGTAGGTCCCGGGCGCGGTGTAGGTGTGCGACGGCGCCGGTTCGGCGGAGGTGGACGGGAACGGGAAGCTGCCGTCGCCGAAGTCCCAGGCCCACTCGGTGACGACGGCGCCGGTGGAGGTGTCCGCGAAGGCGACGATCAGCGGGTTGTCGCCGCTGGTGGGCGTGGCGCTGAAGCTCGGGACGAGCGGGGCCGGGGCGATCTCGATCAGGTCGGTCTTGGTCTCGGTGTCGATGAGGAGGCCCGAGACGACCGTGAGCGAGACGGTGTAGGTGCCGGGCGTCGTGTAGGTGTGGGTCGGGTTCGCCTCGGTGGAGGTCGTGCCGTCTCCGAAGTACCAGACCTGGACGGTGGGCGGGCCGCCGGTGGTGAGGTCGCTGAAGTCCACCGTGAGCGGATTGGTGCCCGAGAGCGGTGTCGCCGTGAAGTCCGCGTCGAGCTGCGCCGCGGTCGGAAGGGCCAGGGCCAGCACGGCGAGGGTGATTGCCAGGACGGCGCGGTTGCGGCTCACGGCATCCTCGCCTTCACCGCGTTGCTCGCACTGAAGCCCGACGGGCCCGTCGCGTCGAGGATCCAGGACTGGAACAGCAGCGTTGCCGCCGGCGGCAGGCCTTCGGGCAGCGTGTCGGGGATCCAGAGGTCACCCGCCGCATCGAGGGGCAGGGTGCCGACCACGACGTCGGGCGCGGGCACGAGCACGCCGCTCTTGAACGGCGCGGAGAGCTCGGAGAATCCGACGACGAGGAAAGCCGCACTCCAAGGCGCTCCTCCCGTGAGCCCGAGCACGAGGTCGGCGCCGGGGGTGAGCGGGCCCGATCCCACCAGCGCCGGTGCGCCCGTCGACGCCGGCAGGGCCTGGCCCAGATCGGACCAGCTGCCCAGCGCGACGTCGAAGAGGAACGTGGAGCCGGAGAAGGGGCTCCCGCTGGTGGCCGTTCCCGGAGCTCCGATCACAGCCCGGTCACCCTCGAGCGCGGCGGCCCAGCCCAGGTCGTCGGCCCCCTGGGCGCCGGACCACTCGAGCCGCGCGCGGAACGCACCCGACGGCAACTCGAAGAGGTAGGCCACGCCCGGTGAGTTCTCGAACCCTGGCGCACCCACGACCGCGAGCGATCCGCTGACCGCCACGCCGGAGCCGAACTGCGCGCCCAACGAAGAGTCCGGGGCCTGCAGTGTGGCCAGCCACGTCCCGTCGTCGCCGTCGAAGACCTGGGCGGCCTCGACGGCGGATGAGGCCGTGCCACCGGGAACACCCACGACGACGTAGCCGTCGGCCAGGGCCACGTCGGTCCCGAACCTCGCGTTGTAGGCGGGGTCGGAGTCCTTGAGCTGGGCCACGACGGTGGGCTGGGAGGGGCTCGAGATGTCGTAGAGGGTGGCCCGGCCGGCCATCTGCTCGCCGTCGACGTTGCGCAACGGTGCCGAGACCAGGGCTCGCGAGCCGTCGAGGGCCACCGCCGTCCCGAAGTGTTGGGGCCAGAACGACTCGTTCGAGGTGAGCTGCGCGAGGACGACCGGCAAGGTCGGATCGCTGACGTCGAAGAGCGTTGCCGAGCCGGCTCCCTCGGTCCCCGCCACGGTGTCCAGCGGGGCGCCCACCAGCGCGAGGTCTCCGTCGAGTGCGACGGAGGAGCCGAACTCGTCGTTCAGATCGCCTCCCGGCGAGAGCAGCTTGGAGAGCACTGCGCCGGTCGCGGCGTCGATCAGGTAGGCCGCGCCCGAGTCCGGGGCGAGGTCGTCGTCCTGGGGCGCTCCGACGAGGGCGAGGTCGCCGTCGAGGGCGACGGCTGTCCCGAAGGCGTCGGTTCCCGCCGTCGGCTGGATCAGTTTCAGGACCAGGGCGCCGGTCGCGGCGTCGTGCAGGTAGGCGGCGCCACCCTGGACGCCGGGGAACGAGAAGGCGTTCGGCGCACCCGACAGGATCCGGGACCCGGAGCAGGCCACGGACTCGCCGAAGCGGTCGGAGGTGATCGACCTGCCGGCGCTCAAGCCCAGCGACTCGGTCGCCTTCGGCAGGGGCAGTACGGTGACGAGGTCCGGGCTCGTGACGAACTCGTGCTGCGTTCCGAGCGATGCACCCAGGGTCACCGAGAAGGTTCCCGGAGCGGTGTAGATGTGGGTGTACTCGGGTCCGGCCTCGATGCCCGTCCCGCCCGAGGAAGGGAACCAGGTCCAGCCGGTGGGTTCGGCGCCGGTCGACGTGTCGGTGAAGGTCACCGTGAGCGGCAACTGCCCGATGAACGTGTCGGTCGTGAACGCCGCGACGAGCGGCGCCGGGTCGACCGTGATCAGGTCGGGTTCGGCCACCGTGGCCGACTGCGCACCGACGAACGCGGTCAGCGAGACGCTGTAGCTGGTGTCCCCGGCGTAGGTGTGGCTCGGGTGCTGCTCGGTGGAGCTGGCGCCGTCGCCGAAGTCCCACAGCCAGGCGGTGGGGGGCGTGCCGGTCGTCTCGTCCGTGAACCGGACGGTGAGCGGGTTGACGCCCGTGGTCGGGGCCGCGCTGAAGGCGGGGACCAGCGGGGCCGGCGCCACGTCGATGAGGTCGGTCTTGCTGACGGTTTCGCCCTGTCCGCCGACGAACACCGTGAGCGAGACGCTGTGCAGGCCCGGAGTGCCGTAGATGTGGGTCGGATTCGCGCCGGTCGAGGTCTGTCCGTCGCCGAAGTCCCAGGACCAGGCGGTGACGGTCGCGCCGGTGGAGGTGTCGGTGAAGTCCACCGGGAGCGGATTGGTTCCCGAGGTCGGCGTGGCGGTGAAGTCCGGCACGAGCGGCGCGGCATCCACGGTGATGAGCGCCGTCTTGGTCTCCATGTCGAACACGAAGGGGCCGTCGAACACGGTGAGTGTGACGTCGTAGGTGCCGGGCGTCGTGTAGGTGTGGCTGGGGTTCGGCACCGAGGCGTTGCCTCCGTCGCCGAACTGCCAGAGCCACGAGCTGGGCGTGTCGGGGGTCGTGAGATCGGTGAAATCCACCGTGAGCGGATTGGTGCCCGAGAGCGGGCTCGCCTTGAAGTCCGCGTCGAGCTGGCCCCCCGCCGGCAGCGCCAGCGCGAGCAGGGCGGCGAGGATGCGCGCGCCCCTCATGGTGTCATCGCTCGCAGTCCGTTGCTGGCCGCGAAGCCCGCGGGCCCGCTCGTGTCAAACGTCATGCAGGGGCTTCCGTCGATGTGTGGACCTCCTAAGGTACCGCACCTGCCCAGGGCGTGGTGCAGCGCCGAGCCTGCGTCACCGTCGTCCGTCCCCGAGGGGCGTCACGCTCGCCGCGTCGTTCTACGGTTGCTGGAGCAGGATCGTGACCGTCGTCGCGCCGGCGTCCGCGACCGCCACGTCGGTGTCGCCGTCGAGATCGAAGTCCGCCGCGGCGATCCCCAGCGGTCCCGAGCCCGTCGCGATGTCCTGCTTGCCGCCGAACGATCCGGCGCCGTCGCCCAGCAGGATCGAGATCGTGCCGGCCAGCACGTTGCCGGTGATCACGTCGAACTCGCCGTCGCCGTCCACGTCGGCGACCTCGAGCTGATCGGGACCGTCGCCGGTCGCGAACCAGCTCGGTGCCCCGTAGCTCCCGCCGCCCGTGCCGAGCAGCACGCCGAAGCGATCGCCGAGCGGCTCCGTGAACACGATGTCGAGTTCGTCGTCGTCGTCGAGGTCCAGGATCGCGAACCCGCGGAAGGCGCCGGCCAGGATCTGGATGAAGCTGGAACCCGCGGGCGGCGCGCGGAACAGGCCTTGCTGCGTCGAGACCACCGGCTCGGGCTGGCCGTCCTCGTCCAGGTCCGCGAGCAGCACGAGCGTCTCGGTATCGGGCAGGTTGCCCTGCCAGCAGGTGAAGCCGACGAAGAGGCCGTCGCCGGTGCCGCGGCGCGCGTCGATGTAGGTTCCGCCGAAGTCGACGTTGTACTGCGCCAGGTCGGGCAGCCCGTCCTGGTCGATGTCCCCCACGGTGCCGTGAACACCGTAGCCACCGGCCAGCGTCCCGCGCAGGAACGCCGACAGCTCGCCCTGCCCGTTGCCGAGGCGCGTGGACCAGAAGTCCGCGCTGGGCGTGATGGTCACGTCCAGCTGGCCGTCGAGGTCGAGGTCCGCCGCCGCGATCTGGGTCGTGCCGAGCTCGTACTCGGTCGGGGGGTGGGGCGACGACCAACCGAGCGTGAAGCCGCCCGCGCCGTCGTTGTCGAGCACGCTGACCTGATGAGCGAGCTGCGCGAAGCCGCTGCCGACGACCGCGAGGTCGGGATCGCCGTCGGCGTCGGCGTCGAACGCGCGCAGCAGGCGCGGCGCCGCCGGCAGCGTCACGTCGGCGAGGGTGAAGACGAGCGGGCCGCCGAGCGGACGGGGTGGTGGAGGATCGACGGGGCGTGCGACGCCGGTGTGCGCGGCGAGCAGTAGCAGTGCGAGGAGCGGTGGGAGTCGGTGCGCGATCACGGGGGCGGCTAGGGCACCAACACCTGCAGCCCGTTGCTGGCCGAGAACCCCTGCACGCCGACCGGGTCCGCGATCCACCACTGGAACCACAGCGCCAGGCCCGGCGGGAAGCCCGGCGGCCAGAGGGCGGGCAGGTCGATCTTGCCCAGCGGGTCCACGGTGGCGGGGATCAGCAGCGTCACCGCGGGCACGAGCGTGCCACCCTTGAACGGCGCGAACACCGCCGAGCCGCCGATGACCAGGTGGGCGGTGGCGCCGGGGAGACCGCGCGACAGCTTCAGCTCGATCAGCTCGCCGTCCAGCGGCAGGCCCTCGGCTTCCAGCCGCGGCTTGTTGTTCGTGCCCAGCAGCCCGAAGCCGACGTTGAACCACGGCCCGACCTCGATCGAGATGACCCAGATGCCGCCGGCGTTGCCGTCGTCGTCCTCGAAGGGCACGCCCACGACGAGTTCCAGCGTTCCGTCGTTGGCGAGGTCACCGATCTCGGTGAGCGCGGCGCCGAACTGATCGCCGGCGCCCAGTGGCCCGGTGAAGCCGCCCGCGGTCGCGCTGATCTTCTGCTCGCCCCGCACGCTGCCGTCGGCCTCGAGGAACAGCAGCCAGATCGCGCCCGCGCCGTTCTCGCCGTCGTCGTTGAAGCCGTCCCCGACCGCGATGTCGGGCACGCCGTTGCCGTCGAGGTCACCCACCTCCGTGAGCGCGTCGGCGAACTGGTCGTTGAAGTCGGTCGGGCCCAGGAACCCGCCCACGCCCTCGGAGATCGGCGTCGCGCCGATGACGCTTCCGTCCGCTTCCAGCAGCAGGACCAGCAGGCTTCCGTCGCCGCCGGTGGCGCCTGCGACGAGGTCCGGGACGCCGTTCCCATCGATGTCTCCGGGGCTGGTCAGGGAGTTGCCGAGCGCGAAGGGGAACACGCCGGGGAAGCCCATGCCGGTCAGCGTGGTGTTGGTCAGCGTGATCAGCGACTTGATCGATCCGTCGGTGTTCAGCAGGAAGATGAAGATGGCGCCCGCGTCGCCGCCGCCGAAGCTCCAGGAGAAGATCCCGTTGTGGCTCGGCGCGCCCACGGCGACGTCCTCGACGCCGTCGCCGTCGAGGTCGCCGAGGCCGGTGACGCTGGACCCGAACAGATCCCTCGGCCCGAGGATCCCGGTCAGGCCGGGGGTGCGGTCGCTCAGCTTGGCCGCGTGCTTGGCGGTGCCGTCGGCGTTCAGGAAGAGGATCCAGGCGGCGCCATCGTCGCAGCAGGCGTCGTCGTCCGCGGGGGCGCCGACGATCAGGTCGGGCACGCCGTCGTCGTCGAGGTCGCCGATCAGGTCGATGTCGTGGGCGAACTCGTCGTAGTTGGCGACGTCGCCGCCGAAGACCGGATCGTCGGTAGTGATCTTGCTCCAGGACTGCAGCGCTCCGCTGGCCTTGGGGTGCAGGATCCAGATCGCGCCGCGGTGGCCACCGGCGTCGTCGTCACCGATCGCGCCCACGGCGATCTCGCTGCGGCCGTCGCCGTCGAGGTCGCCGATGACCGACACGCTGCCACCGAACTCGTCGGACGGGTCGAGGTCCACCAGGAAGCCGCCGGAGTCACCGGAGACCTTCTGTTCGTTGGTGATCGTGCCGGGCGTGACCTGCGCGGCGGTTGCCGGCGCGAGTCCGAGCGACAGGAGCAGGCTGACGCCCGCCCCGACGAGCGCGGTGCGGGAGTGCACGGTCGGCGTCGTCATCGCGAGGCTCCCGTCTGCTGCAGCAGGATCGTGACCGTCGTGGCGCCGGCGTCGGCCACGGCGAGGTCGGTGTCGCCGTCGAGGTCGAAATCGCCGGCCGTCAGGCCCAGGGGACCGGGGCCGGTGGGGATGTCCTGCTTGGGGCCGAACGCCCCGGCGCCGTCGCCGAGCAGGATCGAGATGGAACCCTGATCCATGTTGCCGGTGACCACGTCGAGCTCACCGTCGCCGTCCACGTCGGTGACGACGATCTGGTCGGGTTCGCGCCCGGTGGCGAACCAGCTCGGCGCCGACCAGGTCCCGTCGCCGTTCCCGAGCACCACGCCCAGGCGATCGGCGTCGGGCTCGGCGAACACGATGTCGAGGTGGAGGTCCCCGTCGAGGTCGACCACCTCGTGTCCGCGGAAGGCGCCGTCGACGATCTCGAACCACTGGAAGCCGCTCGGTGGCGGCTGGAAGAGCCCCTGCTGCGTCGACAGGACCGGGCTGAGCGTGCCGGTCTCGAAGATGTCCGCGAACTGGATCAGGGTCTCGCCGTCGTTGGGGTTGCCGGTCCAGAAGCTCCAGCTGGGGAAGAGTCCGTCACCCAGGCCCTCGCCGACGTCGATGTAGGTCCCGCCGATGTCGTCGGTGAAATGCGCGAGGTCCGGCAGGCCGTCCGCGGTGAGGTCGCCGAAGCGGCCGGGCCCGGCGTAGCCGCCGAACCAGTTGCTCGACTTGAACATGTCGAGGGCGCCGTCGCCGTTGTTGAGCCGGATGCTGTGATCGAGCCCACTGGGCGTGATCGACACGTCGATGTCGCCGTCCAGGTCGACGTCCGTGGCGTCGAGCCAGGCAGGGCTGAGTGCGTACGCGTTGTCGGGGTGCGGGCGGGTCCAGCCGAGAGTGAAGACCCCGCTGCCGTCGTTGTCGAGCACGCTGATCTGGCCTTCGAGCTGGCCGAAGCTGCTGCCCAGCACGGCGATGTCGAGCGCGCCATCGCCGTCGGCGTCCAGCGCGCGGAGCAGGCGGGGCGCGGCGGGCAGGGTCACGTCGCTGATCGCGAAGACCAGCGGGCCGCCGGAGGGAGCGGGCGCGGGGGGCGGGCCGGTACCGGACCAGGCGCCGAGGCCGGCGGCGACGAGCGCCAGCATGCGCAACGGGAAGGGCTTCATGTGGGCACCTCGATGGGGCCGGCGGGGTGGCGCCGGGAGGGTGGGCCGGCCCGCCCCAGTCTACGGCACTTCCGCGCGTCGGGCCGTGGCGCGCTCCAGCGTGGTGCCGTCGAGGTCGTCGAGGTCGTCGAGGTCGGCTCGCGGGTTACGGCTTCGCCATCAAGGCGTTGCTGCTGACCAGGTTCTTCGGACCGGCGGGGTCGAGGATCCACGCCTGCAGGAACAAGCCGACGCCCGGGGGCCAGCCGGCCGGCCAGGTGCTCGGCAGCACGGCGGTGCCCGTGGGACCGACGACGAGCGACACCACCAGTCCCGGCGGTGCGAGGCTCGGCACGAGCACGCCGCCCTTCAGGCCCGTCGGCGCCATGTCGAGACCGAGGGTCAGCAGCATCGCGGCGCTCGGCAGCGCGTCGGTGAGCGTGAAGGTGATCGGCGCGTTGTCGATCAGGTCGCCGTCGCCCGCGAGCTGCGGCGTGCCCGCGGTGCCGACCATGGCCTGGCCGAGATCGACGTAGGGACCATCCGGGGCGGTCGCCCAGGTCTTCAGCAGGTTCGAGAAGTAGCCGGTCAGCGCCGCGCGTGAGGCCGCGGCCTGCGGGGACAAGGGGCCGGCCGCGAGCAGATCGACGAGCTCCAGCGGATCGTTCTCGAGGTCGTAGAACTCCTCGGCGAACGGGATCAGCGAACCGTTGTCGTGGAACTGGATCAGCTTGAAGCGCGGGTCGCGGGCGGCGCGCTGCCACTCGTCGAACGGGCCGAAGCCGTTGGGGCTGAAGTTCTCGGTGTAGTTGCGCGTGCGCAGCGTGGGCAGGTCCGGGTCGCTCAGGAACGGCACGAAGCTGAACGAGTCCTCGGCGCTGCTCGTGTGCCCGGCCAGCTCGACGACGGTCTCGTGGATGTCGGTCACGTTGACCAGCGCGTCGCAGCTGCTGCCCGGCACCACGCCCGGTCCCGAGACGATCAGCGGCACGTGCACGCCGCCCTGGTAGACCGTCTCCTTCGCCTTCGCCGGGTCATGCGGCTCGGTGACGACCTGGATGCCCGTGCCGTTGTCGCCGACCACGATGATCGTCGTGTCGGCCAGCACGGCGGGATCCATGCTCGTCAGCAAGCGGCCGAGCTCGGTGTCGAGCGCCTCGAGCATGGCGCGCCCATGGATCGGCACCGTGTCGATGGTCAGCTCCGGCGGCAGCGCATAGGTGTGCAGCTCCGCCGGCGGCACGTGGAACGGACCGTGTGGCGCGTTGAACGAGACCCAGGCGAACCACGGCTCCGGCGTCGTCGCGATGAGCGTCAGGGCGTCGTCGACGGTGTCCGTGGTGGCGTAGTTGGTGGACGGGAAGGGGATGCCGTCGACGGAGCGGGTGTAGTCGAAGTAGCCGTCGCCGAAGAGCGGGCCGAGGTTGGGGAGCGATCCCCGGTGGTGCTCGAAGCCGAGCAGCAGCGGGTGGAAGCCGTCGCTGATGTCCTTGGCGGACAGGTGCCACTTGCCCGCCGCGAAGCTGGCGTGTGTCGGCGCGATCAGGTCGGCGATCGTGACCTCGTCCACCGACAGCTCGAACTCGGCGGTGAACCAGCCGATGCCGCGGCCGACGCCGGTGCGGAAGCCGTGGCGGCCCGTGAGCATGGCGGCGCGGGCCGGGGAGCACACCGGCGTGGCCCAGGCGTTCTCGAAGCGCATGCCGTTCGCGGCCAGTCCGTCGATCACCGGGGTGTTCGCGGGGTCGCCGGCTCCGTAGGCAGCGATCAGGTCCACCCCCACGTCGTCGAGGATGACGAGCATGATGTTGTCGATCTGCGCGCCGGCGCTCGCGGAGCCGAACGCGACGGCGGCGACGAGCAGGGCGGCGACGCGCGCAGAGCGGGAGCGGGAGCGGTGGGTCGGGGAGACCATGGAACACTCATCGGATGGAGGCTGGCGACGCCTTCAGCATAGGCCAAACGCCGCCGGGTGGGGGACGGCACCAACGGCTCACCCCGTGAGCTGATGTTCGAGCAAGGTCGATCCCCGCCGGGTCTGCGCTCGACGAGCGGATCGACACCGCGCCGCCTTCTCCTCAGCGCAGGTGGTCGCGTCCGAAGTGGCCGGGCGTGCGCGGGAGGAGCGGGAGACCCGCTCGGCGCGCCCGCGCCGCCGCGGGGCGCGAGGCCGTTGTGAAGGAAGACCGGGACCCGGGACCGAGGGCCCCCGCCAGGCGGGGGGCCCCGAACACATGAGTCACGAGTCATTTTTTTAAAGTTGGGCTCCCGGGACTCCCGAACACAAGGATTTCACGCTTCAATAGTGCGGTCGGCGCAGAGAAGGCCGCTCGATTCATACGGTTTGATCAAGGGGTGGTGAGCGAACACGCGCTCGGACAAGGCGAGTCGCTCGGGCAGGTCACACGCGATCCGCGCGATGGGCGCGGGCTCTCGGGCAAGCAGCCGGCGTCGGTTGCGGTCCGCACGGAGTCGCGCGGATCACTTGAGTGGGGATCACCATGTTCGGGTCCACGTTGTCGACGGCGCTCGCCGTCGGTCTGTTCTCGCTGGCGTCCACGGCACAGGACACCATCTACCACCACGACGGCTACGTCGACAATCTCGAGTACGGCTGGTCGGTCCAGGCGCTCTCCGACCTGAACGGGGACGGCTTCAACGAGTTCGCCGCCGGAGGCTATCGCCAGGGCGGTTACGTCGAGGTGGTCAGCGGGATCGACGGCACGACCATGTTCGAGTTGTTCGATGGGGGTTGCTACGGCATGACCATCGCCGACCTCGGCGACGTCAACGGAGACACGGTTCCGGACTTCGCGGTCGGCGCGCCCCGCGCCGAGGGACTCGTGCCCGACGCGGGCATGATCCACGTCTACTCCGGCCTCGACGGCAGCGAGCTCTACAACGTGCCCGGCTGGCTCGCGAACGGACGTTTCGCCCTGTGGATCGACGCCGCGGGCGACCTCACCGGTGACGGCATCACCGACATGCTCGCAGGCGCGATCTGGGACGACACCCTGGCCGCCAAGGGCGGGGCGGCGCACATCGTCAGCGGCGCGGACGGGAGCATCGGTCTGGGCGTCTACTCGAACGAGGAGTATGCGCTGTTCGGCTACGGCATCTCCGGCACCGAGGATCTCGACGACGACCTGGTGCCCGACCTGCTCATCGGCGGTCCGCGGCAGTACAGCGCGGCGAACCCCTCGCCGCCCGGCTTCGCGGAGGTCCACTCGGGCGCGGACGGCGCGCTCATCCATCGCTTCGACGGCACCGTCATCGGCGACCGCTACGGCACCTCGGTCGAGGGCCTCGGCGATCTCAACGACAACGGCTACGGAGATCTGCTCATCGGCGCCCCGCAGCACCAGGAGGCGGGCCTGGTGGTCGGGATGGTCGAGGTCCGCGACGGGCTGACGGGTGAGATCATCCGCACCCACTTCGGCACCGAGAACAGCGGCTTCGGCGAGGCGGTCCGCACGCTGGGCGACGTGGACAGCGACGATGTCGACGACTACATCGTCGGCGCGCCCTTCGCGATCGCCAAGTCCGGACCCGTGTCCGCCGGCAAGGGGTTCGCCCAGGTGTTCTCGGGAGCCACCGGTGCCGTGCTCACGACGGTGACCGGCGAGGACGGCCAGAAGTTCGCCTTCTGTGTCGCGGGCGGAGTGGGTGACCTCAACAACGACCGCGGCGCCGATTTCATCGTCGGCATTCCGTTGGCCGCGGCCAACGGTCCGGGCACCGGCGCGGCTCGCGTCTACTCGCTCGAGACCCTGGTGCTCAGCAGCGACGGCCACGAGATCGACATCGTGGACGGCGGAACGCAGACCCTCGCCATCGACTTCGGCGTGCCCGACGCGAGCGACTACCTCATGCTCGGTACGTTCGCTCCGGGATTCCCGGGCACGCCGGTGAACGGCACGATGCTGCCGATGCAGTTCGACGCCTACTCGTTCTTCGTGCTGGCCGGGAGCGCGCCGATCCTCGGCGCGGTCGGCACGCTCGACGGCAACGGCCAGGCGACGGTCTCGGTGGTCATCCCGCCGGCGCTGCCGGCGGAACTCGCGGGCCTGAGCCTGCACCACCTGGCGGTCCGTCTGCGCGAGAACGGCAAGGTCCAGGATGTCTCGGGCACCACGCCCCTGGCCCTCGTGAACTGAAGCGGCTCCTTCCGGCACGCTCGACGCGTCCCCGATCTCCGCCCCGCGCGGAGGTCGGGGGCGCCCTCGCTTCAGGCGCGCTTCATGCCCGCCACCAGCGCCCGCACAGTCCCGCCGGCAACCAGCGCGTGCCGTCTTCCTCGGGGAGCGCGAGCTCGCCGGCCTCGAGTTCACCGTCGCCCAGTTCGCTGAGCAGGTTCAGGAAGGCGAGCGGCGAGGTGCCGACCGCGTAACACGAGAGCACCACGAACGTCGGGCCGTCGTGAAGCACGTCCCGGCAGGACTCGATCAGGCCCGCGATGTCGCTCTCGAACTCCCACTTCTCGTTCCGCGCGCCGCGACCGTAGGGCGGCGGGTCGAGCAGGATGCCGGCGTAGCGCTTGCCGCGGCGGCGCTCGCGGGCGATGAAGCGCGGCACGTCGTCCTCGATCCAGCGCACGGCGTCGGGGTGCAGGCCGCTGCGGTCGGCGTTCTCGCGGGCCCAGCGGAGTGCCGGGCGGCTGGAGTCCACGTGGGTCACGAAGGCCCCGGCCTGGGTGGCCAGGACCGTCGCCGCGCCGGTGTAGGCGAACAGGTTGAGCAGGGCCGGGCGCTCGTCCTGGCCGGTCGCGGCGCGGTGGGCCTCGAGGCGCTCCGCGGTCCAGGCCCAGTTGCTGGCCTGCTCGGGGAACAGACCGATGTGCTTGAACGGGGTGGGGCGGATCACGAAGCGCGCGTCGCCCTCGGGGAGTTCCCACGAGGCCGGGACGCGCACGCCGCCCCGGGCCCTCCAGTCCCCTCCGCGGTCGGAGGTGCGCTCGAAGATCAGGTCCGCGGCGTCCCATTCGGCGGCGCTGCGGCCCGGGGACCACATCGCCTGGGGATCCGGCCGGCGGAGGACCCACGGGCCGACCCGCTCCAGCTTCTCGCCGTGCCCGCTGTCGAGCAGGGCATAACCGTCCAGCGGCGGGTGTGGGAAGACACGCGGGCGCGGGGGTTCCATGGCGGCGGAGGATGACGACGGCGCGGCCAGAGGTCCAGCGGCAGCCGACGTCCGGGCCGCTTGCGTGAGGCACCCCGGGTCATCGGGAGCTGGGTTACACTCCCCACGACGGGTGCGACCCCGGCGACCGCATTTCGGGGCGGTCGCTCGCGCCCTCGGGCGATGACTGATGAGAGATCCAGGGGGGATCTCGCGTTCAGGCCGCGTGCGTGCGCGGTCCGGGCTCGGTGTCCCTTGGCTGATGGCCGTGGTCTGCGCGGTCGGTGGGTGGGCACCTGCCGCCGGCGCCGGGCCGCAGGTCGGCGACGACGAACGCAGCGCGCCTCGCTTCGGCCTGCGCGCGGCGGCCGATGTCGGTGTCGATTTCGTGCATCGCTCGGGCGCCGCGGGCACGGCGAAGCGTTTCATGGTCGAGTGCGTGGGCACGGGAGTCGGCCTGATCGACGTGGACGACGACGGTGACCTCGACCTGTACCTGGTGCAGGGCGGTGCGCTCGACGCGAGCGGTCGGCCGTTGATCGACGCGTCCTCCCGCGACGCGCTCTACCTCAACGACGGCGCGGGGCACTTCAGCCCGGGCCCGGCGGACGGCGAACTGGCGGCCGGCTTCGGCTTCGGCGTGGCCGCGGCGGACGTGGACGGTGACGACGACCTGGACCTGTTCGTCTCCCACCTCGGTCCCAACGACCTGCTGCTCAACGACGGCAAGGGCCGTTTCACCCGCGCGCCGGACGCCGGCGGGCTCATCGGCGGGCCGGACGACTGGACCATGGGCGCGGCCTTCGCGGACGTGGACGGCGATGGCGACCTCGATGTCGCCGTGACCAACTACCTGGCGCACGACCTCGAGCATCCGATGCTGTCGTCGTCGCGCCCGTGCCGGTGGGTCGGTTGCGACGTGCCCTGCGGTCCGCGCGGACTGACGCCCCAGGTGGATCGGCTCTACCTGAACGACGGCGCGGGCCGGTTCCTCGACGTGTCCGAGGGCGCGGGGCTGCGCGAGGCCCCGGCCGGCTTCTCGTTCCAGCCCGTGTTCGGCGACTTCGACGCCGACGGGGACCCGGACCTCTTCGTCGCGGTGGACTCGGTGCCGAACCAGCTCTGGCGCAACGACGGCCCGGGTGACGACGGCCTGGTGCACTTCACCGAGGTCGGCCTGATGGCCGGCGTCGCGCTGTCTGACACCGGCAAGGAGCAGGCCGGCATGGGTGTGGCCGTGGGCGACGTGGACGGGGATGGCCGGCAGGACCTGGTGCTGACCAACTTCAGCCAGGAGCAGAACGCCCTGTTCCACAACGAGAGCGGAGAGCGCCAGGGGCTGCTGTTCTTCGACGAGAGCGGCACCACGGGCATCGGCTGGCCCAGCTACTTCGACCTGGGCTGGGGCGCGTCGCTGTTCGACGTCGAACTCGACGGCGACCTGGACCTGTTCGTCGCGAACGGGCACGTGTATCCGCACGTCGACGACTGCGAGATCACCAAGACCACCTTCGCGCAGTGCAACCGGCTGCTGGTGCAGGACGCCCCCGGGCGCTTCTCCGATGGCACCGAGGCCGCCGGGCCGGGTCTCGCCGAGCAACTCTCGAGCCGGGGTTCGGCGGCGGGGGACCTCGACGGGGACGGGGACATGGACCTGGTCGTCGTCCATCTGGACGCGGCGCCGAGTTTCCTGATCAACACCTCGGAGGCGGCGGGGACCGCGCTGCTGTTGGATCTGCGCCCGCGCGCGGCCGCCATCGGCGCGCGGGTCGAGATCACCTGCGGCGAGCGGGTCGTGGTGGCCGAGGTGCGCGCGGGCTCGTCGTTCCTGTGCGCCGAGGACGCGCGCGTGCACGTCGGCGTGCCGGCCGGCGACGAGGAGCACGAGGGCCCGACGGCGGTCGTGCGCTGGCGCGACGGGCGCGTGGATCGGGTGGAGCTGCCCCGTTCCGGGATCGTGCCGATCGTCCGCGGGGACCTCTGACGCGCGCCGCCGTCAGCGGTTGCGGTACATCCGCGCGAGCACGTCCGGCGGGACGCCCAGGCGGTACAGCGGCGGGATGATCCGCATCAGCAGCGCCGAACGCAGGGGTTGCTGCTGGATGCGCCGGCCCGAGACCTTGACCGGCGTGTCGATGCGCGCGAGCGGTCGGCGCGCCGCCAGCCGTCGAGCGAGGTCCAGGTCCTCCAGGATCGGGAGCGG
>JAJDER010000150.1 GCA_029259725.1 Planctomycetota bacterium | reverse complement strand
GACGGCCCGCAACTCGCCGCGCTGCGCACGCGCTTCGTGCAGATGTGCCACGGCGGGGGTCGCTGGGAGGACCCCGATCAGGACTGGCGCATGGCCAAGCTCCTCGGCGGCAAGGGCGTCCCCAACCACGTCGAGCCCTGGGGCGAGGGCTACGATCACGACTGGCCCACCTGGCGCGCGATGCTGCCCAGGTATCTCGCCGAACTCTAGGAAGCTGACGATGAACGTGGCCGGCAGTGCGCTCGAGCAGCGCGCGCACCAGCTCGGCGACGTGATCCTCGCCAGCCAGCCGGGCTCCGAGGACCTGACCCGCGCCAAGCCGCGCGGCCGCGCAGCCGGATCAGGCCGCCGGCTCGAGACTCAGGCGCCGGCCCGCAGGCTGGCCAACAGCTGCGTGGCCGCGCCGTGACCCGGCACCAAGCGCAGCGCCTCGGACAGGTGGAACGCCGCCGCATCGCCATCGCCGTCGGTCCGCACGAGCAGCACGGCCAGGTTGGCGTGGGCGTCGGCGTAGTCCGGATCCAGCTCGACGGCCCGGCGCAACCCGACGATGGCCTCGTCGAACCGAGCCAGGTGGGCCAGGGCCAGCGCGCGGTTGTGATGCGCCGAGGCGATCCGCGGCGCCAGGCGCACCGCCCGATCGTACGCCGCGATCGCCGCCTCGTAGGCGTGCAACTCCATCAGCGTGTTGCCCACGCCGATGTGGTTGTCCGGGTTGTCGGGCTCGAGTTCGAGGGCGCGTTGATAGAGCGCCAGGGCCTCGTCGCGGCGCGCATGCTCCCGCAGCACGCTCGCCGTGTTGGTCAGCGCGTAGTAGCTGCGCGGCTGCTTGGAGAGCGTGTCGGTCCAGAGCGTGAGGTCATCGTTGAAGACCGCGATGCGTGACGTGGTCCCGAGCGAGGCGACGATCACCACCGCCCCCACGAGCACGGCGGCCACGACGCGCGGCCAGCCCGCAGGCGCAGGATCGTCCGCGCGCGCGAGCATCGTCGCGCGCACCTCGTCCGGCGGGACGCCCTGGGCCTGGAGCGCGGCCTCGGCCCGGGCATCGCGACGCCAGCTGGCGAGAGCCGACAGCACCTGCCAGACGACGCAGACCACCAGCAGCACGACAGCGGCCAGGGGCAGGTACATGCGTCGCTCGGCCACCATCTCGCTGGTGATCGGCACGAAGCTGCTCGTCGGCCCCAGGATCACGAAGAACCACGCGCCGAGCAGGCCGAGGCCTGGGCGCCGCACGATCGCCGCGACGGTCACCGCGAACAACAACGTCATGATCGAGACGGTGAGCCACGCGTCGCCGAGTCCCTGCGCCACGGGCCAGTCGTAGGTGATCGACAAGGGCTCGGGCCAGATCGACAACCGCAGGTACCAGACCAGCACGCCGGCCTGGGTCAGCAGATTCTCGAACGCCCCGACCCCGAGGCCGAAGCCCACCGACCCGGTACGCGAACCCCGCGCCACCGCCCAGACCACGACCGTCCAGGTCAGGGCCAGGGCGAGATAGAACGCGCGGTGTCGCCGCCAGGCCTCCCGGAACGAGCCGCTGGCGAAGGCGCGGTCGGCCAGCAGCACCAGCAACGGCGCGCCGACCATGGACTCCTTGCTGCCCATGCCCAGCAGGCAGGTCGCCACGGCGCCGATCAGCAGGCCGCGCGCGGCGCGCTCACCGCCGGGCCGCCTCTCGGCCGCGAAGCCCATCAACGCCAGGTCCATGGTCGCCAGCAGGAACACGCCCTTGAGCAGTTCGGTGCGCTGGATGATGTAGGTCACCGCCTCGGTCTGCAGTGGGTGCAGCCCCCAGATCAGCGCGGTGGCCGTGGCGATCCCCGTCGCCGCCGAGCCGAAGTGCCTGGCGTAGCGCGGCGTCGACAGCACGCGTCGCACGAGATCGAACAGCAGCAGGCACGCCCCGACATGCAGCAGGATGTTGAAGGCGTGGTAGCCACGCACGTCGAGCCCGTGCAACGCGTAGTTCAGCGCCAGGCTCAGCTGGACCACCGGGCGCCCCGCCGTCGTGCCCTGTTCGGGCGCCGAGACCAGGGTGTCCCAGTTGATCGCCCGGATGAAGGGGTTCTCCGGGATGCTGTGGGTGTCGTCGAAGATGAACGGCGCTTCGAGACCCACCGAGAAGACCGCGCCCACGAGCAGCACGATCGACACCAGGCTGAAGAGACACCGCGGACGCATGACCACTCCGGATGGGAACGGGTCTTCATCGGTCAGCGCGGGGGCTCGGCTGAAAGGTGCCCGGGGCGGCGGGTTGGGAGCCGGGGTGGTGGAGACCTGGGCTGGGCGACCGGGGGACGGTCGCTGCCGCCATGGTCTCCACCTCCCCTCCTCGACGACCGGGGCGGGGGCCTTGTCGCCTCGCGTGGTGAGGAGTGCCCGGGGGGCGCTGGCGGGAGGCATGTCGAGGACACCGCGCTCGGGCGGGCGGCCTGCACTCCACCTCGACCGTCGGGAGCGCGCGCAGTCCTCCACTCCGCGGCCGGGGGGGGGTGCGCTGTCCTCACCTCCGCGGCCCGGGGGCGTGCATCATCCGCCGATCTCCACACCGATGCACGTGAGGAGGGAGGGCGACACCTTGCGCAGCGACCGTATGCAGGGACGGCTTCGCCGCCCCGAATCAGGGCGGCGAGCAAGGTGTCGCCCTCCCTCCTCACCCCGCCGACGCCATGACGTCTGCGCTACGATGCCCGACATGCCCACGCCGCCCCCCATCCCCGCCTGGCTGCCCAACGCCATCTCGGTGCTGCGCATGGTGCTGGTGCCGGCGTGCATCCTGCTCGCGGAGGCCTGCCAGGAGGCCGCGCGGGCCGACGGGGCCGTGGGGGACCTGCGCACGCGGACCCTGGCGGTCCTCGCGGTCATCGGCATCTCGGATCTGCTCGACGGATACCTGGCGCGTCGCTACGGCCTGGCGACGACACTCGGGGCCACGTTGGACGCCGTCGCCGACAAGCTCGCCCAGGTCGGCCTGCTGCTGTACTTCACGCTCGCGTCGGGACCGGCCTTCGCCCCGGTGCCGGCCTGGTTCCTGGGCCTGCTGCTCGGTCGCGACCTGGCGCTCGCCGCGGGCTGGTTGAGCGTGCGCAGGCGCCGCGGGCACGTGGCCGTGATCCACCGCTGGCACGGCAAGGCGGCCAGCGTGCTGGTCTTCGCCATCCTGATCTGGATCACGGGCGACTTCGGCCGCGCCGCGCTCCCCCCGGCGATGGTCCTGACGGCCGTTCTGGTGGTGCTCAGCACCGCGCAGTACTGCTGGTTCGGGTGGACGCAGTATCGCGGCGTCGTCGGAATCGGCGCGCGTTGACCACGGCTCGCCACGGCTGGGTGCTCAGACCGCTCGCGGTTCCGGGCCTCTCGGTGCCCTTGCCGGTCCCCGAGCGCGGACTGACCCTCGGTCGCGACCCGGCCTGCGATGTGGTCGTGCCCGGCGACGCCTATCCCGGCGTGTCCGGCACCCACGCGCGCCTGTTCCTCGCCGACGACGTGCTGAGCATCGCAGACCTCGACAGCCGCAACGGCCTGCTGGTCAACGGTCGGCGCGCCACGCAACAGGCCCTGGCCAGCGGCGACCTGGTGGAACTCGGCACCGGCGGCCCGCGCTTCGTGATCACGCACACCTCGGGCGTGGACCAGACGCTCGTGATCGCGCGCGACGGCGAGGCGCCCGCGAGGGGACTCGACGGCCCCGGCACGCGGACCGTGGCCGTGCTGCGCGATCGCCTGGGCCTGCCCGAGCAGGATCTCGAGCAGATGCTCGAGCGCCGGCAGCGTCGCTCGTTCCTGATCGCGCTGGCGCTGGTGGTGGTCGGGTTGCTCGGGACCTGGTGGGCGTTGGAGGAGTTCAAGCGCACCGAGCGCGCCTCCCGCGACGCCGCCCTCGCCGTGCTGAGCAGCCAGTGGGAAGCCAGCCGCGCCTCGCTCGACAAGGCCATCCACGCCTGGGACGACGAGAAACGACTGCTCGAGGACCAACGCGATCGGCTCGAGAGCAGTCTGGCCGAGCAGCTCGCCGGCGATGCCGCCGACGATGAGCGCGTCGAACAGCTGCGCCAGCAACTCGACCAGACGCGCACCTCGCTGGCGCTCTTCGATCCGGTCAACCTGGAGCAGACCCGCCTGGCCGAGGTCAGCCGCGTCGAGGCCGCCGTCGTGATGATCGAGGCCACGCAGACGCTGCGCGACACCCGCAGCGGCAAGCTCCTGTTCCTGGACCGGCGGGACACGCGCTTCACTTCGCTCAATCTCGAAGGGCGTGGCGAGGTCGTCGCCGCGCAGGGCAGCGGGTCGGGCTTCTGCGTGTCGCCGGACGGCTGGATCCTGACCAACGCCCACGTCGTCATGGAGAAGGGGCGCGGGCTGGACCTCGATCTCGGGCCGGCCTTCGAACTGGCCGCGGAGACCGAACTGTTCGTGGTCTTCTCGGGCGAGGAGCTCCGGCGTCCCGCGCGGCTGGTCGACTTCGTGGCCGAGGACGACCAGGACCTGGCGCTGCTGAAGATCGAGCCGTTCGAGGGCATCTCCCACCTGGACGACTTCGACCCGGCCCACTCGCTTCCGTCCCGGGGCAGCGACGTCTTCCTGATCGGCTTCCCCCTCGGCACCGAGGCGTTGCAGGAGGGCGACCGCGTCATCGCCTCCACCTTCCGCGGCATCGTCAGCCGGCAGGTCGGCTACTACCTGCAGGTCGACGCGGCGGTCCACCCCGGCAACAGCGGCGGCCCGGTGATCGACGGGCGCGGCCGCGTGGTCGGCGTGGTCACGGGCCGGCAACCCCTGCGCGACGGCGGGGCGACGGCCAGCATCGGCTACGTGATCCCGGTGGCCGAGACCAGCCGGCTCTGGCCGCCCCGGGACGACGGCTGACGCCGGCGCGCTCGGTCGCCGACGCGCTCGGTCGCCGGCGCGCTCGGTCGCCGGCGGCGCGTCAGTCGCCGCGGCCGTCGAGGCGGATGGCCAGGGTCGGCATCGAGGTCGAGCCGTCCTGCTCCCGCGTCGGCTCCTGCGGACGCTCGAGCTCGGCACTCTCGCGGGCCTCCCACCACGCCTTCGCCAGGGCGGCGTTCCAGTTCACGGCATCGGCGCAGGCACCCAGGCGCTCGGACAGCTCCTCGGCGTCCTGGGGGCGATCGTCCGGGTCCTTGGCCAGGCAGGCCATGACCAGGTCCTCGAGATCCCGCGGCAGCTCCTTGCCGAGACGCTCCCCGGGCCGCACCGGGTCCTGCTTGAGGTGCATGCTCAGCAGCTTCATCGGCGTGTCGGCGGTGAAGACGTCCTCGCCCGTGAGCAGGTGGTAGGCCACCAGGCCCAACGCGTAGAGATCACTGCGGCCGTCCAGCGGGCGCTTGCCGTCCACCGCCTCGGGCGAGATGTAGTTGGGCGTGCCGGCGATCAGGTTCGGCGCGGTCACCGAGGCGTCGCCCGAGGAACCGGTCACGTCCTTGACCAGCCCGAAGTCGAGCACCTTGACGAAGTCCCGGATGCCGCCCCGCTCGGTCACCATGATGTTGGCCGGCTTGATGTCGCGGTGCACGAGCCCCTTGCGATGGGCCTCGGCCAGCGACCCGCAGGCCTGCCGCAGGAGGTGGATCACGCGCCCCGGCTTGAGCGGCCCGAGCCGCATCACCAGTCGGCTCAGCGTGATGCCGGGCAGCAGCTCCATGGCGTAGTAGAAGACGCCGTCGGGTGTGTAGCCGTAGTCGTAGATCTGGATCGTGTTGGGGTGCGTCAGCGTGGAGGTCAGCTGCACCTCGCGCTCGAAACGCTTGATCGTGACGTCGCTGGTCTTGCCCGGCGACAGCAGTTTGACCGCCGTCGGGCGCCGCAGCAGCTCGTGGCTGGCGCGGTAGACCTCGCCCATGCCGCCCTCGCCGATCTTCTCCTCCAGGGTGTACTGGCCCAGGCGCTTGAGCTCCCGCTCCTGCCCGCGCATGCGTCGCCGCAACAGCACCAGCAGGCGGCCCGAGAACACGACGCCCAGCGCTGCCAGCGCCAGCAACCCGAACAGCACGAAGAACATCACGCGCAGGAGGAACAGGCCCCGGAAGGCCTCGGTCTCGTCGATCTCGGTGGCCACCCCGAAGGAGTACTCCTCGAGCCATCGCCAGGCCCCCACGACGCGCACGCCGCGGTAGTCCCGATAGCCCTCCACGTCCACGCGCACCGGACCGCCGCCGCTGTCGATGGCCTGTTGCGCCATGGACGTGAGCGGTTGCCGGTTGCGTTCCAGCGCCGGCCGCTCGTTCATGGTCAGGTCCACGCCGGGGTCATGCAGCACCAGCTGCAGGATCGACTGCACGCCGTCCCCGCGAGGCAGCAGGCGCAGCTCCTGGAGCTGCACGTCGAAGCGGCTGTCGGAGATCATGCGCCCGGCCCGGTCGAAGGCGTAGGTCTCTCCGGTGTCCCCCGGACGCGCGATCGAGAGGATGCGCGTGAAGTCGTCCTCCGGCTGGATGCGCAGCCCGAGGGCGGCCACCACCGTGTCGTCGTCCCCGCGCACCGGCGCCCACACGAACATCGTCGGGCGGCCCTGTCGCAGCGTGCCGGTCTCGTCGGGCAGCGGCACGTTGGACGGATACGGGAGGCCCAGGGCCGTCTCGCCCGCCAGCGCCTTCTCGGCGCAGGGGCAACTGCTGCCCGCGTTGGCGAAGCCCACCAGCTCGTCCCGATCACTGGCCAGGGTCGTGGCCCCGCGGTGCACGAGCACGAAGCCCTCGAACCCCATGGCCTCGAGCGGCATGGCCAGGTACTCGCGCAGCGCCGCGGCCTGCGGGTCGACGAGCAACGCCGCCCGGCTGGCGCCCGCTGCGGACGTCTCGGCCTGCTCGGCCAACGCCTGCGCGGCCGACCGGACCATGCTGCGCCGGGCCAACGCCTCGGCGGCCGCGCGGCGACCCTCGATCCACATCTCGAGCGCTTCGATGTCGGCTTGCAGGACGGTCCGGAGCACCTCGGCCGTCTTCGAACGGCCGGCTTCCTCGATCCACCGGTGCCCCACCAGGCCCAGCAGGGCGAGCAGCAACACGAGCACCAGCGGGGCGGCGCGCCAGAGCAGGGGCAGGCCGGCCGCGCCGCCCGCCGCGGTCGGGTACGAGCTCGGGCTGGGGGACGGTCGGCTGGCCACGGGTCTTCTGCGAGAGGAGAGAGCCCACGATAGCAAGGCCGCGTGATCGGCCGGAGCGTCGGCGCCGCACCCGGGGTCCGGTAGACTCTGCGCCTCCCCCGCCGCAAGGCCGGGGACCCGGAGACCCGATGTCCGCCGAGCCGACCTTCACCGACTGGTACGTCGAGGGCTACGTCGATGAGTCCTCGGTGCTCCAGCGCACGCCGCTGCGGCCGATGCCCTTCCGGATCGGCCGGCGGCTGGACGCCGAGCTGGCCCTGCCCTTCGCCTCCGTCTCCGGTCGCCACGCCGAGATCTGCGTCCAGGACGGCTTCCTGACGATCCGCGATCTCGGCAGCCGCAACGGCACCTTCGTCAACGGGGCGCGGGTGACCGACGCCGCCACCCTCGGCGAGGGCGACATCGTCCACGTCGGCCGCCACGAGCTGCGCGTCGGTCGCCCCCGCGCCGAGGTGGATCCGATGGTCACCATGGAGATGACCGTCGACACCGCGCAGCTGCCGCGCCGCATGGTGACCGGCACCGGCGAACTCCGGGAGCTGCTCGCGCACCGCGCGGTGACGCCGTACTTCCAGCCCATCGCGCGCCTGTCGGACGAGGCGGTGGTCGCCCATGAGGTCCTGGCCCGCGGCGCGCAGGAGGGTCTGGGCACCTCGCCCTACGAACTCTTCCGCGTGGCCGCCGCGATCCACGTCGAAGCGGAACTCTCACGGCTCATGCGCGACATCGGCCTCGACGTGGGTGCGAGCCTGCCGGGCGGACCGCACCTGCTGGTCAACACGCACCCGCGCGAGATGGACGACGATCGGCTGCTCGAATCGATGCGCGCGGCGCGTGGGCGCTGGCCCGGCCTGCCCGTCACGCTCGAGGTCCACGAAGGCGCCGTCGCCGAGCCCGCGCGCATGCGCTCGCTGCGCGACGCCCTCGCCGACCTCGACGTGCGCCTGGCCTACGACGACTTCGGCGCCGGCCAGGCGCGGCTGGTCGAGCTGATCGAGGTCCCCCCCGACCTGCTCAAGTTCGACATCTCGCTGATCCGCGACATCCACCACGCCCCGCCCGGGAAGCGCCGGCTGCTGTCCTCGCTGGTCAACATGGTGCGCGACCTGGGCATCCCCTGCCTGGCCGAGGGCGTCGAGGAAGTCGAGGAGGCCGAGGTCTGCCGCGAACTCGGGTTCGCCATGGCCCAGGGCTGGCACTATGGCCGGCCCGTCCCGGCCGAAGCGTTCCACGGCGACGAGAACGGCACGGGCGACACCGCCGATGCCCCCGGACCGGGGTCGGACGACCCGGCGTGAGGCGCGCCGATCGCCTGTTCCAGATCATCACGTTGATGCGCGCCGAGCGCGTGCGCGCCGGGGCGCCGCCGCCACGCGGCGGCGACGCCTCGAACGACTAGTCCGCTTCGAAGCTCGCCAGCAGGCGCAGCCACGACGCGAACCGCGCCGCGGACAGCTCGCCCAGCTCCACCGCGGCCCGCACGGCGCAGCCCGGCTCGGCCCGGTGCCGACAGTTGGAGAAGCGGCACGCCGCGGCACGCTCCTCCACCTCGGGGAACGCCTCGCGCAGGAGCGGCAGGTCCCAGCGGAAGAGCCCGAAGGCCCGCACGCCGGGTGTGTCGATCAGCCGCGTGCCGTCGCCCAGGTCCAGCAGGCTGCTGGACGTGGTCGTGTGCCGACCCTTCCCGTCTCCTGCGCGCACCGCGCCGGTGGGAAGGTCGGTTCCCGGCACCAGCGCATTGAGCAGCGACGACTTGCCCACGCCGCTGTGCCCGACCAGCACCGCCGTGCGCCCCGCCAGGCACGCCGCCAGCACGCCGATGCCTGCACCGGTGGTGGCCGAGACGGCCGGGCAGTCGAGGCCCAGGTCCCGGTACGGCTGCAGCCGTTCCAACACGTCGGCCCGCTCGGCCGGCTCGAGCAGGTCCACCTTGTTGAGCGCGATCACCGGCTGCACGCCGCCCCGCTGCAGGGCCACGAGCAACCGGTCGACGAGTCCGGTCTTGGGGAGCGGGCGCGCCGTGACCACGACCACGCCCACGTCGACGTTCGCGGCGAGCGCGCGTTCGCGGCCGCGATGCGACGGGTCGGGACGGGCCAGCACCGAGTGCCGCGGCAGGACCTCCCCCACGCGCACGCCTTCGGTCTCGGCCCCCTCGAGCACCACACGATCGCCGACGGCCACGGCGCTGGACTGCACCGCCGCGAGGTGTGCAGCGAGAGGCACGTCCACCTCACGGCCCTCGGTGTCCCGCAGGCGCACGCGGCCGCGGGCCACGCCCACGACGATCGGTGCGTGGGCGGCGGCCTCGTCGGACGTCGCTGCAACTCCCGGCTCACCATCCCCGGACTCCGCAACCGTTCCGGCTCCGCCCGCTCCTGCGCGGCCCGCCCCGGCGCGGCCCTTCGCGCCGGCAGCTCCGGTCTCGTCGCGCCAGGCGCTCATGCGCTCGGTGGCCGGCAGGTCCTCGGCGTCCGCATCCCACTCACGCCGCCGCCGACGTGACCCCTTGCCGGTCTGCTGCTGGCGCTGCCGCGCGCGCTCCTTCAGTCGCTTGTGCTCCTCCGGTCCACGGCGATTCTCGAAGTGCTTCAGATGGTGCTTCACGTTTCGCGCCTTCCTGGCGGCGCGCTTCTGGTACTCGTCCACGGTGGGATTCCCTGATTCCTGCTGTCCTCACGTGGTCCTCGCTCGTCGTGAGCCGGCGAGGACGACGGCCCACGAGCGGTGCGGCCGCGCGGTCCCGGAACGGGAGCCTGGGCGCGGACGTGTCGGGACGCATCGGGAGCGACGACGTGTCGCTCCGTCCGCCAGGGCTGCAGTCGCGAGGCTCGAGCCGATCCCCGCAGGGACGGCGACCGCGCGAGGCGACGCTAGCCGAGGACGGAGGCGCCCGCGGCGAGGACAGTGGCAGCAGTCATCGGGGAGGCCTCCTTGCAGGAATCGTGGGCGGGGCCGGCGGCCCCGTCGACGAGCGCCATGGTAGGGGCGCGGATCCGGGCGCGCCAGCCTGTATCCTGCGCGCCATGCCCAGCTCTCCCGACTCCGACACGCTCTCCGAGGGCATCCGCGTCCGGGCCTCGGCCCGCTTCGTGCCCGACCAGTCCGATCCCCTCGCGAACCAGTACCTGTTCGCCTACCGCATCGTGATCAGCAACGAGGGCGACGCCTCCGCCAAGCTGCTCACGCGCAAGTGGATCATCCTCGACGCGGACAACGACCGCGAGGACGTCGAGGGTCCGGGCGTCGTGGGTGAGTTCCCCGACCTCGCTCCGGGCGAGAGCTTCGAGTACGTGAGCGCCTGCCCGCTGACCACCTCGTGGGGCACGATGGAAGGCGACTACACCTTCGAGCGCGCCGACGGCAGCCGGTTCAAGGCGCAGGTCGGGCGCTTCTTCCTCGTGTCGGACAAGCACAAGCAGGACGCGTGAGGTCCAGGCTGGAGCGACCCGGGCGCTCGCGGATCCGCGGCACGGACGGACGTCCACTCAGATCGTGTGCAGCACGCCCAGCAGCTCGTAGAGCCGGTTCTTCGCGACGCCGTACTCGGGCGAGCCCAGGTCGCGCGGATGCTCGAGTCCGACCTCGACCACCTCCTTGATGCGCCCCGGCCGCTCGCTGAACACGACGACGCGATCGGCGAGCTGCACCGACTCGTCGACGTCGTGGGTCACGAACAGGATCGTCTTCTGCTCCTGCTTCCAGATCTTGATCAGCTCGGCCCGCATCTGCAGGCGCGTGAGGCTGTCCAGCGCGCCGAAGGGCTCGTCCATGTAGATCACGTCGGGGTCCACGGCCAGCGCGCGCGCCACCTCGACGCGTTGCTTCATGCCGCCTGAGAGTTCCATCGGGTAGGTCTTCTCGAAGCCGCTCAGCCCGACGAGATCGATGTAGTACTGCACGGTCTCGATGACCTTGTCCCTGGGCTGGCCACCCAGGCCCAGGGCGACGTTGTCCCACACGCTCGCCCACGGGAAGATCCCGTACTCCTGGAACACGAACACGCGGCGCTTGTCCGGCGCGGTGACCGCCTCGCCCTCGATGGTCACCGTGCCCGAGGTGGGCCGTTCGAAGCCGCCGACGATGTTGAGCAGCGTGGACTTGCCGCAACCACTGGGGCCCAGGAGGCAGACGAACTCGCCTTCGTGCACGGTCAGGTTGACGTCGGTCAGGACCTCCAGGGGTCCGGCCCGCGTGTCGAAGGACTTGTCCACGCCGGAGATGACCACCTTCGGGCGCGCGGATTCGCTGGACGTCGTCATCGTCCTGCGTAGCCCCAGCGCACCTCGTCGAAGCGCTCCAGCCGCCGGATCAGCAGGTCCAGCAGGATCCCGATGGCGCCGATGGCGAGCATGCCGGCCACGACCAGGTCGTAGCGGCGGCCCATGTTGCGCGCGTCGTTGATCAGGTAGCCGAGGCCCGAGTCCACCGCGATCATCTCGGCCGCCACCACCACCAGCCAGGCCACACCCAGTGCGATCCGCAGGCTGGTGATGATCTGCGGCATGGCCGCGGGCAGCACGACGCGTCGGAACAGCTCGACGCCTTCGACGCCGAAGTTGCGCGCCGAGCGCACGTAGACGAGCGAGATGTTGCGCACCGCGGCCATGGTCCCGACCACGATCGGGAAGAACGCGGCCAGGAAGATCAGGTAGATCGCCGCGCGGTCGCCCACGCCGAACCAGAGGATCGAGATCGGGATCCAGGCGATCGGCGAGATCGGCCGCAGCCCCTGGATGATCGGGTTGAGCGCGCGGTACGCGCGCAGCGACCAGCCCACCACGAGGCCCAGCGGGATGCCCACCAGCGCGGCCAGGAAGAAACCCCAGGTCACGCGGAACAGGCTCGCGATGACGTAGTCGCGCAGCGTGTTGTCGACGACGAGTTCGCGGATGCCCCCGTAGGTCTCTTCCGGCGTGGGAAAGATCGGCTCGTTCTGGACCAGACACAGCAGGCGCCACACGGCGATGATGAGCACGCCCACCGCCGTCGGAAGCAGCACCGACTGGGCGCGCGCGCCCAGCCCGCGCGACGCGCGCCAGATGACCAGCGCCAGGGCGATGGCGATCCAGGGCCAGGTCATCACGACCGGTCCGCCTCGGGTCCGGCGTCCGCCGCCACGCTCATCGTCCTTCTCCGATGCGCGGCGCCGGGAGCTTGTCCATGTCCAGGCCGAGCTCGTCCAGCGGCCGCGCGAAGCGGTCGTCGGCGTACTCCTCGAACTCGATGCGTTGTTTCAGCACGCCCATGTCCACGGCCAGCTCCATGATCTCGTCGAAGTCGTCCTTGGCCGGCTTGAGGTGCGTGTACTTCACGCGGTCGGGCGGCTTGCTGAGCACGAACTTGAGCAGCTCGGGGTCCTGCCGGTAGTAGTACTTGCCGGCGACCTCGGCCGCGTCCATGCGATGGGCCATGTCCTCGTCCAGCCACTTGCCCGAGCTGGCGATGCCGTCCACCAGCTCCTGGACCACGGACGGGTTGTCCCGGATCAGCTCCTCGCGCACGACCAGCACGCAGCTGATGAACTCGGGCCAGATGTCCTTGGTGTGGTAGAGCACACGCCCGTAGCCGTCGACCTCGGATTGCGCCGCGAAGGGCTCGCCCACGATGTATCCGTCGATGGCCCCGGCGGCCAGCGCGGACGGATGGTCGGGCGGTGGCATCTCCACCAGGTCGATGCTGCCGAAGGGCATGTCCCACTCGCGCATCATCTTGTGCATCAGGATGTTCTGGTTGGCGAAACGGCTGGGGATCGCGATGCGCTTGCCGCGCAGGTCGCCGAACTCATGGATGTCGCTGTCGGTGCCGACCATGATCGCCGTGCCGTCGCGGTGCCCGAGATACACGACCTTGATCGGGACGCCGTCGGCGCGCAGCTGCATCGCCATCGGGGCCAGGATGAAGACCGCCTCGATCTCGCGGGCGATGAGCGACTCCTTCACCGTCGGCCAGTCCGTGAACTTCTGGCTGCGGAAGAAGGAACCACCCTCGCCGTGCTCGGTCACCCAACTGGTGACGGGACAGGTGAGGTGTCACGTCACGGGCAGGAAACCGACCAGCATGGTCTTGCGCTGCTGCCCGAGCAGGACGCGGATCTCGTCACCGAGCTCACTCCACCCGACGTTCAGGTGGAAGTGCAGCCCGCTGAGGAGCAGCGTCCAGATCAGGGCGACGAACGCGACCTTGGCCTTCATCTCGCTTCTCGTCTCACGTTCCAGGGTTCGCTTCGGGTCGGGCGCCGCTCGCACCCCGAGGCGTCATCGACCGTGCGCCGTGCGCGGCCTGAGGCGCCCGCCCCGGACTCGATGGCGAATGTACCAATCGGCGCCCGTGGATCCCGCGCCCGGATCCCGCGCCCGGATCGCGCGCCCGGATCCGGACCCCGCGTTCCGCCACGGGTCAGTGGGTGACGGCGATCACCAGCGGGTCGCTGAGGGTGCCCGTGCCCGGCCCGGCGACCGTCGCCGCCTGCAGGTGCAGCGCCGCACCGACCAGCCCCCGCGGCAGCGGCCCGATGCCGAAGTTCCCGGGCTGCTCGGTGGGCGGCGCCCCCGCCGCGATGACCAGCAGCGTGCCCAGGTCCAGCTCCAGCGGCTGATCGAAGCCGGGCGCTGCCCAGTGCCCCGTGCCGAGTGCGCCGAGCAGGAACACCGGCGCCCCCGGGTCGGCCCAGAGCTGGATCTTCAGGTTCGTGTTCAGGCCGACCTCGGCCGGGCCCACCAGCACCGGCCCCGAGGCCAGGCCCGAGTTGCCGTCCAGGATCGTGAGCACGCCTTGCCCCGTGGCCGCCACCCGGCCGACGCCCTCGCCGGTGGGATCGGCCAGGCGCGCCACGCAGGTGCCCTTGGCGCGCAGGTCGGACTGCGCGAAGGGCAGGCCCGTGGCGCCGTGGAAGAGGGAGACGAAGTGGTCGACCGAGGCGGCCGCCACGTCGGTGATGCCGTCCCCATCGAGGTCCCCCGCCGCGCAGACCGAGAGCACGTCGCCGCCGTTGCTGCCGGGCACCACGTGGCGCCAGAGTGTTTCGCCGGTCGCGCCGGAGACGACGATCACGCGCGGGGACAGGCTGCCCACCACGAAGTCGGTGATGGCGTCGCCGGACACGTCGCCCAGCGGCTCGAGCGAGGTCACGTCGGCGTTCACGCCCGTCGCCGTCCAGATGTCGCTGCCGTCGGCGCCGGAGAAGGCGCGCACACCGCCCAGCGGCGCGGCGAACTGCCCGGCCAGCATGTCCACGATGCCGTCGCCGTCGAGGTCCTGCACCTCGGCCACGCACGAACCCGGACCGTCGAGGAAGGCCACCCACACGTCGCTGCCGTCGTCGCCGGACATGGCGCAGATGAAACCCATGCCGTCGCCACCGAGGGCGTAGACGTCGCGGCTGCCGTTCCCGTCGAGATCCTCGGTGAGCAGGCAGTCGTAGACCACGTCGCCGATGACACGCTTGAAGACGTTGGCGCCCGTCGCGCCGCGCACGAGCAGCACGCCGTTGACACCCTGTCCGGCGCCGATCAGCACCTCGTCGATGCCGTCGCCGTCCACGTCGTCGCACAGGTGCACGGCGTTGATGCTGGCCTCCTCCAGGCCGGCGCTCTGCAGGTCCTTGGTCCAGAGCGTGGCGCCGGTGGCCGCATCACGCAGCTGCACGCGACCGGAGAGCGAGGTCACGCCCAGGGCCACGCGGCCGTTGCGCGCGTCGAGTCCGCGCAGGGTGCGGAAGCTGCCGCCATCGGGCGTGGCCGACCAGAGCACCGCGCCGGTGGCGCCGTCGCGGGCCTCCAGCGTGGGGCCCACGGTGCCGGGCGCGTGACCGAGCAGCAGGTCGGGTACGTCGTCACCGGTCACGTCACCGAGGTCGGCCAGGCAGCGGGTCTCGCCGGCGTCCTGATCGGAGAACAGCACCGTCGCCGGCGCGTTCGTCTCCGGCGCGGCGAGGAACGCATCCTCGGGCTGGGCCAGGAGCGCCTCGAGCGTGGTGGGGATCGTGTCGTCGGGCAAGGCCGGCGCCGTGAGCGCGGCCAGGATCAGGGCACAGAGCATGGGGGAGGAACCGGGATGGGGAGCCGGGGGAGGGAGGCCGGATGCCGGCCGACCGCGGAGGCATCGGGTGCCCCGGGATCAGCATCGGACATTCTACTCCGTCGCCCTGAGTCCCGTCCGGACCGCCGGGCCTGCCCGACCCGAAGGATCAGCCCCACGCGGCGCCCGAGCGGCGTTCAGTGCTTCCGCCGCGCCTTGGAGGCCTTGGCCATGAGCATCTGCATGCCCAGCTTCTGCACGATGCCCCCGGAGAGGAACTGCCGGGCCGCTTCGTCCGCAACCCCCACCAGGGCGGCGATGTCCTCGAGGCGCTCGCGCAGCACCTTGGCCTCCCGGCTGCGCTCGCCCTTGAGCCCCGGGATCCACTCGTCGAGCCGCTCCAGGACGGGATCCCACTCGCGGCGCTTGCGGGTGGTCACCACCGCGCGGACGACCTTCTCCAGATCCGTCTCGGCACGGTAGGCCACCCGCCGGGACCCACCCACGCGCTCGGGGTGCACCAGTCCCCAGTCCACGAGCTCGCGGCAGGCCATGCTCACGGCGCCGCGGCTCATGGACAGCCCTGCCATGATCGTGTCGGCGTCGACCGGGTCGGGCTGGGTGATCAGCCAGCCGTAGACCCGGCCGGTGGCGGGCGTGATGCCCCAGAGCGAGGACATGCGCCCCCACATCTCGATGAACTCGCTGCGGATCTCGTCGATGCGTGTCATGCGCCCAGCCTACCCCGCCGTGTTCGGAGATCCACGGATCGCCTGAACTTTCAGTATTTCCTGAATCTTCGATTGTCAGGATCCGAAGAGCGGGGCATCGTGTCCGTCCTGGACCGAGGAGGAGCAGGCATGCACCGACGCCGAGAACCCGGCCGGGTCCCGCTGTTCGACTGGCTTCCCGCCCTGGTCGCGGGACTCGCCGCCACCGCGTTCCTGATCTCGGCCCGCGTCGACCGGGGGGACGCCTCCGCGATGGCGAGCCACCTCGGCACGCTGCGGCTGCTGACGGTGGCGCCGTACCTGATGTTCAGCGGCGCGGCGGTCCTCGGTCGCGGACAGCGCTGGCCGCTCGTCCTGGGTTGGGTGCTCGCGGTGGAGTCGATGGCCCTCGCCGTGGCCATCCGGGCCGGCATCCCCGATCCCTTCCGCTCGCTCGGTTTCTTCTGGTTGCCCGGGCTGCAGACCGCGCAGGTGCTGCTGATCGGCGTGGCCTTCGGGGGCTGCGGGCCACGGGTCCGGTACGCGCTGGTGTGCGCCGCCGCAGGGTGCGGATGGGCGCTCGCCGCGGCCGTGCTGCCCTCCCCCGATCGCGGGGGGCTCTTCGCGGGCATGCTCGCCGCGCCCCTGATCGGCGTGATCATCGGCTGGCTCTCCCTGCCGGCCTACCGCTGGTCCGCCGTCGCGCGCTGCTTCACGGCCCTGCTGACGATGTACGTCGGCGTGGCCCTGTTCGGCATGGCCGTCGGCCTCGGACGGTCCTCGCCCTCCTGGGCAGGCGCTGCCCCGGCGATGCTCTCGGGCGCAGCCTGGTGCGTGGGTGCCATCTCCATCTGGGGCCTCTTCGCCGTGGCGCTCTGGGCGCTCGCCGTCGTGAGCCACGAAGTCGTCGGCGCCTGCCGTCCCGGCGCGACCACGCCGCTGCCGCGTCTCGGGCCTCCCGCCCCGCGGCCCTCCGGCCGACGTGACGCGGCGCCTACCCAGTCACCGTGGTGGTCGCCCGACGAAGCGCGCGACGAAGCGCCCGGCGACGCGGCCGACGAAACGCCCGCCAAGACGCCCGGCGACGACCGCGGCGGCACACGCGAGGACGCTCACGCCCCGCCAAGCGGAGACGCCCACGACACCACGCGCGCCCCGCCGCCCGCTCGCCGGCTCCCCCCGGGCCCCCTCTCCACCTGGACGGTCCTGCTGCTGACCGCCTGCGGGGGCAGCCTGGTCTACAACGTCCTCCACGACCAGGGGCTGCAGGCCAGCACCGCACTCTTCGTCGGCCTGCCGCTCACGCTCGGGCTGATGGTCGCGCACCTGACCCGCACCCGCACGGCCTACGGGCGCGTGCTGCAGTCCAACCTGCTCTTCCTCGCGGTGGTCGCCCCGCTGCTCGGCGAAGGTTCCATCTGCGTGCTCATGGCGGCGCCGCTCTTCCTGGGCGTCTCGATGACCGTCACCGCCCTGGCCGTCGAGACGCGCGCCTGGCGCCGCGCGCGCCGCGCGCCGCGGTCCCTCGTGGTCCTGCTGCCGTTCGCCCTGGGAGTGCTCGAGACCCACGGCGACGTGCTCGCCCCGCCGATCGAGAGCGTGCGCACCGAGACGCTCGTGCAGGGCTCGGCCGCGCTCTGGCGCTCCCGGGTGCGCGAGGTCGCCCCGGTCGTCGCCCACGACTCCGCGCTGCTCGGCCTCGGGTTCCCGGTCCCCACCGGCTACTCGCGCGACGGGGACCGCGTGCTGATCCCCTTCACCGAGGTGGAGGGCATCGAGGGCGCCTGGACCCTCACGCGCGTCGGCACCGACGCCGGCGTGCGCTTCGAGTTGCAGCGCGACGACTCCAAGATCGGTCGCTGGCTCCAGCTGCTCGACAGCTCCATCGACGTCGAGCCCGGGCCGGACGGCCACGCGCGGCTCGTGCACACGACGCGCTTCCGCAGCCTGCTCTCGCCGCGCTGGTACTTCGTGCCGGTCATGCGCGCGGTGCTGGAAGAAGCCCACGCCCTCGCCGCGAACTGCTGGTCCGCCGCCGCACCGCCGGACGCCGCCCGCCCGCTCCCCGCCCCCACGCCACACACGACGGACCCGTGATGGACACCTCGGTCGTGCAGGCCTGGATGTTCGCCCACACCGAGACCGTCCGGGTGCTCCTGCTGGTGTGCTGCCTCGGCTACGTGAGCGTGGCCTATCGCTGGCTGCGGCCCGGCCGGCGCGTCGTGCGTCGCTCGCTGCTCGCCGCCTTCGTCCAGTTCTGGGTCGGGCTGGTGGCCGACATCGCTCTCGTCGAGTCGGGCGCCTGGACCTATCGCGACCTGCCCCTGGCCCTCGCCGGCGTCCCCGTGGACCTGCACCTGGACTGGGCCCTGCTCTGGGGGCTCGCGCTGGCCTGGCTCTCCGAGCGCTGGCCGGGACGGCGCGGTTCCCGGCGCGACTTCGGGATCCTGCTCGCCGGCGCCGTGCTGCTCACGGTCGCCTTCGACGTGACCATCGCCGACTGGCTGCTGTTCATCGAGCGGACGTCGGCCTGGTGGCTGCTCGCGGACCTGGGGTTCCTGACCGTGGTCCTCGGCCTGACGCTCTGGGTGCACCACTCGCCACCGGGAGGCGCATTCTCACGCGCGGCGCCCGTCATCCCGCCCGCCTCTCCGCGCCTGCGCGCCTGGCTCTACGCGAGCGGCTTCGCCCTGCTCTTCGTCGTCGCGGTCCCGGAGGCCCTGTACGGCGCCGCGGCGTGGCTCGAGCTCCCGGTGCCCACGACGTCGGTGCCGGTGCTGCCGGCGGTGCTCGCCACGCTCGGGCTGGCCCTCGGCGTCTGGTCCGTCGATGAGTTCGCCCGCCGCGGCGACGGCACACCGGTGCCCTGGGATCCACCGCGACGCCTCGTGGTGACCGGCCCCTACGCCTTCGTCGCCAACCCGATCCAGCTCGCGGTCGGTGCCCTGATGACCGCGGCGCTGCTGCAGCGGCTCTCGTGGCTCTGCGTCGTCTACCTGGTCGACGTGGCCCTGGTCGTGAGCCTCGTGCTGCTGGTCGTCGAGCGTGGCGACCTCGAGTCGCGCTTCGGCGCCACCTGGCGCGGCTGGCGGCGCGCGGTCCCGCTGTGGCGCATGCGCGCCGACCCCGCGCTGCCCCGCCGCGGCGCGCCGATCCTCTTCTTCGACGACGGCTGCGGCCTGTGCAGTCGCTGGGTCTCCGCCCTGCTGCATCTGGATCGTAGGAGCGTGCTGCGCCTCGCGCCCCTGGGCGGGGAGACGGCGCGCGCCCTGCTCGGCGACGACGCCGTCGGCGGTGGCGACGCGCGCAGCGTGATCCTGTACGAACCCGCCACGCCCGGCGGCGCGCCCGCGCTGGTCAGCCGGTCCAGTCGCGCCGTGCTGCGGGTGACCGGGGTGCTGCCGATGCCGCTCGCGCTGCTGGCCGCCCTGGCCGCCGTGCCCGGCCTGCCCATCGTGGCGGACCGGCTCTACGCGGCCGTGTCGTCCGCGCGCCACCGCTTCGGCACACCGCCCCGGGCCTGCGCCCTGCGGATCCTGGTCGATCCACGCCGCCTGCCCTGATGGCGGAGTGGGCGGCGACGGCCGCGCCCGGGACCGCCCGGCCGCGCGCGCCCGGGACGGACGGGGTCAGGGGCGCTCACCCAGCCGCGCCTCGCCCACCCGCGTGCCGTGGATCTGCCGCGGAGAGGCGTCGAGCACCCACGGCCCGAGGCCCTCGTCCATGTGCAGCAAGAGCACCGTGTCCCGGTCCGGCAGGTGGCGCGCGGTCAGCCGGAACGACGGACCGTCGTAGCGCGCCGTGCTGGAGATGCGCACCTCGTCGATGGCACCGTCGAGCGCATCCACGCCCCCGCCCGCACCGTCCGGGTCCGCGCCGATCAGGAACGGCAGCGGGCTGATGCGCCGTGCGCCCGACGCCGCGTGGCTGGCCACGCGCTGGCCGTCGACGTAGAGCCGCACCTGCTCCCCGTCGAAGACCCCGGCGACGTGATGCCAGCGCCCCGTCTCCAGCATCGGCTCGGGCGCCACGGCCTCGGCGTAGCGGCCGTCGAGGTGCACGAGGAACGCCGGGCGCCCGCCGTCGAGGAACACCCCGAACTCCGCCTGCTGCGTCTTGTTCAGGAAGCCCTGGCGCGAGCGGAAGGTGTTCGCGTGGACCCAGCCCTCGACCGTGAAGGGGCCGTCGGGCAGGTCCAGCAGCGCGTGATCCACGTCGACCCAGTCGCCGCTTCCATCGAGCCGCAAAGCCGTGTCCGGGACGTCACCGCGCGCCCGCGGAAGGCTGTCCACCGCGAGTCGCAGGCCGAGGCGCTTCTGCGGAATCGGCACGCGCAGGCCGTCGCCCAGGTAGTCGCAGTCGAGCACGAGGTCGGGCACGGCCAGGCTCTCGGCGAGTCCCTTGCTGCGCCAGCTCCGAAACCGCAACGTCTCCGACGCGCCCGGATCCAGCCGGGCGTGGACGTGATCGGGATCGAAGGTCCAGGCGACATCGCCGCCCTCCGGGCCGAGCCCGACCTCGATCGCGCGGCGTGCGGGATTGGTGACCGTGACCTCCAGCGTGCCGTCCACCGAGAGGTCACTCTCCATCGCCAGGGTGGACAGCTCGGGCTTCCACGAACTCGCCAGCGTGCGCGCGTCCTCGGCGACGTCGCCGGTGACCTCGCGCGGATCGATGGCCGTGCCCACCGGGTACGCCGCCACGCTCAGTCGATCGGGGCGCACGGTGACCAGGTGGTACTGGTGCAGGTATCCGGCCTCGGGCAGGTCCCCGGCCTGCCCACCGCCGACCGTGGCCAGGGTGAAGTACTCGAGGCCGTCGATCGGGTCGTAGCGCATGTGGTGGATGTGCCCGGCGAACACCGCGCTCACGTTGCCGGCCGCCAGGAGACGCGCGTGCACGCGATCCCAGTCGTCGCCGTAACCACCCCCGAGCCAGCGCGGATGGTGCAGGAAGACCAGCACGTGGTCGGCGTCCGAGGCCCGCTCCAACACCGAGTCGAGCCACGCGAACTGCTCGGGACTCATGCGTTGGCTCGCCGGCTTGCTGAAGTTCTTCTCGCCGGTCTCGGGATCGCCTTCGTCGGTGTAGAGCACGACGAACCAGGTGTGCTTGTGCTCGAACGCGTACCAGAGCGGGCCGAAGTGGGTCTCGTAGTTGGCCTCGTGCTCGCCCACCGGCCGCGCGTCCCCGCGCCAGTAGACGTCGTGGTTGCCGGCGACGGGGAACCACGGGCACAGCAGCTGATCCATGATCAGCCGGAACTGCAGCATCTGCGCGAGCCACGGCACGGTGGTGTTGTAGCCCTGGATCAGATCGCCGACGGTCATGACCAGGTCGGGCTCGAGCAGGTTCACGTCGGCCACGGCCTCGGCCAGGATCTTGACGCCATCGGCCGGGCCGCCGGTGCGGTCACCGAAGACCGCGATCAGGAAGGCGTCCTCCTCGTCGGGCAGCGGCAGGTCCGCGGGGCTGTCCCGATCGGTCACGATGTGGCGCAGTTCCACGACCGCACGGCCGTCCCCGCGATGGACGGCGGTGTCCACCGACTGTGCGGCGAGTGATCCGGCCAGCGGTCCGGTCAGCAGCGGCAGCACGCAGGCCGACAGGATCCCGAGCACACGAGGCGAGGCGACGGACATGGGGCAGCTCCAACACGTGGCCCCCAGCCTCGCACACCCCGCGGCCGCGCGCTCCTGCTACGCTCGCCGGCCGACGCTCGATCGCAAGGAGGCCCCCCACCGATGCTGACCCGCCGGCACTTCCTCCGCACGGCCGCCGCCACGGGCCTGGCCTTCACCGGCCTGCAGCGCCTCGCCCTGGCCGGCGGCCTGTACCCGCACCTCGATGACGGCGCCCTCGGCCCACGGCGCCCCGACGCGACCGGGCTGCTCGAGTTGCCCGAGGGCTTCACCGCCCACGCCTTCTCCACCGTGGGCGAGACCATGGACGACGGACTCCGGGTCCCCGGCCTGCACGACGGCATGGCGGCCTTTCCGGGCGCCGACGGCACCACCATCCTGGTGCGCAACCACGAACTCGACATCGGCATGCGCGGCGCGTTCCCGTGGGGCGACAAACCCGACGGCGTCTTCGACCTGACGACGTCGGCACCCTGCCCCGGCGGAACCACCACGGTCGTGTACGACACCGCCCGGCGTGCACTGCTGCGTCACCACCTGAGCCTGGGCGGCACCTTGCGCAACTGCGCCGGCGGCCCCACGCCGTGGAACTCGTGGCTGACCTGCGAGGAGACCGTGCGCATGGCCGGCGAGAGCTGCGGGCGTGACCACGGCTGGGTCTTCGAGGTCCCCGCCGCCGCCCGGCAGCGCGTGCCCGCCGCCCCCCTGCGCGCCCTCGGTCGCTTCAACCACGAGGCGGCCGCCGTCGAGCCGAGCAGCGAGGTGGTGTACCTCTCGGAAGACCAACCCGACAGCCTGCTCTACCGCTTCGTCCCCGACACGCGGCGCGACCTGTCCGCCGGCCGGCTCCAGGCGCTGGTCGTGCGGGATCGCCCCGGGCTCTGGACCCACAACTGGGAGGGCCACCCGCGCATCGATGTCGGCGAGACCCTGCCCGTGGAGTGGATCGACCTGGACGACGTCGAGTCCCTGGGGGACGACCTGCGTCACCGCGGCGCGGCGCGGGGCGCGGCACGCTTCGCCCGCGGGGAAGGCCTGTGGAGCGGCCTCGGCGCGATCTGGTTCGCGTGCACCCTCGGCGGCCGGAAGGCCAAGGGACAGATCTGGCGCTACACGCCGAGCCCCGTCGAGGGCCGCCCCGGCGAGCGCGAGCGGCCCGCCGGCCTGCAGCTGCACATCCAGCCTGACGACGCCGCCATCATGGAGAACTGCGACAACATCACCGTCGCCCCGTTCGGACACCTGATCGCGTGCGAGGACGGGCCCGACGGCAACCGCCTGCTCGGCGTCACGCCCGCGGGCCGCGTCTACGTCATCGCGCGCAACCTGGCCTCGCGGGGCGAGTTCGCCGGCGCCTGCTTCTCGCCCGACGGGACGACGCTCTTCGTGAACCTGCAGTGGACCGGGCACACCGTCGCGATCACCGGTCCCTGGGCGCGGGCCACGGGATGAACGGGCGACGGCTTCCGCGCCGGCTCGCGGTTCCGCTGTCGCTCGCCCTGCTGCTCGGTTGTGGACGCGAAGCGCATGAGGCCGTCACGTCGCTCCCCTCCCTCGCGTCGCGTGCGGCCGCGAAGCAAACCGAGCCCACCAAACCCACCGAGCCCACCGAGCCCACCGATCCCGGCGAGCCTGGCGGCCCCGCCGGCGTGGAACTCGTCTTCCTCGCCAACGAGGGCTTCCTGCTCCGTGGGCAGCACGACGTCGTGCTGCTCGACGCCTTCGTGGAGAAGCCTCTGGGCGCGTATGGCGCCCTGCCGCCCGAGACCCATGCGGCGTTGGTGAAGGCCGCGGCGCCCTTCGACGCCGTGGACCTCGTGCTCGTGAGCCACGATCACCCCGACCACCATCAGCTCGACACGGCCCGCGCCTTCCTGGCCGCCAGCCCGGCCACGCTCCTGCCGGGCACGCCCCAGGTGACCGCGTTGCTGCGCCCCCTGGACGCCGACGTCGACGACCCGCGCTTCCCCTCGGTGCTCCCGGCCCCGGGCGAATCCGAGACGGCCACCTTCGGCAACATCACCGTCGAGTTCCTGCGCCTGCGCCACGGCGGCCTGACCTGGGAGCAGACCCACAACCTGGGCCACCTGATCACGATCGACGGCGTGAGCTTCCTGCACCTCGGCGACGTCGACGTGGAAGCGTCGCTGTTCGAGCCCTTCGAGCTGGCCAGCCGTGACATCGACGTGATCTTCGTGCCCTACTGGTTCTTCTTCAGCACCGAGGGTCGCGCCATCGTGGCCGAACACCTGCGCGGGCGTTGGTTGGTGCCGGTGCACGTCCCACCGGCGGAGGTCTCCGAAGTCGCCGACTACCTTGCGCTGCGCGAGGACGTGGTGGTCTTCGGAGAGGCGCTGGATTCCCGCGTCTACCGCCGCGAGGAGTAGCTCGGTCCCGGGCCCGCCGCGCTCCGGCGTCTCAGCCGAAGAGGCCCTTGGCCTCCTCGACGTTGCTCAGGAAGCGTTCGGTGTACGCCGGGTCCACCGACTCGCAGGCCGCCGTGGTCTGCTCCACGATCGACTCGTAGTCGGGGTCGCCGGTCTTGGCCAGGAACTCGCTGCCCAGGATCACCAGCCGCAGCAGGTGGCGCAGGACCAGGCCCTCGTTCTTGGAGAGCGTGCGCGAGCCGACGAAGGTGTGGAAGTCGCCGCCCGCCTCGAAGATCCCGCCCGCCACCCACTTCTCCTGGACCAGCACGTCCTCGGGCCAGGGCAGGTCCGACTCGAAGGCGATCTTCAGCATGTCCACGAAGGTCGGCGGCCGCTCCTGCTCTTCCTTCCACGGGTTGAAGCCGTCGTCGTCGGGGTCCTTCTCCGGCAGGGCGACGTTGATGCCCATCTGGATCATGAGCGGCTCGAGCAGTCCCGTGCGCAGCGGACCCGGCTCCAGTTCCCAGGGCACGCCGCAGCTCTTGACCACGCGCCAGGGCAGGAACAGCGAGCCCTCCAGCGCGAGCAGCTTCTCGGTGCGGTCGGCGCCGTTGAGGTTCTCGGCCAGGAACGCGCCGAACATCGGGTCGATGCTGCGGAAGCCGTGCAGTTGCGTCGCGGTCCCGGTCAGCTCGACGTCGTCGCTGTCCTCCTCGCGCAGCAGGTAGCCACCGGCGACCAGGTTGTCGAGCATGTGCTCGAGCTGCTTCTCGAAGCCGGCGAGCTTCTTCGAGCTGCCGAAGCGCTTGGCCAGGAACCTGCGCATGGCCGGGACGTCCTGGTCGTGCTCGAGCAGGTGCAGCAGGAACGGGTACGGGATCATCGAGCGGCTGCGCAGGTCCGCGGGCCCCGAGCCGAGCAGCTTGTCGAACTGCGCCTCGACCCAGTACTGCTCCGTGGTGCGGCGCTTGGGCTTCTTGCGCTCGAGCTGCTTGCGCGCGTTGAGCACGCCGGGGTCCTTGCTGCCGGTGGCCTCGAGCTTCTCGATCTTCTCCTTCCAGCGGTTGAGCTTGACGTCGTCGTCGTGCGCGACGGCGTAGACGTGCCCCTCGGTGTCGAACTGCGGCCGGCCGGCGCGACCGAACATCTGGTGCGCGTCCGAGGCCGGGATCAGCTTGCGCTCGCCCGGCTTGCCCTTGAGCAGGGTCTTGAGCACGACCGAGCGCGCCGGCAGGTTGATGCCCGCGGCCAGGGTCTCGGTGCAGACCACGTACGGGATCAAGCGCTCGAGGAAGAGCCTCTCGACCACCTGCTTGTGGCTCGGCAGCACACCGGCGTGGTGGACGCCGACACCACGGATCAGCATCTGCTTCAGCTTGGGTCCGATGCCCTTGCCCAGATCGAACTCCTCGAGCACCTTCTCGATCTCGGTGCGCGTCTCCTTCGCGATCAGCGGCAGGCCCTTGAGGCGCTCGGCCATCTCCCAGCACTCGTCGCGCGAGAAGCAGAAGACCAGCGCCGGCGCGTGGACCGACTCACCGTTGACCATGTCCACCAGCAGCTCGGTCAGCAGCTTGTCGTCCACCCAATGGTGCTCGAGCGGAATCTTGCGCTCGTGGGTCTGCACCAGGCGGAGCTTGCGCCCGTGCTGCTCGCGCACCCACAGGATGAAGTCCACCGCGTTTCCGACCGTCGCCGAGAGCAGCAACAAGCGCACCTCCGGCGGCAGCAGCACCAGCGAGAGTTCCCAGACCACGCCGCGCTCGTGGTCGTTGAAGTAGTGGAACTCGTCCATGACCACGGCCGACACGTCGGAGAAGTCGCGCGCCGGCTCGAGCAGGTGGTTGAGCAGGATCTCGGCGACCACGACCTTGATCGGCGCGTCGGGGTTCACCTTGCGGTTGCCGGTCAGCAGGCCGATCGACTCGCGCGGGAAGCCCCAGCTCTCCGCCTTGTCCTGCAGGTCGTTGAGCTTCTGGTCGGTGAGCGCGATCAGCGGCGTCGTGTAGTACAGCGTCCGGCCGGACTCGAGCGCCTCGAACACCGCCGTCTCGGCGATCAGCGTCTTCCCCATGCCCGTCGGCGCCGACACGAGCAGCCCGCCCTCGGCCTCGAACCAGCCCAGGATCGCCTCCTCCTGGAAGGGGTACATCTCGAAGGGCACGGCCTCGATGAAGGCCTCGCAGATGGCGTCGCGGTCGACGGTCATGGGGTCACGCCTCCGAGCCAGCCGACCGTCAGGAACCCGAGGTAGGTCCCCAGCGCGGTGCCGAGCGAACCCACCAGGATGGCCGGGAGCACGAGGTCGCCGCGACCGAGGCTCCGCGCCAACGCGAGCGCCGAGGTGCCCCCGCCGATGTTGGCCTGGCTGGCCACGGCCGCCGTGTCGGGGTCCAGCCGGAACAGGCGCGCGAAGCCGAACACGATCGCTCCGTGCACGACGATGAGCACCGAGGCGAAGAGGAACAGGATCGGCCCCAACCGCCCCACCTCCGACAGCGCGGCGAGGTCGCAGTAGGCGCCGATCACGGCCAGGAACAGGTACACGCCGAGCATCCCCAGGGTGCGCGCGCCGCGCAGGCGTGAGAACCCGGGCAGCTGCGCCAGGATCAGGGCCAGGGTCGTGAGCACGAGCACGTCGGGGATGGCCGGCCCACCGTCCGCCGCGAGCCAGGTGACGGCCGCGCGCGACAACCACAGCGCGCCGGCCGACAACGCGAGCAGCAGCGCCAGGTCCAGCGGGTGCAGCGTGTCGCTGTCCTCCTCGATCCCGTCGAGCACCTCGCCGCCGGGCCGGGCCGCGGCCGCAACGTCGTCAACACCGTCACCAACGTCGGCAACATCGGCCGCGTCGGCCGCGTCGACCGTCGCGAGCACCGAGCCCTTCCGCCGCCCCCCGACCCAGCGTGGCAACACGATGGACAACACCATCCAGATCGTGGTCATGATGCTGTCGACCGCGACCGCGCCGGCGTAGAACGCAGCCTGCTCGTTCACGCCGTAGTGCAGCGCGAGCAGGTTGAAGTTCAAGCTGCCACCGATGTACGTCGCCGCGAACATCCCACCCAACGCCGCGTACAACTCACCGAAGGCCTCGTCGCCGCCCACCGCCGCCATCCCCGCCACCACGCCCACCATCGTGCCGACCGACCCGACCGCGAAGAGCAGCAGCATGACCGGCCCGGCTCGCAGCACGTCGCGCAGGTTCACCGCGAGAAGCAGCAGGAAGATCGACAGCGGCGCGACCACCCCGAAGATGCCGTCGTAGAGCGGGATCGGGTCGCCGCCCGCCGGGATCACACCCAGGTTGGCGACGATCGCCGTGATCACGATGACCAGCAGGGCCGTGCCCAGGTGTCGGCAGAACGTCCGCCGCACGAGCCACTCGGAGAGGACCGTGCAGAGGCCGAGGACGGCCAGGACGAAGATCGGATCGCGGGTCATGGGGACCGGAGGATGACACACCGGGGAGCCGGGCCCACAGGCTTGCTAGGCTCCCGGTCCCCGCGCCCGGAGTGTCGCCATGACCCCGTCCCCCCTTCCGCTGCTGCTCGCCGGCGCCCTCGTGCTGGGCGCCGGCGCATGTGCCGCGCCCGGCATCGGGGCCGCCGGGCCCAGAACGGGCACCGGCTCCGCTGCGGCCACCGACGGCCCGGGCGCGTCGGCCACGGTCGCGTCGGTCGCGTCGGTCGCCCCGGTCACGCCCGTCGCGCCGCGCGCCACGATCGCGTGCATCCCCGGTGCGGACGACGTCCCACCGCCGAGGCCCGGCTACACGATCCCGATCGTGGACCTGGCCCACGAGGCCATCCGCCGCGTGGTCGTCGACCGCGTCCCGGGGCAGTACCTCGGCCACCCCACGACGGTCCTGCTCGAGGACGGTGCCACGATCCTCTGCGTCTACCCCGAGGGTCACGGCCGCGGCGCGATCCGCTACCAGCGCAGCACCGACGGTGGGCTGACCTGGGGCGGCCCCCTCCCGGTACCCGAGAGCTGGGCCACCAGCCAGGAGGTCCCCACCATCCACCGCCTCGTCGACGCGGACGGCACACGCCGCCTGATCGTGTTCTCCGGTCTCTACCCGATCCGCATGGCGGTCTCGGAGGACGACGGTGACAGCTGGTCCGACCTGGAGCCCATCGGTGACTACGGCGGCATCGTCGCCATGGGTGCCGTCGCACGCCTCGCCGACGGTCGCTCCATGGCCCTGTTCCACGACGACGGTCGCTTCCTGCGCAACGCCGGAAAGCGCGGCGCCTTCGAGGTCTACAAGATCATCTCCGACGACGGCGGCCTGACCTGGAGCCAACCGACGATCATCGCCACGCACGCATCCGCGCAGCTCTGCGAGCCCGGCCTCATCCGCTCTCCCGACGGTGGCACGCTGGCTGTGCTGCTGCGCGAGAACAGCCGTCAGCACAACGCGCACGTCATCTTCAGCAACGACGAGGGCGAGAGCTGGACCGAGCCGCGCCCGCTCCCGGCGGCCCTCACCGGCGACCGTCACATCGGCCGCTACACACCCGACGGCCGCCTGTTCCTGACGTTTCGCGACACCACGCGGGAATCCGAGACGCAGGGCGACTGGGTCGGCTGGGTCGGCACCTGGGACGTCATCGTGCACGGCACCGAGGGCGAGTACCGCGTGCGGATCATGGACAACAAGCACCGCTGGGACTGCGCCTACCCGGGACTGGAACGGCTCCCCGACGGGACCTTCGTCACCACCACCTACGGCCACTGGGACGAGGGCGAGGAGCCCTGGATCGCCAGCGTGCGCTTCCGCATCGAGGAGTTGGACCAGCGCGCCGCGGATCTCGGGCGCGGCGGATGATCCCGGACGACACCTACACCGAGGCCCGGCTCACGCTGTCCGCCGCGGACGCCGGCGAGACCGACGCGCGACTCGCGTCCCTGCACGCCGATCTCGTCGCCCCCGCGGGCGGCACCCCGTGGGTCTGGATCGAGCAGCCCGCGCCCGCTCCGTCGCCGCGCGCGATCGTGTCGCCCGCCCTCTGCTTCTGGGTCCCCACGCGGAACGACACGGCGGCCTGGCGCGACGCCGTGGCCGAGGCGGTCGCGGCCTGGAGCGAGGCGCCGGACCTGCGCTTCACCGTCGGCCTGCGCCCGCCCGACGCCGACGCCTGGCGCCACGCGCACCGGCCGTTCCGGGTCGGCCGCGTGGCCATCGTTCCCACCGGCGACCGCCACCCCTCGCGGCGACCCGACGACATCGCGCTGCACCTGCAGCCCGGCGGCGCCTTCGGCACCGGACGCCACGCCACCACGCGCGCCTGCCTGCGCGCGCTGCAACGCCGGCTGGCCCCGGGTCAGCGCGTGCTCGACGCCGGCTGCGGCAGCGGCATCCTGGCCGTGGCCGCGGCGCGGCTGGGCGCGGGCGCCGTCCTGGGAATCGACATCGAGGAGGTCTCGGTCGAGGTGGCCCGTGACCTTGCCTTGTCGCACGACGTCGCCGACCGCTGTACGTTCCGCCACGAAGCGCTCGGCGACCACGCGCTGCCGGAGGCCCCGTTCGACGGCGTGCTGGCCAACATCGAGGACGACGTGATCCGCGCCCAGGCACCCCACCTGGCCGCGCTGCTCGCCCCCGGCGGGTGGTTCGTGGTCAGCGGTTGTCGCAGCGAGCGGCGGGACGAACTCGTGGCGACCCTCGCCGCCTCGGGACTGATCGCCGACCGCGTGGACGCCTCCTTCCGCTGGGCCACCTGCGCCGGACGTCTCGCGCCGGACGGCGTGTAGCTGCTTGGCGCGTTGCGGAGCTGCCCGGCGCCGGGCGGCCGTCAGTCGGCGGACACCGGCACGAACATGTAGGTGAAGAGCCCGGTGGCCAGGTCCCGGCCGTCCTGTGACACGTCGGCGCTGCACACGGCCACCTTGCGCCCGCGCCGCAGGATCCTCGCGCGCGCGATCAACACCCCGCCCTCGACGCGCGCGGCGCGCAGGAAGTTGAGCTTGAACTCGATCGAGGTGAACGTCTCGGAGCCGTCCTCCACGGTCTGGCGCAGCGCGTACACGCAGGCGCTGTCCGCGAGCCCCGCGATCACGCCGCCGTGGACGATGCCGACCTCCTGCCGGAAGTCCTCTCGCGGCGCCAGGCGCAGCTCGGCGGCGTGCTCGTCGCAGGGGCCGGGCTCCACGCCGAGGAAGCGGTTGTAGGGCACGTCCTCGAAGTTCGGGATGAAGCCGGGAGTGCTCATGCGGGAAGGGCTCCCTCCTGGGCGGGCAACTCGGCCGCGGCGGCACGATCGAGGATCACCTCCAACCCCGGATGCCCCCGCAACAGGCTGGCCGGCACGTCCGGTGTCGCCGACCCGGCCAGCGCGCGCCCGACGATGCCGGCCTTGTGGCTTCCGAGTGCCACGAGCAGCAACCGACGCGCCCTGGCGATCGTGCCCAGCCCCATCGTGATCGCCGACCGCGGCACCCACTCCACCCCGCCGAACGCCGCCGCCGCATCCTCGAGCGTCTCCGCCTGCAACTCCACCTTGCGGGTCCTCCCGTCGGCCGGCGAGCCGGGCTCGTTGAAGGCCACGTGCCCGTTGCGCCCGATGCCGAGCAACTGCAGGTCGAGCCCTCCCGTCGCGACGACGCGCGCCTCGAACTCACGGGCGTGCTCGGCCAGCCGGTCCTCCGGACAGCCCCCGTCGGGGATCCACCAGTGCTCCGGGTCCAGGTCGACACGGTCGACCAGATCCCGTCGCATGGCCGCCGTGAAACTCGCCGGATGCTCGGGGGGCAGGGGCCAGTACTCGTCCAGGTTGAAGGCCCACGCCTCGCCGAAGGAGAGCTCGCGCCGCTCGTACCGGCGGACCAACTCGGCGTAGACGCCCCGCGGCGTGCGCCCCGTGGCCAGGCCCAGCACCGCGCCGTGCCCGGTGACCCCGCCGCTGACGAGAGTCGCGGCGATCCGGTCGGCGACCAGGGCCTGCGCCCCCTCGGCGGTGTCGCACACCGTGATCCGGATCGAAGGGTCGAGGGTGGTCTTGGCGGCCTTCACGTCGCGCACCATGCCCGATCAGGAGCGCCCGTGCCAAGACCCCGAGGCCGCGACCCCGCGCCGTTCGTCGTCCCGCGCCGTCACCCGCCGCCGTCACCCGCCGCCGTCACCCACCGCCATCACCCACCGCGTCAGGCCAGCAGGGCCTCGACGACGTGACCGTGCACGTCGGTCAGGCGCATGTCACGCCCGCCGAAGCGCATCGTCATGCGCGTGTGGTCCATGCCCAGCAGATGCAGCATCGTCGCGTGCAGGTCGTGGACCTCGAGCTTGTCCTGCACGGCGAAGTACCCGTAGTCGTCGGTGGCACCGTGGACGCAACCGGCCCGCGTGCCGCCGCCGGCCATCCAGATCGTGAAGCCGTGCGGGTTGTGGTCGCGGCCGTCGGTGCCCTGGGCCATGGGCGTGCGCCCGAACTCGCCGGCCCAGATCACGAGCGTCTCGTCCAGCAAGCCGCGCGAGCGCAGGTCCTTGAGCAGCCCCGCGATGGGTTGGTCCACCGCGCGCGCGTTGTCCTCGTGCCCGGCCTTCAGGTTCTGGTGCTGGTCCCAACGGTCGTGCCCGACGTGGGGGCAGGTCAGTTCGATGAAACGCACGCCGCGCTCGACCAGTCGCCTCGCGAGCAGGCACAACGTGCCGTAGGTGCGCGTGTGCCCGTACTCGTGATCCAGGCCGTAGAGCCGCCGCGTGGTCGCCGTCTCGCCCGACAGGTCCATCAGGGCCGGCACCGCCGCCTGCATGCGGAAGGCCAGCTCGTAGTTGCGGATGGCCGACTCCACCGGATCGATATGCCCCGTCGCCGCCGACACCTCGGCATCGAGGGCGGCGAGCAGGTCGAGCTTGCGGCGCTGCCGCCCCAGATCCCCGTGCGCCGGCGCGAGGTTGGCGACCGGCTCGTCACCGGCCTTGAAGATCGAACCCTGGAACGTGGCCGGCAGGAAGCCGCTGTTGAAGTTGTCGAGGCCGCCGGGCGGGATCAGGCCGCCGTCGAGCACGACGAAGCCCGGCAGGTCGTCGCTCTCGGTGCCCAGGCCGTAGCTGATCCAGCTGCCCATGCTGGGTCGGCCCTGCAACCCCGAACCGGTGTGCAGGAAGTAGTTGGCCGAGGTGTGCTCGGGGAAGCGGCTGGTCATCGAGCGCACGACGCAGAGTTCGTCCGCGCAGCCGCCGACGTGCGGGAACAGCGCCGAGACCGGGAGACCGCACTCGCCATGCGGCTTGAAGGCCCAGGGACTCTGCAGCACGGTGCCCACGTCGTCGAACTGCGTGCGCGGGATGGCCATGCCGATCGGCTGCCCGTGCTCCCGCGCCAGCCGTGGCTTGGGATCGAAGGTGTCGACCTGCGAAGGCGCCCCGTCCATGTACAGGAAGATCACGTTGCGCGCGCGCGGCACGTGGTGCGGCACCGGCAGCGGACGGTCCCCGGACGCGGCGGCGAAGGCCGCGGCACCCGGCGCCCCGGCCGCCGACGCCCCGCCCCGCGCCGGCGCGCCGAACAGCGCCGTCGCCGCGAGGGCCGCGAAGCCGTGCGCCCCGGACAGCAGCAGCTCACGTCGCGACGGACGCGCGCAGCCGAGGTGCCCGGTGAGATGTCGTCCGTGTCCGCTCATCGCAGGAAGACGAACTCCTTGACGTTGAGGAGCACGTGGCACAGATCGGCCCACGCCTCGATGTCACCCGGCGCGACGCCCTCAGGCGCGACGGCACCCGGCGCGACGGCACCCGGCGCGACGGCACCCGGCGCGACGGCACCCGGCGCGACGTCCTCCGGCGCGACGTCCGCGACGAAGGTCCGCGCCGCCGCCCGCTCGGCCGCGCTCGGCCCGCGCGCGAAGGCCTCGCGGTAGAGCCACTCGAGGCGCGCGTCGGTGCCCGCCGGCCCCTCGGCCAGCAAGCGCTCGGCCCAGCGGCGCGACTCCTGCACGACGAACGGATCGTTGAGCAGGGCCAGCGCCTGCGCCGGCACGTTCGACCGGGCGCGCCGCCCCATCGCGGTGAACGGGATCGGGAAGTCGTGCACGAGCAGCAGCGCCGAGAGGAAGTTCCGCCGCACCGACAGGTAGACCGTGCGACGGCCCTCCCCGTCCAGCGATCCGCTCGGCGGGCGACCGCGCCCCTGCTGGAACTCCGACAGGTGCAGCGGCACGGGCGGCCCGCCGACCGTCGTGTCCAGCGTTCCCGAGACGGCGAGCACCGCGTCGCGCACGGCCTCGGCAGGGAGTCGCCTCACGGAGTGGTGCTGGAGCAGCACGTTGGTCGGGTCGATCTCCACCGCGCGCGGCGAGGCCTCGCTGTCCAGGGAGTACGTGCGCGAGGTGACGAGTTCCCGCAGCAACCGCTTGACCGACCAGCCCTCGCGCATGAACCGGACCGCGAGGTGATCGAGCAACGCCGGGTGGCTGGGCGCCTCGCCCATGTGGCCGAAGTCGTCGACCGTCGGCACCAGTCCGCGCCCGAACAGGTGGTGCCAGACGCGATTGACGAAGACCCGGGCGGTGAGCGGGTTGGCCGGGTCCACGAGGCGGCGCGCCAGCTCCAGCCGCCCGGAGCCACGGGCGTCCCAGCGTCCCGCATGGCCGCCGAGCGCTTCGAGGAATCGACGCGGGGTCGGCGCCCCGGGCGTGGCCGTGTTGCCGCGCACGAAGAGGAACTCGTCGATGCCGCTGCCGTCCATGAGCGCCGGCGCCGTGTGCGACTCGGGGCGGATACGCGCGGCGAGGGCCTTCCGCTCGAGCAACAGCCCGGCCGTCTGCGCGCCCCCCTGCGCCGGCGCGTCCGAGGAGCGCGCCCACACATCGAGCACCCAGGCGTCGATGGCGTCGACTTCGTCGGCGGGGCCGGCCGCCACACGCACCGACACCGCGGCGATCTCGTGGGAGACCACCGCCGGGACGCCGACGTCGGCACCCGGACCGGCCCCGACGGCTGCGATAGCGGCGAGGCGGTCCGTCCAGGCCGTCCGCGGCTCGCCCGTCGACGGCGGGGCCTCGGCGGCCTCGACGACCTCGGCCACGGCCAGCACCCCGTCGGCTCCTGGCGTGAACTCGACATGGGCGCGATGTCCGAGGTCGTTGGTCAAGTCGACCTCGACCCAGTGCCAGCCCCCGTCCTCCGCAGGCTCGAACGTCCGCGCGTGGGCCCCGTGCAGCGGACCGTGGATCATGCGGTGTCCGTCCACGGCCACGTACACGTGACCGCCGCCGCGCACGAGGGCGAAGACGCGCCCGGTCTCCAGCGTGAAGGTCTCGGTGTGCAGCGTGCGTCCGGGCTGGTCCCAGGAGACGGCGCCCGGATCCGGCTCGGTGCCCGGCGCCGGCCGCAGCACGCGCCACACCGGGTCGGCCACCGCGGCCGGTCGATCGAGCACGCCGATCACCCTCTCGCGAGCCTCCCCGGCCTCCGTGAGATCCGCGGGGCCGAGCAGCACGTCGCCGGGGCGACCCTGGAGGAAGGCCACGCCGTCCTGCCGCAAGGCACCGTGGTCGGGGTGCCAGCGCGTCGTGGTGGTGGGCGCGGCGCGCCAGGACGACAGCCGGCGGTCCGCCGCGAGCGAGCCCCCCTCACGATCGGCGTCCACGAGTTCGGGCGCCAGGGAGGTTCCGCCCGGAACGCCGAAGGCCCGGCGCATGGCGGCCGCCACCTCGCGCGTCGCGCCGGGTCCGGCCAGCTTCGACAGGGCCGCGAGCCCAGCACCCACGGCCGCGTTGTCCCGATCGGTCTCGAACCGCACCTGCCGGTAGCGCGAACTCACCACGAAGCCCGACAGGGCGGCGTAGTCGGTGGCCCGGATCGCGTCGAACTTGTGGTCGTGGCAGCGGGCGCAGGCGACGGTGAGCCCGAGGAACGCCTTGCCGAACACGTCGACCTTGTTGGCCGTGCGGTCGGCCTGATCGAGCAGCGTGTCCACCGGCGAGTGCACCTCCTCACCCAGGAACCAGGAGCCGGTGCCCAGCACGGACTCGTCGGAACCCAGCTCGGGATGGCGCCGCGGCTCGGCCAGCAGGTCACCCGCCACGTGCTCGATCACGAACTGGTCGAAGGGCACGTCGGCGTTCAGCGCGCGGATCACGTAGTCGCGGTACTGCCAGGCGTTGGCGATGGTGAAGTCGAACTCGTGCCCCTTGCTCTCGGCGTAGCGCTGCAGATCGAGCCAGTGTCGCCCCCAGGTCTCGCCGAACCGCGGTGAGGCCAGCCAGCGGTCGGCCAGGGCCGCGAGCGCCGTGGCGTCGTCGGCCGGATCGGCGAGGAAGGCGTCGACCTCGGCGGGCGTGGGCGGCAGACCGCGCAGGTCGAAGGACAGGCGTCGCGCGAGCGTGGCCCGGTCCGCGTCGGCGGCCGGCGACAGCTCCGCGTCGTCCAGGCGACTCAGGATGAACGCGTCGAGCGGGTGACGCGGCCACTCGGCGTCGGACACGGCGGGAACCGGCGGATCGGTCACGGGTTGGAACGACCAGTGCCGCGCGCGCTGCTCGAGGTCGAAGACGTCGCCGACCGGCGGCGGCAGGGGCGCATCCGGCGCGGGCGCCCCGCGCTCGACCCACGCGCGGAGCGTCGCGCGCTGCGTCTCGGAAAGCAGTCCGCGTGGCGGCATCTGCAGGTCGGGATCGAGATAGCTCACGGCATGCAGCAGCAGGCTGCCGTCGGCGTCACCGGGCACCACCGCGGCGCCGCGCGCGCCGCCGGCCAGGAAGGCCTGCCGGCCGTCGAGCCGGAGCGCCGACTTCTGCTGCTCCGGCCCGTGGCAGGCGACACAGTGCTCGGCGAGCAGCGGCCGGACTTCGTTCTCGAAGAACGCCAGGCCGGCCTCGTCGTCGCCGGGCCTCGCCGCGGACGCACCGGCCGGCCACCAGGGCGCCAGCAACGCGAGACAGGCGCCGGCCAGGAGCCGCCACGGTGAACGCAGCCCCCGGCGGCCGGCAGCACAGCCGGCAGGACCGCCGGCAGGACCGCCGGCAGCACCCTCGCCGGGACCGTCAGGGTTCTTCGCCGTCAACACCTGGGGAGACCCGCGGACATGCGATCGATGATAACCGGGACCCGTGGGCGGTAGAGTGCGGGCGGTGACCACGCCCGCCCCACGTCTGCTCGTCCTCGGCGCGCACCCGGACGACGCCGAGTACCGCGCCGCCGGCCTGGCCTCGCTCTGGTCCCGGGCCGGTGGCGACGTGCGCTTCGTCTCGGCCACCAACGGCGACGCCGGACACCCGACGGAGTTCGGCGCCGCCCTCGCCGCCCGACGCGCCACCGAGGCCGCCGCCTCCGCCTCCGTCATCGGCGCCGAGCATGCCATCTGGGACCACGCCGACGGTTTCCTGGTCCCCGACCTCGCCCTGCGCGAGCAGGTCCTGGCCGAGCTGCGCCGCTGGCGGCCCGACCTGGTCCTCACTCACCGCCTCGACGACTACCACCCCGACCACCGCGCCCTGGCCCACGCCGTGCGCGACGCGGCCTACCTGGTCACCGTCCCCGCGCTGCTCCCCGAGCTGCCGGTGCAGCGCAGGCCGCCGGTGGTCGCCTACCTCGCCGACGAGTTCGAGCGCCCCGCGCCCCTGCGCGCCGACCTGCTCGTGGACGTGTCGGAGGTCTTCGACGACATCGTGGCCATGCTCGATGCTCACGCGTCGCAGTTCTACCAGTGGCTCCCGTTCAACCAGTGCATCGAGGACCAGGTACCCCGCGACGCCGACGCGCGTCGCGACTGGCTGCGCGCGCAGACCCTCGAGCGCTACGCGGCCCTGGCTGATCGGCACCGCGAGGACATCGTGGCCAACTTCGGCGTCGACGGCATCGAGATGCAACGCGTCGAGGTCTTCGAGATCAGCGAGTACGGCGCGCCGCTCACCACCGAGGCCTGCGCGCGCTTGCTGCCCTTCGCGGGCTGAGCGCGCCGCGGGACCCCGACGCCCCCCCCGGAGCTGCCCCGGCGGGCTCGCGCTCAACGCGCCAGGTCGAGCTCCGCGGCGCTCGGCTCGGCACGCAACAACCAGCCGTCGGGATCCACGACCACCGCGGCCCGCGGGCCCAGCTCGACCCGGCCACGCCCGCCGGTCATCTCCACCACCACGGTCTCGCCGTCCACGGTCAGCGGCACCGCCACCTCGAGCGGCGCGTTCATGGGCAGGTCCCACCACAGGGTCAACCCGGAGGCGTCACGCTCGACCTGCAACGCCGGTAGCACCGGCTGGCGCAGGTACACCTCGAAGAACGGGGCCAGGTCACGCCCGCCGATCTCGCTCACGAGCTGCACGTAGTCGTCGGTGTCCACCAGCCGCGCCTGCGACCCGTCGGTGGCCGTGAGGTGCGCCTCGGTCGGGTAGGCGAAGCGGCGCAGGCTCTCGAAGAAGGCCTCCTCACCGATCTCCCAGCGCAGGGCGTGCAGCACGCAGGCGCCCTTGTCGTAGATGTCGTTGTCGAAGCCGCCGTCGGCGTCGAAGTAGATCTGCTTGCTGTCGCGGGTCTCGCGCGGCGCCACGGCCCGGCGGTTGCGGAGGCTGGCCCGGCGCGCGGTGATCTCGTCGCGGTAGGCCCCGGTTCCGAAGCGCTGCTCCAGGTACAGCGCCTGCATGTAGGTCCCGAAGCCCTCGTGGATCCACATGTCCTTCCAGTCCGCGCATGTCACCAGGTTGCCCCACCACTCGTGCGACAGCTCGTGATGGTGCAGCCAGTCGTAGCCCGGCGGCTTCTGCTGGAACCCGTAGCCGTAGGCGATGATCGACTGGTGCTCCATCCCCAGGTGCGGCGTCTGCGCCACGCCGTACTTTTCGGAGCGCCACGGGTACGGACCCAGCGTCTCCTCGAAGAAGCGCAGGTGGTCGAGGATCTCCGGCATGAACGCGCGGCCGGCCTCCTCGTCCTCGGGCAGCACCCAGAGCTGCACCGGGAACTCGGTGCCGTCGACGCTGGTGTAGTCCTCGCGCAGCTCCACGTAGGGCGCGATGTTCAGCGCCACGGCGTAGTTGCTGATCGGGTTGTGCACGAACCAGGAGTACTCGTTCCAGCCGTCCTTCACCTCCCTGACCCGATCCAGGGTGCCGTTGGCGGCGACGACCAGCCCCGGCGGCACGGTGATGAACAGCGCCAGCTCGGCGGGCTTGTCGGAGGGGTGGTCCTTGCAGGGCCACCAGAGATCCGCGCCCTCGCCCTGACACGACGTGGCGATCCACGGCCGGCCGTCCGCGGTCGTGGCCCAGGTGAAGCCGCCGTCCCAGGGAGGGTTCGGCGCGACGCGCGGCTTGCCGCCGTACTCCACCTTCACGTTGAGCCGCTCGCCGGGCTGGCCCGGCTCGAGCAGCGGGATGCGCAGCAGTCCGTCGACGTGCGTGAAGGGCCAGCCCCCCCGCGCACGCGCCAGCTCCGCCTCCGTGAGCACAGGTCCCGTCCACGTGGCGACGCGGCGGACTTCGAAGTGTCCGTCCAGGTGCAGCACCGCCTCGGCGATGGGGTCGAGGACATCCGCCTCGATCGTCGCCATGCCATCGATGCGCTGCAGGTCGGGATCGACGAGCAACCAGATGGACTCGCGGAAGATGTCGAGGGCCGCCTGGCTCGGGAGCAGCGGCGCTCCGGAGGGGCCCGGAGGAGCGTGGAGATCGCTCGCGGCGTCGTCAGCATCCGGGACCTG
>JAJDER010000149.1 GCA_029259725.1 Planctomycetota bacterium | reverse complement strand
CTGGTCGACGTCCTCATGGCCCTCGCGAGCGCTCCGGTGACGCAGCCTCCAGGCCTGGCGCTGCGCCGTCGTGATGATCCACGAGGGCAGGGCCGAGGGCTTCCGGATCAGGGGAATCTGCTGGTAGAGCGCGATCCACGTCGCCTGGAAGACCTCCTGGGCGTCGGCCTCGGACAGTCCCTGGCCGCGCGGGACGGCGTACACCATCCGCTCGTAGCGGGCGACGAGACGGTCCCAGGCGCGGGGACTGCCGGCCTGGACGGCCGCGAGCAGTTCGGCGGGCGTCTCGTGGTCCGAGGAGGGGGGAGAAGGGCTGTCGCTGGCCACTGCCGTCACGGTAACCGGAAGCCTGCCAGCCCTGGCAAGGCCCTGGCAAGGCGCGTTCGAGGCGCGGGCGGGGGGCTGGGTCCGGGGGGCTGGGCAGCCTGTCGCCGCCCGCTGCCGAGCATTTCTAAGAAATCTCGGGCCGTATGTATCAGGGCCCTGGTCGGTCGGCACTCCTCCTTCGATGGAGGTCTTTGCCCGAGGCCTTCATCACCCATCCGGTCGCGAGTCATGCCGTTGGCCGGGGGTTGCTTCCTCAGGTTGCCCAGCCACGCGGTCTTCAAGGCCGCGTGGCTGTGGCGCCATCTAGCGCCGACCTCCTCCCCGGCGCATGGCGCCCGACGACCTTGACGGGGAGCCGGCCAGGCGATTCCAGATCACGGCCGGCTCCTCGTGCCGACCTCGTCATGGCGTCTCGCGGATGGGTTGGCTGATCCGTGCGATGATGGCGTCTCGGGAAGCCCCCCCTTCCCCCAGCCGGAGACCCGCCATGCGCACCTCCCTGGTCGCCACCGCCGTGCTCTCGTCGCTGATCCTGGCTGCGAGCACCCCGGCCCAGGACCTCTCGACCACCACACCGGCCATCGATCAGGTGTCCGCTGCGCCGGGAACGGACCAGGCGCCGGATCTCGGCCTGATCGGCGACATCGTGCTCAGCGACGAGGAGGCCTTCCTGGACCTCGCCGCCAACGCCGAGCTTGCCTGGGAACTCGTGCTCGACGCCCTGCTGGAGCTCGAGTACGACGTCGACACCCAGCTCTATCGCCACCCGGACGAGAACTGGATCCGGGTCGATGACCTGTGGATCGCCGTCGAATCGGTGCCCTACCTGAGGGGCGAGTGGAGCCGCGTGCGCGTGCGCGTGGGCGAGTTCATCACCGACATCGACCGCGGCTGGTCCGAAGTGCTGCTGCTGCAGATCGCGCATCGCTTCGACGAACGCCTGCTCGAGACGCTGATCGGCGAGGCCGACCTGGCGGACGATGGGCGCTTCGTGGATCTGGGCGAAGTCGGCACCGCGAGCTGGGTCGAGCCGGGCGGCGTGCCGTACAACGCCGGACCGGACCTCGTGCAGGTCGACCTCACGGTCAATGCGGCCGACTGCTATGCCGGTTACGGCTACGGCTACGGCTACGGCTATCCGTTCGGTTACCCCCTCGGCTACTGGGGCAAGCCCTGGGTGGTGTACGGCGGCTACGGGTGCGGCCCGATCGCAAGTTGGGGCTGGAGCTCGTACAACGGTTGGCCCTTCTGGGACGTGTCCTTCGGCTACGGCCTCCCGCTGTTCTGGCACACCCCGTACGGCCATCACTACGGCCATCACGACCACCCGCATCACCATGACGACCCGTACCACCATCACGACGATCACTACGACGACTACGGCGGGAACGACGACGGCTTGGCGGACGGCGGACCGGGCACCGGGGACTTCGACGCGGACCCCGGTGGGATCGGCACGATCGTGATGGACGACCCGGTGGCTCCGCAGCCCGGCGAGGGCTGGCGCGGCCGTCCCGTCGATGTCGGCGGTGACCGTGGTGCCGGCTTCATCGGTCGGCCCGAGATACGCAAGACCACCACGATCCCGGTCGCACGTCGCGGTACGAGCACGCCCAGCTCGGTGACCAAGCAGACGCTCTTCACGCCGCGCGGCACGCGCATCACCACGCTGGACGCGCCCCGCCGACCGAGCTTGCCCGGGATCACCTCGACGTCCACTCGCGGATCGGATCGGACGCTGGTCGCTTCGACGCAGCGCGGCACGCCGATCTTCGGCACGCCCCGCGCCTCGACGCCGACTTCATCGACGCCCTCATCGAGCCCGCGCGCACCATCGTCGACGGTCTACACACGCTCGACGCCGCGGAGCAGTTCGGTCCGCACCGGCACTCCGGTGAGTTCGCTGCCGGCGTCGACCAGGCCCACGACGAGCGTGGTCGCGACGCCGAAGGTCTCCAAGCCGAGAGTCTCCAAGCCGCCGACGAGCTCGACGAGCACGCCGCGGGTCGGCAAGTCGACGCGCGGCAGCAAGCGCGGGAAGAACTGAGTCAGACCCCGCCGGTGAGGCGACGCAAGAACAGGCCCGTGAGCTTGAGCGCTCCGCTCTCTCCGCCCTGTGCGTAGGCGTCGGAGGGCAGCTCCCGCGCGGTGGTGGGCACGGTGCCGAAACGCGCCCCGCGCTTGACCGCGGCGGCCAGGATCTCGGCCTTGATCTCGTGGTGCTTGGACTTGAGCTTGCGGACCACCTGCTCCAACAAGCCGCGCCGATAGCCCCGGAAGCCGGACTCGACGTCTTGGACGGGCGCGCCGGTGGCGAACTTCGCGAAGCTCTGGGTGCGACGCGCCTCGGCGCCGCTGCCTCCGGTGCCCTCGCCGCGTTCGGCCACGACGACGTCGCAGCCGTCGGCCAGCTTCTCGATCAGGGCCGGAACGAGGCTGGGGTCATCGGTGCCGTTGCCGGCCATCTCGAGCACGAAGTCGTAGCGGGGGACGTGATCGAGCGCCCACTGGTACGACTCGCGGAGCGCGTAGCCGCGCCCCTTCTGCGGACCGCAGCGGCGCAGCAGGTGGTTGCGCTCGCTGTCCGCGGCCCAGCGTGTGCCATAGGTCCGCCAGGTGCCGTCGATCGAGTCGTCGTCGGTGACGAGCACATGGAGATCGTCGAGGCCGAGGGCGGTGACCTCCTCCATCACGCGATGGATGGTCTTGTGCTCGTTCTTCGTCGGGATGATGAGCAGGGTGAGGGCCATGGATGCACTCGGTCGCCGCGTGGCGAGGGTCAGGTCGACGAAGAAGAGCGACGCATCAGAGGGACAACTCGGTGCCGCGGCCTGCGCTCTCCGCGCGGGCGAGGATCTTCGCGCCGAGGGTCACGTCCAGCAGTCCCAGGCCGAGGTTGGCCGCGAGGACAGTCGGTTCGCCGTCGCCGCGGCCCGGCGCCTTGCCGGCCAGGATCGCGGGCAGGTCGCTGTCGGGATCGCGGACGCCGGCGAAGTAGCCCTTGTCGCGGTAGCTGGCGAACTGTTGCTGGTCGTCGGTCACGAAGCGCTGGGCGTCGGCGAAGATCTGCGGCTGGAACGCGGCGTCGAAGTCGAGCGCGATGCAGCACGTGCCGTCCTGGAGCCAGTCGGGCTCGATGAACGGCGTCGGGTTCTTCACGATCGGCGTGCTGGTCACCAGGATCTGCGCACCCACGCAGGCCTCTTCGGGCTCGGGCGGGATGATCGAGGCGAGATCGAAGGTGGTCATGACCTCGTCGGCAAACGCTTCCTGCCGTTGCACGTCGGTGTCGAAGGCGAGCATGCGCTCGGTACCCGGGAACACGGCCAGCAACGCCTCGATGTTCGCTCGGCCCTGGACGCCGCAGCCGATGATCGTGATCACCTCGCTGTTCGGGTCCGCGAGGATCTTGGCGGTGACGGCGGTGCACGCGCCGGTGCGCACGGCGGTGATGTGCGTGGCGTCCATGACCGCGATGGGCACACCGGTCTCGACGTCGTTGAGCACGATCAGGCCGTGGATGTAGGGCAGGTCCCGGCCCTTGTTGGTCGGGTAGCCCGAGACCCACTTCATGCCGGCGACCTGCGCCGTCATCGCGGGCATCGCGTGCAGGAAGGCGTCGCCGCCGGGGCTCAGGTCCACCTTCGGCGGGTTGCTGGCGTCGCCCCGGCCGAGCGCGGTCAGCGCCTCCTCGGCCACCTCCACGACCTCGGTCATCGGGGGCATGAGGGCCTTCACGTCCTCGGCGTTGAGGTAGCGCAGCGATGCCATCGGTGGTGCTCGGTCAGGGTCGTCGGGGCGGGCGTCGCGCGCGCGTCTCCCCGGTCAGGGGCGAGCGCACGGGCCGCTGGGGTCAGGGGCCGGCCTCGGTCATGCGCCGCTTGATCTCGTCGAGACCGTGGAGCGGGCCGCTGCCGACACCGGGGCAGAATGATGCCACATCGCGCTCCCAGATGTCCCGATCGGCGAGGACCTCGGGCCAGAACGGGAAGGTGCGGCACTGCTTCGGGCGCAGCTCGTAGACCGAGCACTGGCCCTGCTTGTCGAGGAACACGCAGCCGGCGCCGACGCTCTTGAAGCTGAATCCGCCCTGGACCCGGTCGCAGTACTCCTGCTCGAAGCGGCGGACGCCCAGCTCGAACCGGGCGGCGAGCGCCTTGCGCTCGCGGAAGCTGGCGTAGACGTACTCGTAGCCGTCGCCGTGGTTCCGGCAGCACTTGCCGCAGGCGGTGCACTCGAAGCGCAGGCCGTCGCTGTACCAGGGCGCGGCCTTGTCCTGGGATCGACGCCAGGCGGCCAGCCCGGCCTCGCCGGGGGCCTGAGCGGCGGTCTCGCCGCCCTCGTCGTCCAGGGGCTCCCACTCCTCGTCGGGGTCGCGGCCGCCGTGCGACCCGCCCTGCGCTCCGGGGTCGGTCACTCGTCGATGTTCCAGGAGATCGTCAGCGGGCGGCTGAACTGGCGATGGCCGTCGGGGCTGCCCAGGAAGCCGAAACCGCTCTGCTTGACGCCGCACCAGGGTGGGTCTCCAGCCGCGCCGAGGCCGCGGTTCACGCCCACCTGACCCGACTCGAGCCGCGCGGCCAGGGCCACGCCCTGCTCGTTGTCGGCGGCCCAGACGCTGGCGCCGAGACCGAACTCGCTCGCGTTGGCGAGGCGCACGGCCTCGTCGGCGCTCTCGACGGTGCGCAGCGTGGCCACCGGTCCGAAGGTCTCCTCGGTGAGCAGGAGCATGGATTCGTCGACGTCGGCGACGACGGTCGGCGGCAGGAACCAGCCCGGGCCGTCGCCTGCGCTTCCACCGGCGAGCACGCGCGCGCCCCTGGCCCGCGCATCCTCGATCTGGCGGAGGACGTTGTCGCGCTGGGCCTCGCTCGCCATCGGACCCATGAACACGTCCTCCCGGCCGTCACCCGCGGTGATCTTGCCGGCCTCTTCGCACACCAGCCGCGTGAACTCCTCGGCCACGTTGCGCTCGACGTAGATGCGCTCGATGGAGCAGCACACCTGGCCGGTGTTGCGCATCGACTCGCTCACGGCGTGCCTCGCCGCGGCGGGCAGGTCGGCGCCGTCGCACACGATCATCGGGTCCTTGCCACCGAGCTCGAGCACGATGCGCTTCAGCGAGGGCGCGCAGGCCGCCATGATGTGCCGCCCCGCCGCGACCGAGCCGACGAAACCGACCATGTCGATGTCCCCGGCGACGAGCGCCTTGCCGGTCTGCTCCAGACCCTGCACCAGCGGCATGACGCCCGCAGGCAGCTCCGCGGCGAAGGCCTCGTGCAGGCACGCGCCCGACAACGGCGTGATCTCCGAGGGCTTGAAGACCACGGTGTTGCCGGCCACGAGCGCGGGCACGATCACCTCGCGCGCCATGCCCAGCGGGAAGTTCCACGGCGTGATCGCCGCGACCACGCCCAGCGCCTCGCGCGACAAGCGCGTGCAGGTGTTGCCCTCGCGCGTCTCGATCGGCGCGAGCGCGTCGGCGCAGGACCTGGCCAGTCGACGGATGCCCGGCGCGCAGGCCGCCGCCTCGCGTCGCGCGTTGCTGATCGGCTTGCCCATCTCGCGCGTGATCAGCATGGCGGCCTGCTCGATCCAGGCCTCGTCCTCGCAGCGCTTCGCGACGCGTTCCAGAACAGAGACTCTGTCCGCGATCGACCGCGCAGACCATGCGCCGAGCGCTTCGCGCGCCGTCCCGACAGCGGCCGCGACTTGCTCCGGCGTGGTGATGAGCAGCTCCGCGATCAGCTCACCTGTTGCCGGGTCGATGTCACGGATCACCTCGGTCGAGGCCGTCGCGACGGGGTTCATGCGCTTTCTCCAGAAAATGGCCACGCCACTCGAAAGGGCTGTATCTTACGAGGAGGTTGCCTGCGCGGCGATCGCCGTTCAGAACAGCTGGATCCCGAGAATCCTTGGCATTGTCCTCTCGATCACCGACTGCTGGGTGGTGCGCGGTGATGGAGGGGTAGGGGGCGATTCGAAGGACCCGGCGAGCCTCTGCGTCGGGGTCTCCCGCAGGCAACCCCCTCTCCTCACGCCGGGGGCGCTCGCGAACGCCCGCAGGGTTCACTTCAGCCGCGTGAGAAGCGCCGACGAACACGTCGGCTCCGCTGCGTAGAATGCCGCGCGTGAGGGAGGCACCGAAGACGGCTGCGGGGATGGTGGCTACGGCCTCGCTGGCCGGCGCGCTGGCGATGTTGCTCGTGATCCTGTTCATGGACGGAGCCCTGTTTCGCGGCGAGGTGCTGTCCCCGGCCGACCTGCTGGTCTCCTTCCCGCCGTGGCACGAGTCCGCCCCCGGTCATGTTGCGGGGAACCCGAGCCTGGCCGACGCGGTGACCCAGTTCGAACCGTGGGCCCGGCTGTTGGGTGAACGCCGGGAGGCCGGCGAGTCGGTGCTCTGGAACGACCGCGCCGCCGCTGGCCAACCCCTGGCCGCGAACCTGCAGAGCGCGCCGTGGTCACCGTTCGGTTGGACCCACCGGCTGTTGCCGTTCGGAGCGGCGCTGCTGGCCACCGCCGTGCTCAAGCTGCTCCTCGCCACCGTGTGCGCGGCGCTGCTCGCGGCGCGCCTGGGATGCTCGACGGTGGCCTCAGCGCTGGCCGGCCTGGCCTTCGGATTCGGTGGTTTCCAGGTGCTCTGGCTGGGCTGGCCGCACACGTCGGCCTCGACGTTCCTGCCGCTGCTGCTGCTGCTGGCCGAGTGCTGGCTGGCCGAGTCGCTGACCCTGGATTCCGAGCGACAGGCGAGCGGACTTCCGACGCGGCGCCCGGCGGCGTGGCGTGGGCCGGTGTTCGCCTTGACCGTGGCGGGCCTGCTGCTGGCCGGCCACGTGGAGACCGCGTTGCACGTCGTGCTCGCGGTGATCGGCTACGTGTTGCTGCGTCTCGGTGGACCGGGTGTGCCGAGCCTGTCGGCGCCGGCCCCCGCGCTGGTCGGCATGGCCTTCTGGTCCGTCGTCGGCCTGGCCCTCGCGGCGGTGCAGGTCCTGCCGTTCGCCGAGTACCTGGAGCAGTCGGAGGCCTACGCCAACCGCATGGAATTCCAGGACCTGTGGCGAAGGCTGCCGCTGGAGCAGGCGCCGTGGTGGCTGCTCCTCGCGGGGTTGTCGGTGGGCGCGGGTCTCGCACTGCGACGCTGCCTGAACCACGACGCGGACCGGGGGGCCGAGCCGGGGCGCGGCCGCCGGGCCTGGACGGCGCTTCTGCTGTTCGGGTTGGCGGCGCTGTCGGCCTGGTGGCTGGCCGGAGCGTTGGGGCTCTCGCCCACGCATCGGCTGCTGCTCTGGCCCGACGCGGACGGCCATCCCGTGCCGGCACGCGGGCTGCCCTACGTCGGACTGCGCGCGTACGTGAACGTGAACGGCGGTTACGCGGGGCTCGTGACGCTGCCCCTCGCGTTCGTCGCGCTGGTGTGCGGCCCGCGCCGATCGATCCCCGTGCGCGCGTTCGGCTGGCTGGGGGCCCTGGCGTTCGTGATCGCGTATGACTTCCCGGGGCTCGGGCCGCTGGCCAACCGGCTGCCGCTGCTCGACGTGTCGCACAACGGCCGCCTCGTGCTGGTGGTCGGGCTCGCGTTGGCGGTGCTCGCCGGGTTCGGGCTCGATGTGTTGACGGGCGCGGTGCGCGGACGCCGCCCGGTGCGCGCGGCGGTCGGCCCGGGCCTCGCGCTGGTGGCCGCCGGTGTCCTGGCGGCCTGGTTGCCCACGCCCGCGAGCCTGCATCCCGACGCGAGGGTCGTCGAGGCCTCTCGACCGACGACCGCCCCGGTCGGCGTGGCGCCGTCCGTCACACCCGACCTGGGCGGCGGTCCGTTGGGTGCCGTCGTGCCCGTGACGGCGCCGCTCTCGAGCGGGGCGACGCTCAGCGTGGACGGTTGGGCTCTCGCGCAGGGAGGGCTTCCACGCGTGGAGCTGCGGCTCGAACAGGGACCGCGACGGCTCGTCATCGCGCCCGGGGACTTGACCTGGGGCGCCCCCGATCCGCCGCCGCCCGTCGCGCTCGGCGGTCATGCCGACGTCGGCCGCTGCGGGTTCTCGGCCTCGGTGGATCTCGACGCGGCCGGCTTCGAACCCGGCCCGGTGTGGATGCAGGTCACGCTCACCGATGCGGACGGGGCGACGGCCGTGGTCGAGCGCCGCGCGCTGCGCTTCCACCCGGGCTACGCGCCGCGCGGGTCCTGGTGGCTGCTGCTCGCGGCGGTCGTGGGTGGGCTCGCCTTGGCCGGATGGCGCGGCGCGCGTGCGCGTGACAGCGGAGCCACGGCGGTGCTGGCCGGCGCCTCCCTCGTGCTGGTCCTCGGACTCGACCTGTACGGCTTCGGCCACGACTTCAACTCCAGCGCGCCGCCCGAGTTGATCTATCCCGCCACCCCGGTCACCGATCAGCTGCTTCGCGACGCGGTCGATGGCGCAGGCCGCCGCACGCGCGTGTGGGCGCTCGGCGACGAGATCCTCATGGCGAACGTCGGCGGCCTCTACGGCCTGCACGACGTGCGCAGCTACGACGCCATGGAGGTTGAGCGCTTCGCGCGCTTCCTCGACCTGCTGGCCCCGCCTGCGACGCGACCGGTGCACCCGGGCGAGACCCTGGACGTGAGCCACCCGCTCTTCGCGCTGCTCGGCGTGTCGCACGTGCTGGCGCCGGCCGACTGGTTGCCGCCGCCGGGTGCGCGTCTGGCCGAGGCCCGCCGTGACGACGAACTCGTCGTGTGGCGAGCGCGCGACCCGCTGGTGCGGGCCTTCGTCGCCCCGCAGGCCGCGTCGATCCAGCCGTATCTGGAGGAGGTCGCGCCCGACGAGCAGCCGACCACCCTCGCCGCGCGCCGGAAGAGGGTTCGCAATGTCGGCCTGGCGCTGGCGTACGAGTACGCCGGGCGTCGCGACTGGCGCGAGGTGCTCGCGGTGGAGAGCGCCGCCGCGCCGACCATGGAGCCTCCGGGTGTCGGCCAGCCCGGGACGACGCCCGGAAGCAAGCCCGCCGGGCAGGACGGCGGGCGGAGCGACGGGCCGAGCGACGGCGGGCCGGGCCAGGGCGTGGAGGGTGCAGGGCCCGGGAAGGTCATCGAGCAGGTGCGGGAGCCGGATCGTCTGGAGTTCGCCGTGGAGGCGCGCGCGGCCGGCTGGCTCTTCGTGAACGACGCCTACTTCCCGGGGTGGCGCGCCTGGGTCGACGAGCAGGAAGTGGAGATCGCCCCGGCATTCCTCGCCTTCCGCGCCGTGCCCGTCCCGGCCGGCACCAGCCGCGTCGTCATGGGCTACGAGCCCGCCAGCGCGCGCTGGGGCTGGCTGATCACGATCGGCGGCGTGATCGTCTTGCTGCTCGGCGGCCTCGGGCCGATGCTCTGGCGACGTCGAGGCCTCGCGACTTCATCGCCGGCGCCCGACACGCCACCCTCCGCAGCGGAGAGCCCCGCAGGACAGGAGCGCCCCGCATGACGGTCGACGACGAGGGCACCGGCTCCGGGCACACCGGCGGACCGGACGCGGACATCGGCAAGGGCCATGGTCAGTTCCGACGCGCGCGGTTCGCCTGGAACGGCCTGACCGAATCGTGGCGCACCGAGCAGAGCTTCCGCACCGAGGTGCTGTGCATGGTCGTGGCCGTCGGCGGGCTGGCCTGGTTGCGTCCCGCGCCGGTGTGGTGGGCGCTGGTGATCCTGGCCTGCATGACGATCCTCGCGGCCGAGCTGCTCAACTCGGCGCTGGAGCGTCTCGCGGATCGCTTGCACCCGGAGCGCCACGAGGACGTCGGGGCGGCGAAGGACATGGCCGCCGGAGGGGTCTTCGTGCTCGTGATCGGCGCGACGCTGCTCGCGGCGCTGATGCTCTGGGACACGTTGGGCTGAGTCGCGCGGCCGAGGCTGGTCACAGGCGGCGTGGATCAGACGGCGGTGGTCAGACGGCGTGGGCCAGGCGGCGGTGGTCAGGCGGCGGTGGTCAGCGGGCGGGCGCCCAGGCCATGCCGTCGGGCTGCCTGCCCGTGGCCAGCCTGCCGGCGATCTTCCACTCCACCAGGTCCAGCACGGTCACGGTGTCCGCGTTGGTGTTGGCCACGTAGGCGCGCGTGCCGTCGGGCTCGATCAGGATGCCGATGGGCATCGGCCCGTTCCCACCGCCGAAGAGGTACGTCCCGGCTTCCTCCGATTCCTCTTCGAGCATCGGGATCGTGTGCACGATCTGGTGCGTCGTGGTGTCGATCGCGACGACCGTGCCGGACTCGGCGTTGCTCACCAGCGCGTGCTTGCCGTCGGGCGTGAACTTGATGCGGATCGGGAACTGCCCGCCGGACGGGAACGTCGCGGTCGCCTCGAGGGTGGTCGTGTCGATGACGGTGATCGAGTTCGCGGCGCGGTTGCTGGTCCAGACCTGCTTGCCGTCGGGGGACAGGTCGATGCCTTCGCAACCACCGGCGGTGCGCACGACCTTGACCAGCTCACCCGCTTCGACATCCACCACGCTCACCGAGCCACCGGCGATGTTGGCGATGTAGGCCATGCGCCCACGCGGTCCGAGCACGACCATGTGCGAGGCCGGCTGCTCGGTCGGCATGGTGCGCACGGTCTTGCCCGAGATGACGTCGACGAGCACCGCGCGCTCGGTGGCCTCGGTCGTGATGAGCACGTGGGTGGCATCCAGGAAGTCGATGCCGTGTGGGCGGCGGTTCTCGCCCAGGTCGATCGTGCGCAGCACCTCGCGGGTGGCCACGTCGATGACGGTCAGCGTGTTGCCGCCCGGCTGCTGTTCCCCGTAGTCGCAGATCACGGCGAGCGTGCCGTCGGGAGAGACGTCGGCCTCGTGCGGGCCGACGCCGGTGGGCACGAGCGCGAGTTGCTCCCCGGTTCGCGGATCCAGGAACGAGACCGTGGCGTCGCTCTTGTTGAGCACGAGCAGTGTGCCGTGGTCGGCGGCCCGCTCCTCGGCCGGGGTCGACGTCGCCGCGGCGGCGGCGGGGCCGGCGGCCGCGGTGAGGACCAGCGCGGCGGCGACACGCGCCGCGGTCACCGCGCGGCGGCGCACGAGCGCGAGGAAGGGGGCGCGACGCATGGCGAGGCTCCGAATGGGGGCTGGCTGCCGATCCCGGAGTCACCCGGGGTCGCCATGGTACGGAGGATCTCGCCGCGGTGGCCAGCGGCGCCCCGGTCAGGGCTTGACGGTGACGACGCCGAACACGCGGTGCTCGACCACCATCGGCTCGCGCTGGAAGTAGCTGCCGAGCACGTCCAGCAGCTGCTCGTCGAAGCGGCGCACCTGGGCCGGGTCCAGAGTGCCGCCGATCCCCGCCGACGAGCGCACCCGGTGGCGCCACTGAGCGTGGGTGAAGGTGACCGGCACGTCGAAGCTGAAGCTGCTGGCGTCGGCGAAGCCGGCCAGGGTGACGTCGTCGATCCACTCGGGGTGCAGGCCGTTGCCGCCCGCGCCGGGCCAGGTCGGGTTGAGCTGCAGGATCAGCTCCTCGGTGGCCTCTGCCAGGCCGCCGGCGTAGGGCAGCCACTCGAAGCCGATGATGGCCAGACGACCCCCGGGCTTGAGCACGCGGTAGGCCTCGCGCCCGGCGCGACGCCCGTCGAACCACATCCACGAACGCGCCGCGATCGCGGCGTCGAAACGACGGTCGGGAAGGCGCAGGGCCTCCGCGGGGCAGCGTACGTACTCGGCGTCGCCGCCTTCATCGCGGTCCTCGCGGATGGCCTCGTCCAGCATCTCGGCGGAGTCGTCGATGCCCGTCACGAGGCAGCTGGCGCGGCTCATCTCGCGCGCCATGGCGCCGGTGCCGGTGCCGAGGTCGAGCAGGCGCTGGCCGGCGTGACCGACGCCGAGCTGGGACAGGCGTCGGATCAGCTCCTGCGGATAGTCCGGGCGGCCCTGGGCGTAGGTGCGCGCCACGCGCGAATAGTCCACTCTGGTCGACGACATCGGCTCTGGGTCCCTCCGGCGCGGTGGCTGCATCGGCTCGCGCGCCCCGCCGCGGCCGGAACCACCACAGCCTCTCTCTCGACCCGGGCGGAATGTGACTTGGGGGATTCGGGGCGCGGACTCCGCGACGCCACATTCGGCCCGACGTCCGGTCGTCGAGGGAGGATGGAGCGAGCCCCCCGGCGGGGCCCCCGAGACGCAGGGGCCTGCCCCGGAATCGCGCGAGGATCGTGCCGGGAAGGGGCGGGACCGGCCGATCGGCCGGGTCGGACTCAGGGTCGGCGGCTGATCATGTCGGCGAGCAGCCCGACCAGCAGGATCTGCAGCGCGGCGACCAGCAACAGCACCGGCATCTGGCCCAGGCCGGTGTCGAGACGCGCGACCTGCCAGGCGCCCCAGGTGAGCCCGGCCAGCGCGAGCCCACCGGCCACGGGCACGAAGACCCGCAAGGGCTCGAAGAACATCGCCGTGCGCAGGATCAGCACCACGAAGTTGAAGGTGTCCACGATCGGGCGGATCTTCGAGGTCCCGGTGCGCTTGTGGTAGTCGATCGGGACGAACACCACGGGGTGGTGCTTGGCGTGGAAGGAGAGCGTGATCGTGGTCGTGAAGGAGAACCCGTCGCTGATCAGGTTGAAGCAGGCGATGGCCTGATGGCGCCGGAAGACCCGCAGACCCGAGTTCAGGTCCGGGATCTTCGTGCCGGCGACGTAGTTGGCCAGGATGTTGAGCGCCTTCTTGGCCGGGCGGCGGATCAGCGGGATGTGCACGTTGTCGCCGGTGCGCGCGCCGACCACCATCGACAGGTCCTCGTCCACGAGCTTCAGGTACAGCTCGGGCAGGCGCTCGTTGGGGTAGGTGCCGTCGGCATCGGTGATGGCCACGACGTCGGCGCTCGCGGCGTGGATGCCGGTCTTGAGCGAGGCGCCGTAGCCGCGATTCCGCTTGTGGGCCAGGGGCCGCACGACGGGCAGGTCCGCGGCCACCTCGGCCAGCACCTCGCCGGTGGCGTCGGTGCTCCCGTCGTCCACCACCAGGATCTCGTGCTCGATGCCGGACGCGGCCAGCGTTGCCGCCAATTCGCGCAGGACGGGCCCGATGCCGTCGGCTTCGTTGAACGCGGGGATGACGATGGAGAGATGGACCACCGCGGGATGATAGGGGAGACTCGACCCAGTCGGAACGACGGGCCTGTCCGGTTCCGTCCAAAGGGCCGATCTCCAAGCCCTCGTCCGCCGGCCGATCCGGTCGGAGTGCGCCCATGAACCGCGCCCGCCCCAGCTTCCGATGCGTCACTCGTCCGGCCCCCGGCCGGCCCTCGGCCGCCGTCCGTCGGCGCCGCGGTGAGAGCGGGGCAGCCCTGCTGATGGCCTTCATGGTGCTTCTGGTGCTGCTCGTGGTCACGGCCGAGGTGGCCTTCAAGTCCCAGATCGAGATCAGCCACACGATGGCCTTCGTGGACGGCACACGCTTCCGCTACGTGGCCGAGGCGGCCATCCGGGACGTCGAGGCCACCCTGCTGATGGACATCGACCGCGACGAGGGCCTGGGCGCGGACAGCACCGGAGACGGGGGCGGCGACGAAGAGGGCAGCGAGGACCCCTTCGGCGCGGGTGGCGGCGACGACGGCGAGGGCGGGGCGGCCGACGGCGGAGATGTCACCGCCACCACCGACAGCAAGCTCGACGAGTGGATGCACAGCGAGTCGCTGATCCCGGTGGTCGGCGGCGGTTTCACGATGCTGGTCGAGGTCGTGGACGAGGACCGCAAGGTCAACCTGCTGGGCCTCTGGGCGGAGGACGAGGAGGAGCGCGACCGGCACAAGGAGGTCGCCAAGCGCCTGCTCGACAAGGCCTTCGAGGGCACCAGCAACGACTTCGGCGCGATCGACGGCGCCAACCTGATCGATCGCCTGGAGGACTGGGTCAAGGGCAATCGCGGCAACTCGTCGGCGATCCCGGTGCCCAAGTTGAAGCAGTCGCTGGCCGAGGAGACCGCCGAGGAGGACGAGGCCGCCGATGCCACGCTCTTCGAGGAGGAGCGCAATTTCCCGCTGACGCTCAACGAGCTGTCCATGCTCGAGGGCGTGGACCCGGTGCACCTCTGGGGCTTCGTCGAGGACGACCACTACTACCCGGGCCTGATGGACCTGCTCACCATCTGGAGCCACCTGGAGCTGAAGCCCGAGCCCGAGGAGGAGGACGCCTTCGCCGAGAGTCCCTTCGGCGCCCTCGGCGACGCCGAGAACGCCGAGGATGAGGACGAGGAGGACGAGCTCCTCGCGGACCCGACCAACGACGGCCTGGTCAACCTCAACACGGCGCCCCTGGTGGTGCTGCGGGCCCTGGCCCCCGACGAGATCCCGACCAGCTACCTGGAGAAGATCGTCGAGTTCCGACTGAAGATCGACGAACTCGAGGAGGAGGAGGCGAGCGGGGCCTCGCTGCTCGGCGGCTTCGGCGACGCGAGCGGCTTCGAGGGCGGCGAGGAGGGCGAAGACGAGCAGGCCGAGGAGGACGACGGCGAGAAGGACATCACCGACTACGTCTTCGAGGACCCGGCCAACCTCTGGGACATGATCGAGGACGAGTTCGATGTCACTCCCGGCTTCGACTCGGACATCCAGGACGACTTCACGCGGCTGTTCTCCACGCGCAGCCAGGTCTTCACGATCAAGGTGCTCGTCTACGACGAGATGACCGGGCGGCGGCAGTCCTTCCGCAAGGTCGTCTGGCGCATGCAGACCCCTGATGGGCCCTTGATCGTGCCTTTGCGGCCCATCGAGCCCTACTGGGATCCGCGCCGGCTGGTCGACTACGAGATCGGCATGGATGACATGAAGGAGCTCAAGGAGGAGAAGCTCCAGGAGCTCCAGTACCGGCGCTGAACCCGGGCCGTCCCCGTTGCCCGCCGGTGGCCCTGTTTTCTAGGATATGGGGCTCGATCCCGGGCTCGGAAGGGCCTGGTCCTCGCCGCCCACACCGCGCTCCCCGCCGGTGCCGCCTCCGAGGTCGCCTTGCCGAGCGGCCTTCCTCGGCTGAAAGCCACCGTCCGCCTTGATCATCCTCCTCCATCTGGACGCCGGACCCGTCGAGCGAGACGGAGTTCGCGCGGCTCTCGAGAAGCTCGGCGTGGGCTTCGAGGAGGTCGGGCTCGTGGACCGGACGGCCTTTGCCCTGCGCGGCGAGGAATCGCCCCTGCCCGCCGACAGTTTCTCGCGGCTGGCGGGCGTGGAGCGGGTCATCTCGCTGCAACCCAAGACGCCGCTGGCGTCGAGCACCTGGCGTGAAGGCGGCCGGCAGGTGGCCGTCGGCACGGCGCGCTTCGGCGGCGGCGTGTTCGGGATCATCGCGGGTCCCTGCACGATCGAGGACCCGGCCATGCTTCGGCGCATCGCCCGCACGGTGAAGAGCGCCGGCGCGCACGCGCTGCGCGGGGGCGCCTTCAAGGTGCGCACCAGTCCCCACGCCTTCCAGGGTGGCGGCGTCGACGCCTTTCGTGCGTTGGTCGAGACGGCGCGTGAAGTGGACATGCCGTTCTTCACCGAGCTCACCGATCCGCGACAGGTCGAGCAGGTGGGCGAGCTCATCGACGGCGTCCAGATCGGCGCGCGCCACATGCAGAACTTCCCGCTGTTGCTGGAGGCGGCCCGCCTGGGCAAGCCGATCCTGCTGAAGCGGCACTTCGGCGCGACGGCCGAGGAGTGGCTGCTGAGCGCGGAGTACATCCTCGGCGCGGGCAACGACCAGGTCATGCTCTGCGAGCGCGGCGTGCGCACGGCGGAGAAGCACGTGCGCTTCATGCTCGACCTGGCCGTGGTGCCCTGGCTCAAGAGCCGGACGGGCCTGCCGGTGGTCGTGGACCCGAGCCACGCGGCCGGACACCACGCGCTGGTGCCCGCCCTCGGGCGGGCGGCCATCGCCGCCGGTGCCGACGGGCTGATCGTCGAGGTGCACCCCGAGCCCGAGGCCACGCAGTGCGATGCGGCCCAGGCGCTGCCGCCGCAGAAGCTGGCCGACCTGGTGAGCTTCGCGCGGCTGGTCGTGGAGGCCGACGGACGCCGCATGTCCGACCTGCCGGAGCGCGACATCAAGCCCCTCGACACGGCGGTGGGACTGTGAGCAGGACGCCCTTCATCGCCGGCAACTGGAAGATGCACCTGGACCGCGCCGGGATCGCGACCTTCTGCGAGGCGCTGGCCGCCCCGGACTACGGCGCCGAGGGCGTGCGCGTCGGCGTGTTCCCGCCCTTCGTGTACCTGGCCCAGGTGGTCGAGGCGCTCGCCGGCACGGGCATCGTGGTCGGCGCGCAGAACTGCCACCCGGCCGACGAGGGCGCCTTCACCGGCGAGGTCGCCGCGCGCATGGTCGCGGACGTGGGCGCATCCCACGTGATCGTGGGCCACAGCGAGCGGCGGCACGTCTTCGGCGAGACCGACGCGGACGTCAAGGCGCGCTTGGACGCGGCGCTGGCCCGGGGTCTCGACGTGATCCTCTGCGTGGGCGAGACGATCCACGAGCGGCAGGCGGGCCGGACCGAGGAGGTCGTGTTCCGGCAGCTCGACGCGGGACTGGCGGGCCTCGACGGCGAGACCGTCGCCACCCGCGTCACCGTGGCCTACGAACCGGTGTGGGCCATCGGCACCGGCCTCACGGCCACTCCGGCCCAGGCACAGGACGTGCACGCGGCCGTGCGCGCGCGTGTGGCCGGCACCTGCGGCGACGACGTCGCTGCCAGGCTCATCATCCAGTACGGCGGTTCGGTCAAGCCGGACAACGTGTCCGAGCTCATCGGGCAGGCCGACGTGGACGGCGCGCTGGTGGGCGGCGCGTCGCTGCAACCGACATCGTTCCAGGCGCTGGCGCGTCTCGGAACAGGAGTGAACGCATGATCGAGAGCATCCTGTGGGTCCTCTTCGTCCTCGCCTCGCTGGTGGCGTCCTTCGTGATCCTGCTGCAGGAGCCGAAGGGGGGTGGACTGGGCGAAGCCTTCGGTGGTGCCGCGGCGCAGTCCTTCGGGGTGAAGACCGAGGGCATCACGCGCTTCACGGCCTACCTCGCCGGCGGGATCATCGTGTTGGCGATCGTGATCACGCGCATGCGCAGCAATGACACCGCCGTGGCCTCGCTGAACATCCCGAGTCCGAGCGATTCCCCGGTCAGCAGCACCGACATCGGCACCGGCGCGGACACGGGCGCGGGCACCGGCACGGGCGACACCGGCGACGGCGACGGCAACTGAGCCGAGGAGCACGACCATGACGGGCGCGGCCGCGATGGACCTGACCGGACGACTCGAGCGGACCGGAGCACTGCTGGGAGGGCACTTCCAGCTCAGCTCGGGCCTGCACAGCAACCGCTACATCCAGTGTGCGAAGTTGCTCAGCCACCCGCGTGACGCGGCGGCCTCCGGCGCGGCCCTGGCCGCGGCGCTGAAGGACGAGCTGGGCTTCGTGCCCGACGTCGTCATCGGTCCGGCGCTGGGCGGTGTCATCATCGCCCACGAGGTGGCGCGCGCGTTCGACGTGCCCTGCTACTTCGCCGAGCGCAAGGACGGCGAGATGACCATGCGGCGCGGCTTCGCGCTGGAGCCGGGCCAGAAGACCGTCATCGTCGAGGACGTGGTCACGACCGGCGGCTCCGTGAAGGAGGTCGTCGAGGTCGTGACACGACAAGGCGCGAGCGTCGACGCCATCGGGTCGATCGTCTGTCGCCGCGCCGACAGTCCCTTCGAGCAAGCCTACGTCGCCCTGCTCACGCTCCCGGTCGAAGCCTGGGATCCGGACAGCTGCCCGTTGTGCGCGGAGGGCAGCTCCGCCGTGAAGCCGGGAAGCCGCCCCGGAGCCTGAGCCCTTGGCGCTGCGGAGCATGACCGGTTTCGGACGCGACCAGCGCGTCGACGACGACCTCTCGGTCGAGGTCGAGGTGCGTTCGGTGAACAGCCGGCACCTCGCGCTGAAGCTGCGTCTGCCGGGCGAGTGGACGCGGCTCGAGCCGAAGGTCGAAGCCGCGGTCAAGCGGGTCATGGAACGTGGCGCCGTCGACGTGTCCGTGCGCGTGCGCGTGGAGCGGGCCAGCGTGCCGGTGGTGGACCACGAGGTGCTGGCCACGTACCACGCCGCGCTCGCCGAGCTCGGCGGCGGCGATGCCGCGGCCCTGTTGTCGCTGCCCGGCGTGATCCGCATGGAGGAGTCGGGCCCGGCGGCGACGCGGACCGAGCGCACCATCCTGGCTTCGCTCGGGCAGGCCCTGACCGAGGCCGTGGGCGCGCGTCGTGACGAGGGCGAGCGCCTGACGCGTGTGCTGCGCCGCGAGATGGCCGCCCTGCAGAAGACCGCGGGGAGCGTGCGGCGCCGCGTGCCGACCCTGGTGCGGCGGCACCAGGAGGGACTCCGGCAGCGACTCTCGGCGCTGCTCGACGGCACACGACTGACCGACGATGACCCGACGCTGATGCGCGAGGTCGCCGTGCTGGCGGACCGCGGCGACGTGACCGAGGAGCTCGACCGGCTCGACAGCCACCTGACGGCGCTCGACGCCGCGCTGGACGCGAAGGGCGCCGTGGGCCGGCGCCTGGACTTCCTGTTGCAGGAGGTCGGGCGCGAGGTGAACACCATCGGCTCCAAGAGCAACGATGCCGCCGTGGCCCGGCAGGTCGTCGCGCTGAAGGGCCACGTCGAGAAGCTGCGCGAACAGACGGCGAACATCGAATGAGCGCCATCGACAAGGGCAAGCTCGTCGTCATCTCCGGGCCCTCCGGCTCCGGCAAGACGACCATCATCGAACGCCTGCGGGCGCACGAGCGTGTGTCGGTGTCGGTCTCGGTGACGACGCGCCCGCCGCGCGAGGGCGAGCGCGACGGCCGCGACTACCACTTCGTGGATCGAGCGCGCTTCGAGCAGATGCTGGCCGAGGACGCCTTCGTGGAGACCAACGACGTCTTCACCAACGGCCACCTGTACGGCTCGACCTGGGCGGAGGTCCACAGGGGCCTGGCCCACCCCGACGGCGTGCTGATCATGGAAGTGGACGTGGTCGGCGCCGCCAGCTTGCGCGCCGCGGACCTGGATCCGCTGTCGATCTTCATCGCGCCGCCGTCCGACGACGAGCTCGAGCGCCGCTTGCGGGCCCGCGGCACCGAGACCGACGCGCAGATCGAGGAGCGCCTCGCCCGCGCCGCCGCCGAGATGCAGGAGGCCCGGGCGGCGGGCGTGCACATCGTGCTCAACGACGACATCGATGAGGCCGTGGACCGGGTCCACCAGCTCATCGGACTGGACAGCGCCGCGCGGTCCTGAGGACCGAGGCGGCTTGGATACACAGACACTCCGACAGGGAACCGACGACATGGATCACACCAAGGTCATGGAGCTCGCCGAGCGTTCGGGCGGCCTGTTCCGCCTCGCCGTCCTGCTGCAGAAGCGCGTGCGCGAACTCGTGAACGGCTCGCCCAAGTTGATCGAGACCGACGAACTCGACCCGATCAACATCGCGATGCTCGAGGTCGAGGCGAAGGCGATCGAACTGGTCGACCTCTCCGACGAGGAGGTCAAGCAGCTCGAGGTCGAGAGCCAGATGGCGAGCGAGGAGGCCGAACTGCTCGAGGCCCTGCGCAGCCGGGTCACGCGCGCGGCGCTGCCCGCGGGAGCGGCGCCGGCCGCTGGTGCGCCCCCCGAGGAGCAGGGCGGCGAGCCGCCCGCCGACATCAAGTAGGTCCGGGTCGCGCCCGGGTCTCAGACGTCTCTCACGCCCAGGCCGGCCGCGCGCACGATGGTCGTCGTGCGCAGGCCGTGGCCGGCTTGGCGTGACAGTCGCCGCACCAGGTCCGCGAGGCGCATGCGCTCCTTGAGGCGCATGCCGTAGAAGCGCGTGCCGAGCCTCAGCTGGCCGTCGGGGCAAGGGCGGCAGTCCACGACCTCGGCCAGCGGCAGCGCGATCACGACGTCGCCCTCGACCACGGCGACGTAGAAGCGCTGGCCGCTCTCGACCTCGTGGTGAGCGAGCATGCCCGCGCCGTGGGTCGAGAGGTCGATCATGTGCGCGCGGTGGCGCGCGACCCAGGCGTCGGTGTGCTGCAGGGCTCCGGGCGACGGGGGGCGCGTGCCGCGGAGCTGGTCGCGGACGGTCGCGACCTCCACCGACGGGCGCAGCAGCCACACGTCCAGCTCGCAGGGGACGCGCGGCACCAGCCGGCGGTTGCCCTGCTCGACCTCCAGGCTGTGGTCGAGGACCCACTCGGGATCGTCGGCCGCCGGCCGCAGCTGCAGCCGCGCGTCGAAGTGCTCGCGGCGGTGGCGCTCGGGCAGGTCGATCTCGATCTCCTGGCGCGAGGTCCAGGGGCAGTCGTGAGGTGTGATCAGGGTCAGCGTCTGCTCGTCCACGTCGGCGACGAAGGCGGTCACCGAGGGGCCGCCGGGGCGTGTGCGGTCACGGACGATGACGCGCTCGAAGAGCAGCGGCGCCCCTTCGAAGACGGGCCTGCGCACGGCGAGCTCGTCCAGCAGTTGGGCCGCGCTGCGGCTGAAGCGCTCGGCGGACTCGCGGCGGCTCAGGCGCGACAGCCGGCTGGCCAGGCGTTCCCTCAGCAGGTCCGGAGCCTCGAGCAGGGCCCGCACCGTGGTGGGCCGCTCGGTTCCGAGCGCCCGCGCGAGGAACAGCGCGCTGCCGCGACTCAACCCGCGGTCGTGGGCGTGGCCGAGGGAGCCGCGCCGTCGATGCACCCGGACCGCCATGACCGCGATGGCCACCACCGTGCCCAGGATGGCCAGCGACAGCACATCGGTGGCCAGACCGGCAAGAGCCGGTGGAACGGACCCTTCCCAGGGAAAGGGATTGATGACGGCAGGGGGCGGAGACACGATGAATTCGTCGACGCGGCCTCACCCTCGTCTTGAGCCGCCATGCGTGTGGCGGTTGCCATCCTCGGGTCCAGGTACGAGCGCGACGTGATCAGGGAAGGGGTGTCCGCAGGCTGGCACCCTTTCCAGGACGTTCTGCCCGGTGGCGGCCGGGCCCGAGGGAGGGATCGCGAGAGCGATGGCATCCAGGAAGAAAAGTCGCGGCAAGCCACCAGCCCTGCTGAGCAAGCTGATGGCCCGGACGGCGAAGGCGGGTCCAGCCAGGCAGAAGTCCCAGGCCACGGCGGCCCGGACCCGTGGCCGCAGCAAGGCCAAGGCGAAGAAGCGCGAGCCCATGTCCGAGGAGGCCCGAGCGCGGCTGCGGGAGATCATCGCCCTGTCGATGATGGGCATCACCCTGTTCACGCTGCTGGCGTGCATGAGCGCCTACCAGGGGAAGAACCTGTGCGGTTCCACCGGCGAGGGCCTGGCGGTCCTGCTGCTCGGGGCTTTCGGCTACGCCAGCTATCTGCTGGTCCTGTGCCTGGCGGTGTGGTCGGTCGTGCTGTTCTTCCGCATCGACGGTGAGTCGGTCGGGCTGCGGGCCTCGGGCCTGCTGCTGTGCCTGGTCTCCGCCAGCGCGCTCGCGGCGCACCTGTTCGGCCAGGCCGAGCGCCCCTTCCCGGTGGGCGGAGTGGTCGGCGAGTTCATCAACGACCAGCTGCTCGTGGCCGGGGGCCTGGGCATCATCGGCACGCGCATCGTGCTGGTGGTCCTGTTCCTGATCACGTTCGTGTTGGCGACCGACATCCACGTCTACACCTCGCTGCTCGTGGGCGCGGGCTTCGTGGCGCGCAAGGCCGTGGGGGCCAAGGAGGCCTTGAGCCAGGCCCGGATCGACGCGGCCGAGGCCCGCGAGAACGCGCGTGCCATGCGCGAGGCCAAGCTCCTCGAGGCGCGCTCGTCAGCGGCCGCGGTGGCGACAGCGACCCGGAAGGGGCGCGGCGCGAAGTCGTCGGAGCTGGACGCCGGGGACCTCTCGGAGCGTGAGCTCGCGGCGTTCGAGGCGCTGGAGGGCATCGATGGCGCGTCGATCCCGGCGTCGATGCTCGAGCGCCGCCTCGAGGACGAGCTCGGGAGCAGTCCGTCCCGTTCCAGGAGCACGGCCAAGGGCAAGCGCAAGGCGAAGGACGAGCCCGCGGCCAAGCGTGGCCTGTTCGACGCCTTCAAGACCAAGCCGGGCAAGTCCGGGGTGACCGCCGAGCTCGAGGACGAAGAAGACGAGGACGAGGACGATCGCGACGCCGAACTCGCCGAAGACGAGGAGTGGGTGTACGAGGACGAGGACGAGGACGAAGACGAGGAAGAGGAAGAGGAGGATGAGTACGAGGAGGATGAGTACGAGGACGAGGAGGAGGACGAGGACGAGGACCCGGCGGACGACGGGCCCGCCGCGGAGTCGGACGACCTCGCCGGTGACGTCGGCCTCGCCGTGGCCGCCGGCGCGGTGGTGGTCAAGTCCAAGGACGACCTCGAGCCTCCGCCCGAGCTGAACCCCGCGGGCGACGTCGTCGACGTCGAGCTCGTCGAGCAGGGGCCCTACTGCTACCCCGGCGCCGACCTGCTCGACGACCAGGAGGAAGTCGACCAGGAGGAGCTCGACGAGATCCTGACCGAGAAGACCAAGGTCCTCGAGCGCACCCTGGCCAGCTTCAAGGTCGAGGCACGCGTCGTGGAGATCCAGAAGGGTCCGGTCATCTCGATGTTCGAGATGGAGCTCGCGCCGGGCATCAAGGTCGAGAAGGTGCGCTCGCTCGAAGACGACCTGGCCATCGCCCTGCGCGCGCGCACGGTGCGCATCGTCGCGCCGATCCCGGGCAAGAACACGATCGGGATCGAGGTGCCCAACCCGATCCGCGAGTCGGTGCGCCTCAAGCCGCTGCTGACCAGCAAGGAGTTCACCGACCACAACTTCGCCCTGCCGATCTTCCTCGGTCGCGACGCTGCGGGCCGCGCGATGATCGTGGACCTGGCCAAGATGCCGCACCTGCTCGTGGCCGGCGCGACGGGCTCGGGCAAGAGCGTGTGCCTGAACACGATCATCGTGTCGTGGTTGTTCACGCGCTCTCCGGAGCAGGTCAAGCTGATCCTGATCGACCCGAAGATGGTCGAGCTCTCGCAGTTCGAGAACGCGCCGCACCTCGCCTGTCCGGTGGTCAGCGACATGAAGCGCGCGCCCGCCATCCTCGAGTGGGCCGTGGTCAAGATGGAGGAGCGCTACAAGCTCCTGGCCAAGGCCGGCGTCCGGAACATCTACAGCTACAACAAGTCGGGCAAGGAGGGCCTGCGCGATCGCTTCGGTGACCGCGTCGACGACCCCGACTTCCCGGTGTTCCTGCCCTTCATCGTGATCGTGGTCGACGAGCTGGCCGACCTGATGATGACCTCCGCGAAGGAAGTCGAGACCTCGATCACGCGCCTGGCCGCCAAGAGCCGCGCGGTGGGCATCCACATCATCCTGGCCACGCAGCGTCCGTCGACCAACGTGATCACGGGCCTGATCAAGGCCAACCTGCCGACGCGCGTGGCCTTCATGGTGTCGAGCAAGATCGACAGCCGCGTGATCCTGGACACCAACGGCGCCGAGCAGCTGCTGGGCCAGGGCGACATGCTGTTCCTGCCGCCGCACAGCAGCAACGTGGTCCGCGGTCAGTGCACGTTCACGAGCGAAGAAGAGGTCCGGCTGGTGATGGACACGATCCGCTCGGAGTCCGGGCCGGCCTACGAGCCGGAGCTGGTGCAGCGCAGGAGCGCCGACCGGGACCCGACCGAGGTCGACGACCTCTACGACGCCGCGACGCGCTTCATCATCGGCACCCAGCGTGGGAGCGCGTCGTTGCTGCAGCGCAAGTTCGCCATCGGCTACACGCGCGCCAGTCGGCTGATCGACCTGATGGCCGAGGAGGGCGTGCTCGGCGAGTACAAGGGCAGCCAGGCACGCGAAGTGCAGATGACGCTCGAGGATTGGGTCGCGATGAACCCCGAGGCGCGCGAGAGCGGCGACGAGGACGAGCAGGAGTGAGCCAGACGCCGGTCTCCGTGCTCGCCCTGATCCTGTTGCTGCCCGCCTGCGAAGCCACGGCTCCGCTGCACTTCGCCGCGGGCGAGCGGGCCGACGTGTGGGCCTGGTCGCCGGCCGAGGCGCAGCGGGTCGCCGAGGCGTTCGACGAGCTGGCGCCGGTGGTGGTCGCCGAGATGCCGGGCACCGACCTCACGCGGGTCGAGATCTGGGTGCGCGAGGGTGCGCTCGAGCTCACGCGTGGAGTGTTCGAGGCGGGGAGCACGCCCGGCATGTATCTCGACGGCCGGATCCACCTGCGCCACTACATGGTCTCGGAGTGCTGCGGCGAGAACCCGTGGCGGATGGTCCTCGCGCACGAGCTGGTGCATCACCTGCTCGAGCGGGACCCGTGGCATCGGCTTCCGCTCCCCGTGGAGGAGGGCCTGTGCGACGCGGTGGCCGAACGCGTGGTCGATCGGCTCGGCTACGGCGAGGAGAGTCGGGCGCTGCGCGCGGCCCGCTTCATGAACCTGCTGCTCGCGATCGGTGCGCTCCAGTTCCAGCTGCGGGTCGACGGCGAGCGCGTCCGCTTCCTCAGCACGCCCACCGCCCTGCATGCGCCTTCGGGTGACGCGCTCGTGGAGCGCAGGGGTTTCCTCGGTCTGCACACCGAGGATCCGACCTCCGAGGAGCGCGCGGTGGGCTTCGTCGCCCTGCGGCGCGCGCTCCAGCTCCACGGATGGTCGTTCGTGAAGGCCAGCGTGGAGGGCGCCGACGCGAACGGCGCGGATGTCGAGCCGCTCCTGTTCCTGGGCGCCGCCGGGCTGGGGGAGGACCCGCAGGCGTGGCTGGCCGCGGCGCGCGAACTCTTCGACCCGGAGGACCTCAAGCGCTCGGTGGAGTGCTTCCCCTGGCTCGCGGACTGGCTCGCCGTCGAGTGGCCGGCCGAGCCCGGCGCCTCGCTGGCCTGGCTGGCGGATCGTCAGCTGGAGCTGCGCTGGAGCCTCGATCCGGACGAGACCTGGATCGACATCTCGGACTGCTCGTCCTTCGACGACGAGCTGCGCGCGCGCGACGGCGGCATGGCCTCCGTCGAGCTGGAGTGAAGCGGACATGACCCACGCCGACGCCGGCAAGCGCCCGCTGGTCGAGGTCTGCCTGGAGACGGTGACGGGCTGCATCGCCGCGGAGACCGGAGGCGCCGACCGCATCGAACTCTGCGCCGACCTGCTCGAAGGCGGCACCACGCCGAGCGCAGGCCGGGTGCGCCTCGCGCGGCAGTCCTGCTCGCTGCCGCTCATGGTCATGATCCGGCCGCGCGGCGGCGACTTCCTCTACGACGCCAGCGAGCGCGAGGAGATGGCCGCCGACATCGAGATCCTGGGCGCGGCCGGGGTCGCCGGAGTGGTGCTCGGCCTGCTCACGCCCGAGGGTCTGGTGGACGGCGACGCGACCGCGCCGCTGGTCGAGCGCGCCCGGTCCGGTGGCCTCGAGGTCACCTTCCACCGCGCGTTCGACATGTCGCGGGATCTGTCGCGCAGTCTCGAGGACCTGGTGGCGCTGGGCGTGGATCGCGTGCTGACGTCGGGGGGGCGCGCGTCGGTGGTCGACGCCCTGCCGGTGCTGGCCGAGCTGGTGGAGCAGGCGGGCGAGCGTCTGATCGTGATGCCCGGCTGTGGCGTGATGGAGGACAACATCGCCCGGGTGGCGCGACAGACGCGCTGCCGCGAGATCCACTTCGCCGCGCCGGCCCGTGTCGAGAGCGGCATGCGGCACCGCAACGCGCAGGTCTTCATGGGCACGCCCGCGCCTCCCGGCGAGTACGAGACCGTGCGCACCGACGCCGAGCGCGTGAAGCGCTTCCTCGCGGCGCTGGGCTGAGCCCGGCGCTTCAGTCCAGCGCCGGTCCGTGCAGGTAGCGATAGGCGAAACCGTCGGACGCGACGATCGCACCGCTCGAGGCCGCGTTGGCGCTGCCGGTGACGCGCACGACGACGCGGTGCGGGCCCTGGGGCAGCTCGCCGACGGACCAGGCCACCTCGCTCTCCCCGGAGGTCGGCGCGTACAGATCCACGCCGGCCACGAGCTGGTCGTCGAGGAACACCTCGGCGATCCCGCCGTCCGGACGCTTGACCGCATGCCACGCTGCGCCCGTGCCGTTGAAGGTCAGGAAGGTCTCGGCGCCGGCCTCGTCGCTGCGCGTGATGGTCTGCGCCATGACGCCCGCGGTGGTCTCCTCGAGCCAGAAACCGTCATGGGCGACAAAGGACTTCTTGTCATCGAGCCGCGTGTAGCCGGGCAGCGACTCCCAGGACACGCCGCCATCGGTGGAGAGCAGCGCGCCGTCCTGCGTCGCGCAGAACACGGTGCTGTCCTGCGCGAAGTCGGGCGACGGCTCGACGAGCCGCGTCGAGGTGGTCGCGAGACTGGTGCTCGACGCCGCCCAGGTGTCCCCACCGTCGACGGAACGCCACACGCCGTGGGACAGCGTCGCGATCCACAGCGTGCCGTCGACGGCGAAATCCGGCGAGCAGGCGAGGTGTTCCACGCTCAGCACGTCGCTCTCGGGCAGACCGCCGCCGACCTCGACCCAGCTGGCGGCGGCATCGGTGGAGCGGAAGAGCCCGCCCTGTCGGGTGCCGATGAACAGGGTCTGGTCGAAGGTGAAGTCCGGCGACATGGCCATCACGCGCAGGTTGATGTCCTCGGGTAGGCCGGTGGAGACCTCGGTCCAGGTGTCGCCGCGGTCGGTGGTCTTCCAGATGCCCTTGCGCTTGGTGGCCAGGTAGGCCGTGCCGTCGGCGCCCCAGGTGGGCGTGGGCAGCACCCAGCGCGTGGTGTGGTCGGCGGGCAGCCCGCCCAGCTCCTGCCAGTTGTCACCGCCCTCGGTGCTGCGCCAGGTGCCGTCCCCCAGGCTCGTGCCGATGAACAGGGTCTGATCGCCGGGCCAGTCCGGCGTGATGCCGACGGTGCGCACGATGACCACGCCGGGTGGGCTGTCCTTGGGCGTCCAGCTGAGACCGGCGTCCTGGGAGATCCACAGACCGTTGTAGGTGTAGAAGAGCGTGCGATCGGTGGCGTAGCTCGGCGAGATCCACAGGCCAGCGCTGTACGGGCTGAAGATGCCCTGGCTGCGCGAGGTCCAACCGGCCGACAGCGCACCCGGGCCACCTCCGGGTGGACCCAGCGGAGCGATCGGCCCGCCCGCGGAGCTCCCGGGTCCGGGTCCCGCCGGCCGCAGCGTGGGGCCGACCGCGCCCGGCGCAGGGCCGATCCCGGTCGCGGGCCCGTAGCGCAGGATCCCGCCACCGTAGCTGGCGGTGAAGAGCGTGCGATCAGCGGCGAACTGCGGCGACACGACCAGTCCACGCAGCGCCCGCTGGCTGTACAAGTCCAGTTGCCGCACCGTCTGGCCCTGATCCTCGGACACGAAGATGCCCTCGAAGCCGGCGACCCAGACCTCGCCGTCGGTGGCGTACGTCGGCGACACGGCGACGTCGCGGTAGTGGTTGAAGGTCAGGTCGCTCAGCACCTCGTAGCCCTCGCCGGCGAAGAGCGTCCAGGCCGTGCCCGCCGACGACGCGCGGAACAACGCCTCGGTCTGCCCGACGGCGAACAGCGTCCCGTCGCTCGCGAAGCGCACGCGGTTGATGAAGCTGTCCGTGAGCCCCGTGACCATCGGGGCCCAGGCGTTGCCCAGGTCCGTGCTGAGCTGGATGCCCTGACCGAAGCGGCCGAAGCACACCGTGAGTGTCGCGTCGGTCGTGAAGTCCGCGCTGAGCGCGATGGACGACACGGGGAACGGCCAGGTCGTGATGTTGGACCAGGTCAGGCCGCCGTCGATGCTGCGATGCATGGTCGTGTCGGCGGCGAAGGCGACGACGCGATCGTCCGGCCCGAGCCCGAAGGCGCAGCTCTTCAGCTTCAGGCCGAAGAGCGTCGTGGACACCCAGGTGTCGCCACCGTCGTCGGACCGGAAGACACCCGAGCCGGTGGCGGTGATCAGGGTCCGGTCGTTGGCGTAATCGGGCGAGACGGCGACGTCGAAGCAGGCCGGGTCGGTGAGGCCGACGTCGATCGGCTCCCAGCTGCCGCCGCCGTCGGTGCTGCGCCACATCCCGCCTTCCTCGGTCGAGGCGAAGATCGTCTGGTCGTTGGTGAAGTCGGGGGAGAAGGCCAGCTGCGAGATCGCGTCGAGGACCATCGGCGGCGCGTAGAGCTGCCAGCTCTTCCCTCCGTCGAGGGTTCGGGCGAGGAGCGGCTTCTCGGACAGCTGGCAACTGGCCAGGGCGATGCCGTCGGTGTCGAAGTCCGGCGAGAAGACGAGCAGCTCGGCCGTGTCGTGGGGCGCATGGGCGCGAGCCGGTGGCCCGAGGGCCAGCAGCAACAGCGCGGCGGCCAGCAGTCGCCCGTGGCCTCGGAGGGAGACGGGCCGACGGCCGGCCGGCGGAGGCGTGTCCATGGATCCTTCCTCGTGTTTCCAGGTCCCGACCGCGCAGGCGGAATGCGTCCGGCGCGGTCGCGCGGTGTCTTCGGTGTACAGCCGATCCAGCCCTTCGACAACCGGACGGCAACCGAGGGGAGGCCCGAGTGAGGCTCGTGAGGGCTCGGGCCCGCGGGCGGGAGAAGCGCGAGACAGGCCCCGGTCGTTAGAATCCTCGGTTCATGCCTGATCCCGGAATGACCCCCTCCGCGGCCCCGACGGTGAGCCTGGTCTCCCTCGGCTGCAGCAAGAACCTCGTCGACAGCGAGGTCATGGTCGGCCACATGGCCCGGGCCGGGATCGAGCTGGTGGGGGACCCGGCGGAATCCGACGTGGTCGTGGTCAACACCTGCGGCTTCATCGAGGATGCGCGCGAGGAGTCCATCGACACGATCCTGCGCTACGTGGAGCTCAAGCGGCAGGGCGTCGTCGCGGGCGTGGTCGTGACCGGCTGCCTGGTGGAGCTTCACGCGGCGCAGCTGTCCGCCGAGATCCCCGAGGTCGACGCCTTCCTGCCGCTGTCGGACTACTCGGGCGTGCCGTCCATCGTGCGCTCGGTGCTGGGCTACGGCGTGTCGGCGGCCTGCCCGGCGGCCGAGGGCGGCGCGGGCACGGAGGCCGCTGCGGAGGCCGCGGCCGGTGCGGGCACGGCCGCCGGACCGCGCGCTGCCACCAGCCGCTCCTACGAGACCGGCACCGACACCGATCGACCCGAGCGTCCCGGTGGGCGCATGAAGGGCTTCGACTCGGATCTCGGACGGGCGCTGCTCACGCCGCGGCACACCGCCTACCTGCGTCTCGGCGAGGGCTGCAACCACGTCTGCGCGTTCTGCGCGATCCCGAAGATCCGCGGCAAGCTCAAGAGCAAGCCGATCGACGTGCTCGCGGAGGAGGCCGAGGCACTGGTCGCCGTCGGGGCCCGCGAGCTGACCCTGATCGCCGAGGACAGCACCGACTACGGCAAGGACCTGGCGGCCGGCTACGGGCTGGCCGACCTGCTGGAGCGCCTGGGTGAGATCGACGGGTTGGCCTGGGTGCGCGTCATGTACGCCCATCCCGCCACCATCGACGACCGGCTGATCCGGGCCATGGGCCGCGTGCCCAACGTCGTGCCCTACCTCGACATGCCCGTGCAGCACGGTGACGACGACGTCCTGCGTGCCATGCGTCGCGGCACCACGGCCGCCCGCATCCGCGAAGTGGTCGGCCGCCTGCGCGAGGAGGTCCCCGGCATCACCCTGCGCACGACGCTGCTCAGCGGCTTTCCCGGCGAGACGGAGGCGGCCCACCAGCGCCTGCTCGACCTGCTCGAGGAGCTGCGCTTCGACCGGCTGGGCTGCTTCGCCTGGTCGCCCGAGGAGAACACCGAGGCCTACCGGCTCGCCGATGCGGTCCCTCGCGAAGTTGCCAAGGCCCGTCGCGACGAGGTCATGCGCCGCCAGCGCAAGCTGGTCTCCGCGGCCAACGCCGCCGCGCGCGGTGCGGAGGTCGAGGTGCTCGTGGACGCGGCCGACGCCGAGCTGGCCGTGGCCCGCCGCGCCAGCGACGCCCCCGAGATCGATGGCCGCGTGCTGATCCGCCTCGCGTCCCCCGGCCCCGAGTCCGGCCCCGAGTCCGGCCCGGAGTCCGGCCCGGAGTCCGGCCCCGAGCCCGGCGACTTCCTGCGCGTGAAGATCACCGGCGCCCAGGGCTACGATCTGCTCGCCGCTCCCGTCGGCGTGCGGACATGAATCTCCCCAACAAGATCACCGTGGCTCGCTTCGGCCTCACCGGCCTGCTCTTCGCGTACCTGATCGCGAACGACACCTGCTCGGGTCCCGAGTGGTGGGCGCCGGCGGTGGCCGCCGGGTTCTTCATCGTGGTCGTGGCCACCGACGCCTTGGACGGGTACTACGCGCGCAAGCTGGAGCTGGTCTCCGACTTCGGGCGCATCGCCGACCCGGTGGCCGACAAGGTGGTCATGGCCGGCGTGTTCATCTTCCTGGCATCGGCGGATTGGGCGACGCGGTTCTTTCCTCCTTGGATGGTCGTGATCATCGTCAGCCGGGAGTTCGTGGTGACCGGCCTGCGCGGCTTCATCGAGACCCGCGGAGTGGCCTTCCCGGCCCGCTGGGACGGCAAGCTCAAGATGATCCTGCAGTGCGTCGCCGTGCCGGCCGTGTTCCTGGTGCACATGGTCGAGCTGGGTTCGGTCAGCGGTTGGGACTGGACCCACCTGCCCCTGCTGCTCGAGGTCTTCACCTGGATCGCCCTGATCATGATCTGGGCGGGACTGGTCATGACGGTCACCTCGGGGGTGCGTTACACGCTGGCCGCGGCCGCCGTGTTGCGCGAGCGCCCGGGCGCCTCGGCCGGGACCTGAGATGGCGTCCGGCGTGCGGCGGATGGCGGGGTCGGTGTTCGGGCTCGGACGGATCCGCCCCGCCCCGGGGACCTGGGGCAGCCTGGGCGCGGTGCTTCTCGCCGTCGCGCTCTTCGGCCTGGACGGTGGGGCAGAGGCCTGGGTCGGGCCCTTGCCAGGGCTGCTCACGGCCGAGCTGGTCGGGACCGACCCGCCGCTCGTGGTCTGGACCACCTTCGTGGTGCTCGGCGTGCTGTTCGTGCTCGGCTGTCGCCTCGGCGACTCGGCCAAGGAGGACTGGGGGCGCAGCGACCCGGCGCCCTTCGTGCTCGACGAGGTCGTGGGGCAGGGGCTCGCGCTGCTGCCGTTGCTGCCGGGGCCGCTCGACCCGCTGGGACTGCTGGTGGCCTTCGCGGCCTTTCGCGTGTTGGACATCGCCAAGCCGCCGCCGATCCGGCAACTCGAACGGCGGCCGGGCGGCGTGGGTATCATGGCCGATGACGTGGCGGCGGGGTTCGTCGCGATGCTGCTGGTGATCCTGGTCCGATCGCTGGTGGAGTGACGCGGGGCCGCCGGGACCGCGGAGGCGGGGAGCACATGGCCAGGGACGAAGGGCTCGCCGGGGGGCGCAAGATGCGCGGAACCCCCTTGTCCACCAAGCTCGCCCTGGCCGTCGGCGTGATCATCCTGGTGTTCATGCTGGCCTTCACGCTGGTGCTGCAGCGGTTCATCCGCGAGGCGGTCACCGAGCAGTTGAAGCTCACCGCGCTGGAATCGGCGCTCACGGCGTCGCAGGCCGACGTCGAGGCCTGGACGACCTACTTCGGCACGCCGTACCAGGGGCTGACCAGCGGTGAGGTCCAGGCCATCGTCGACGGCTTCCGCGACCCGGAGGAGTACAAGCGCAAGTTCCTCACCGCGGAGCAGGCCGCGGTGCGCGAGCGGAACGTGAAACGCTTCCAGCGCTTCGGGGAGCTGGACGGCAAGCTCGAGGCGGTCGAGCTGACCTACTTCGACGACGGCGTCGAGAAACTGCGCGCCAGCTACACCGGCTTCATCACCTGGGTCCCCGAGGCGGGCGGCGAGCTGGTCCTGGGCGAGGGTCGCGCGGTGCGCGGGCTGCTGACCCACTCGGGTCTTCCACGGCACGTCGCCATCCGGGGCACGCACCCGGTGCGCGACACGCTCGGCGAGGTGGCCGGTGAGTTCGCGGTCTACATCGACGCGCGCGCCATCGACGAGACCACCGACGCGTTGATCCTGCAGATCAGCTACGGCACCGCGATCTTCGTGATCCTCGGCGTGGCCTGCGCGGTGCTCATCGGGCGTCAGGTCACGCGCCCGCTCAAGCTGCTCCAGGATGACATCCGGCTGGTGGCCGGCGGTGATCTCACGCACCACACCAAGGTCAACAGCAACGACGAGATCGGTGAGCTGGCCCGCACCTTCGATCGCATGACGCGCAGCCTGGCCGAGGCTGCCGAGTCGGAGCGGAGCGCGGCACGCAGCCGGCACGACGTGAGCCTGGTGGCCGAGGTGGCCGAGAAGCTGCTGCCGCAGAAGCTCCTGACGATCCCCGGCTACGACGTCGCCGCGCACCACGAGGCCGCCGGCGAGGTGGCCCACGAACTCTACGACGTGTTGCCGATGGCCGACGGCCGGCGCGGCCTGCTGGTGGCCTCGGCGTCGGGCTCGGGCGTGGCGGCGGCCATGATCATGGCCATGGCGCGGTCGTTCCTGACGGCGGTGGCGCGCAGCGGCAGCGATCCCGGCGCGGTGCTGCGCGAAGTCAACGGACTCCTCTCCGGGCATCTGAACCGGGGCATGTTCGTGACCATGTTGCTGGTCGTGCTCGACCCGAAGACGGGTGCCATCGACATCGCCAACGCCGGCCATCCCGCGCTCGTGCTGCACAAGGGCTCGGGCGGCAAGACGCTCGAGGTCCACAGCGAGGGCATCGCCCTGGGCTTCGACGCCGGACCGGTGTTCGATCGCACCCTGGTCGTGCGCGCGCTGGAGCTGGAGCCCGGAGATCGGATCGTGCTGGGGAGCGAGGGTGTGCTCAAGCTGCGCGGCGCCGACGGGAAGGTGCTGGGGGACAAGCGCTGGGTCGGCCTGGTCAAGCGCGAGGGCGACCACCCGTCCAAGGTCTGCATCCAGCGCATCGCCTCGACGCTGACCAAGTTCCGCGGCAAGCACGATCTGGACACGGACGTCACGCTGGTGGCTCTCGGCCGTCAAGCCTGACGGCGACCTGCTACGGTGACGCCCCGTGACATCCTGCTGGGGAGGCGTGCGTGCAGATCCGTGAGTTCCAGCGCCTGATCGAGGACATCTACGGCAAGAAGGACTCGGCCCGCGGGACGCCGGAGACCTTCATGTGGTTCGCCGAAGAGGTCGGGGAGTTGTCGCGCGCGTTGCGTCGCAGGGAGCGCGGCAACCTCGAGGAGGAGTTCGCCGACACGCTCGCCTGGCTGGTGACCCTGGCAAGCATGAACGGCGTGGACATGCAGGCCGTGGTGGCGGCGAAGTACGGCGGTGGGTGCCCACGTTGCCAGGCCACGCCCTGCGGCTGCTGCGAGTCCCGGCGCGCGCCGGTGGACGCCTGAGGTCGGGACTGATGCCACGCTACGCCCGGGTCGCGCCGCCCCTGCCGGTCGAGGGCTTGTTCAGCTACCTCGTGCCCGAGGCGCTGCTGGACCGGGTCGTGCCGGGCGTGCGCGTGACGGTGCCGTTCGGCCGCCAGAAGCTGCAGGCGATGTGCGTGGCCGTGGACGATGCGCCGCCGCCCGAGGGCATCACGCCCAAGCCGATCAGCGCGCTGCTCGAGGACGAGCCGCTCATCGACGAGGAGGTGCTCCAGCTCGCGGGCTGGGTCGCGAAGCACACCGGGTGCACCTGGGGTGAGGCACTCGACGCCGCCCTGCCGCGGGCGGTGAAGATCGGCAACCCGGGCCGCCGGGTGCGTCACGCGCGGCTCGCCATCGACGCGCACGCGGTGCCCGGCGTCGTCAAGCAACTGCTCGAGAAGCACGAGAAGCAGGCGCGAGCGCTGCGCATCCTGGCCGATCGCGGCGGCGACCTGCCCGTGCGCGAGCTGATGTCCCTGGCACACGTCTCGGACTCGCCGCTGAAGAGCCTGGTGAAGCTCGGGTTCCTCGAGTTCGCGTCGGTGCGCGTCGAGCACGATCCGATGCTGCGCATGCCCGTGGCGCGGACCGAGCCGCTGCAGCTCACGCCGGACCAGGCCTCGGTGACCGGCGCGATGATCGACGCCTTCGAGGCCGGCGGCTCGGAGACCTTCGTCCTGCAGGGCGTGACGGGCAGCGGGAAGACCGAGGTCTACCTCCAGCTGCTCCGGCACGTGATCGATGCCGGTCGGCAGGGCATCGTGCTCGTGCCCGAGATCGCTCTGACGCCTCAGACGGTGAAGCGCTTCCGCGAACGCTTCGAGCAGGTGGCCGTGCTGCACAGTCATCTCACCGATGCGGAGCGGGCCGACCAGTGGCGCCGCATCCGGCGCGGTGAGGCGCAGGTCGTGGTGGGCGCGCGGTCGGCGGTCTTCGCGCCGGTGCCGCGGCTCGGTTGCATCGTCGTGGACGAAGAACACGAGACGACGTTCAAGCAGCAGAACGTGCCGCGCTACCACGCGCGCGAAGTGGCGGTGGAGCGGGCACGGCTTGCGGCGGCCCGGGTCGATGGTGCCGACGGACGCGGCGCCGTGGTCGTGCTGGGGACGGCAACACCGTCGCTGGAGGCCACTCATCGCGCACGCACGGGCCTCTACACGCGGCTGCTGTTGCCCGAGCGCGTGGCGGGGGGCGTGCTGCCCGATGTGCACGTCGTGGACCTCACCGTGGAGGAGCGGCGCAAGGGCTACACCTTCCTCTCGGACCCGCTGCGTGCGGCGATCGAAGACGCGCTCGGGCGTGGCGGGCAGGTGATCCTGTTCCTCAACCGGCGCGGTTGGGCCAGCGTGCTCATGTGTCCGACCTGCCGCGGGTCGTTGAAGTGTCCGTCGTGCGAGGTCTCGATGACGCTGCACCAGCGCGCCGTGCGGGTCATCTGCCACTACTGCGGGCACGAGGAACCACCCCCCGAGCGCTGCGCGACCTGCGACAAGCCGTTCACGGCGCTGTCCTTCGGCACCGAGAAGGTCGAGGACGAGGTCCGGCGCTCGTTCCCCCGGGCCCTGGTCGCACGCATGGACAGCGACACGATGTCGGGGCGTGGGGCCCACGCCTCGGTCCTGGATCGATTCGCCGAGCGGAAGGTGGACCTGCTGATCGGGACGCAGATGATCGCCAAGGGCCTCGACTTCCCGAACACGCTGCTGGTGGGCGTGATCTGCGCGGACTCGGCCCTGTTCCTGCCCGACTATCGGGCGGCGGAGCGCACCTACCAGTTGCTGGCCCAGGTGGTCGGGCGCACCGGGAGAGGGCCGAAGGGCGGGCGGGTGGTGGTCCAGGCCTACGACCCACGGCACTACTCGGTGACGTGCGGCATGCGGCAGGACCAGGAGGCCTTCGCCGCCCGCGAGCTCGCCGAGCGCGAGGCCGCCGGCTACCCGCCGTTCGGGAGGCTCGTGCGCGTCATCGCCCAGGCTCCCGAAGCCCCCGATGCGGTGAAACGTCTGACCGAGTTGACCGACTTGCTGCGTGGGGACGCCGCCGAGGGAGCCCTCGTCGGTGGAGCGGGGCCCATCGACGGCGTGACCGTCCTGGGCCCGGCTCCCGCTCCGATCCCGCGCATCAACAAGCAGTACCGGTTCCACGCCGTGTGCAAGTGCCACGATGACGCCGGAGTGGAGCACGTGCTGGCCAGACTCGCGGGCAAGACCGGACCGGCGCGACGCGCGCGCGTGCTCCTGGACGTCGATCCGGTCACGATGCTGTAGCCGGCCCTGCCGTCACCGATCCCTGCCGTCACCGATCACCGAGGACCCGCGATGACCGACACCATCCACCTGAGCCGGTTCGAGACCGTCATGGGCACGATGACCCTGGCCGCGACGAGGCGTGGCGTGCTCATGTGCACGCTGCCCGACCGGATCGGCGCGGAGGACCTGGTGCGGGAGTTCCTCGCGCGCAAGGTGCCCGGCGCGGAGATCGTGGAGGGAGCCGGCCCCGGTGAGGAGGCGATCGAGGCGGCGCGCGAGTTCCTCGCCGGACGTCGCACCGATCTGGATCTGCCCCTCGACATCCGGGGCACTCCGTTCCAGCTGGAGGTCTGGGCGGCGCTGAGGGAGATCCCCTACGGCGGGACGATCTCGTACAGGCAGCTCGCCGAGCGCGTCGGCCGACCGACGGCGTTTCGGGCCTGTGGTGGGGCCAACGGGGCCAACCGGCTGCCGCTGTTCGTCCCCTGCCACCGGGTCGTCGCCGCGAACGGTGGACTCCAGGGTTTCGGCGGCGGCCTGCCGCTCAAACGGCGGTTGCTGGAGCTCGAGGCGGGCGTGGCGGGCACCGGGCGTTTCGGCCGGTAGACTTGGAGGATGCCGGTCTCGGCCGGTGCCCTCGCCATGAGAATCTCGCGCCTCCTCGCCCTCGCCGCCTTGCTGCCGTGGGTCCTGGTGACCCCGGCCGGGGCGCAGCTGCAGGCCGAGTGGCTGACCCCGAAGACGACGTTCACCGAGGGCCGCACCTTCACCGTGCGGCTGCGGGTCACGAACAACACCTTCGGCACCATGACCGGGGTGGGCATCCAGGACGTGGAGGTCACGGGCACGGGCCACGCGGACCTGTGGTCCTGGCCCACGCCTTCCGTGAAGGACCTCGCGCCCCTGCAATCCGCCGTGTTCAAGCTGCGGTTGCGTGCCGAGCTGCCCGGCGATCTCGTCGTCTCGGCCCTGGCCCGCGCCGAGAGCGGCGCGACGACCGGACCGGTGCCGACCGGATCGCTGCTCATCCGGCCGCGCAAGGTTCGGCGCACGGCCACCACCGATGCATGGGGTGCCGCGACGTTGCGCCTGGGCAAGACCCGGCTGCGGGTCCGGCTCGTGGACGAGGACACCGGGCACCCCCTGGCCGGTCTGTCGCTGTCGGCCTCGCCGATCGCGAAGAGTCCGCGGGCGCACCTGCTGCTCGTCGCGGATCCGCGGGGCCGCGTCCCGGCGCAGTGGATCCAGGTCCGGGGACTTCCCGGGATCAACGCGCTCCCCGCGCCACCCGGCGAGGAGCCCAGTCCCGACCTCCCGCCCGCGGAGCCGGCCCTCACCGATCCTCTGGACCTGCCTGTGTTCGCCGGAGACGGGCCCTTCGGCGTCGGACCGACGCGGACGGTCGTCACGTCGCGGCTGGGCCCGAGTGCCCAGGACAAGGTCTCGGACGATCGCTATGCGGAAGCCTGGTTGCGCGCGGCCAAGGGGGCCGCGAAGGCCGCCTCGAAGGGGCAGCTGGCGCTTCCGCCGGAGCTGGGCGTGGATCTGCCCGAGGTCACCGCGATCAGCTTCGATCCGCTGGAGGTGCCGGACGGCCTCGTCGCGATCCGTGAGGCCGTGGAGTCCCTGACCTCGACCGGAGCGGTCGGTGCGCTGGTCATGACCGGTGTGGGTGGCACCGCGGCGACGAGCCCGGTGGCCAGCATCGATCTGCTCGACCCGACCATCGCATCGGCCCAGTCCCACGCGCTGGCGACGGCCGACGAGCTGCGCCTGCAGAGCGTGCGCTGGGGCGAGGCCAGCGTGGTCCTGGTCCACCCGTGGTCGATGAACAAGAAACCCGCCAACCCGACGCCGTCCGCGCACCAGTCGTTCCTCGCGGTGCACCTGGTCGGGCCGGGCGTGGTCCCGCAGGGCGCGCTGTCGCCGCCCGTGTTCTCCGGCACCTTCACGCTCGAGTCGACCGACGTGCTCGGGCGACAGCTGGTCACGATCTTCGGGACCGCGGCGACCGACGACCTGATCGTCCCGTCCGGCCTCTACACGGCGACGGCGCGGCGCCCCTTCCACGAGCCCTGGTTCGCGCCGGTGGCGAGCGCCGACGACGCGGTGCAGATCCTGGATGTCTTCCAGCAGGTGTCCACGATCACCAGCGGCGCGCTGCTGACGACCGATGCGCTCGAGCACCTGCCGCCGCTTCAGGGCGCGGCCACCGAGACCGTCTGGGTCGGCCCGGACCAGTCGGTGGTGCCCTGTGACGGCGAGGAGAGCCTGCTGTTCTTCGGCGACCCGGACGTGGGCGAGGTCGTCGGAACGATGGCCCTCTCGGGAAGCGGCTGTGGTGCCGGCTGGCTGGTGGGCCTGTGTGGGCGACGCCAGACCGCGCCGGTGGTGTTCAGCACCGATTGCGGCGGCAAGCTGCCGGCGAGCGCGCCGATCAACGCGGCGCTCAGCCCGGAGGACTGACCCGCGGCGTTCCGCGCCGCACTTGCGTGAAGAGGCCTTCCCAGGCCCAATCCCGGATGTGCTCGCGCACCTGTTCGACGTCCGTCGATCCGTGGGTCAGCGCGCGGTCGGCGGCCTCCCCGAGAGTGACGTCCAGGATCAGGCTGCCGAGCAAGCGGCCGGCGGCGGGCGGGAGCGACAGGTGCCAGGTGTGCTTGCCCGGGCGCGCCACGACGATCCAGCAGTCACGTCGCGCGGGGTGCGGAGGGCGATGACCGCGTTCGACGCGCCGCACGAACGTGTCCAGGCGGAAGACGACCGGCACGAGCCGCAGGGCCGGGATGGTGGTGAGGCGGGTGTTGCGCCAGTCGTCGGCCGCCAGCATCGCCTCGATCACATCGGGAGCCACCGAGGGCGCGGGCGGGTGGAGTCCCACGCTGGAGGTGGCCCACTCCAGGGCTGCCAGATCGGCGGCGAGGCGCGCGGGGACGCCCGCGGGAAGCGTCCGGCCCCGGACGATCAGGGCGTGGATGCGTCCGCCGGCGCGCCGGATGTCACCCCCGGCCTCGTCCAGGGCCTCGGCCGCGAGGACATCGAAGCCCTCCTCGCCCAGGACGTGGGTCAGAGCCGGGAAGACGCGTCGGAGCCGACGCTGACCGGGACGGGTAGGGAGGGAAGGCATGCCATGGTCCTCATCGATCGGAGCGGCGGCGGCTCTTGAGGGCCTCGAGGGCGGGCTTGTGGTGGAGCGATCGGGGCGCAGGCTTACAATCGACTCCTCGGTGCGCAGAACCGGAGTCCCGACCCCGTGACCGGCGCGCGCCCCCAGGAGCAGACCCGTGGGCCAGATCCTCGACAACATCCTCCAGGCCGTGGGCAGCACGCCCGTGGTGCGCCTCAACCACGTCGCCCGCGACTGCCCGGCCGAGGTGCTCGTGAAGTGCGAGTTCCTCAACCCGGGTGGATCGGTGAAGGACCGCATCGGCGTGTTCATGCTCGAGGAGGCCGAGAAGCGGGGTGAGATCGAGCCCGGCGACACGCTGATCGAGGCCACGTCCGGCAACACCGGCATCGGTCTCGCGATGGCGGCGGCGGTGAAGGGCTACCGCTGCATCATCACCATGCCCGAGAAGATGAGTCGCGAGAAGCAGGTCGTGCTCGAGGCGCTCGGCGCCGAGATCCATCGCACGCCGACCGAGGCGGCCTTCGATGCGCCCGAGAGCCACATCGGCGTGGCGCTCTCGCTCAACACGCACATCCCGCGCTCGCGCATCCTCGACCAGTACACGAACGACGACAACCCGAACGTGCACTACGAGCGCACGGCGGCGGAGATCATCGAACAGGTCGACGGCAAGCTCGACGCGTTCGTCGCGACCGTGGGCACCGGCGGCACCATGTCGGGCGTGGCCAGGCACCTCAAGGAGGCCATCCCCGGCATCCGCATCATCGGTGTGGACCCGAAGGGCTCGATCATCGCCGGCCTGCCCGATGACTGCGTGGGCACCTACAAGGTCGAGGGCATCGGCTACGACTTCATCCCCGACGTGATGCATCGGCAGTACGTCGACGAGTGGATCAAGTCCGAGGACAAGGAGTCCTTCCTCATGGCGCGCAAGCTGATCCGGCGCGAAGGCCTGCTCGTGGGCGGCAGCTCGGGGAGCGCGGCCTGGGCGGCGATCCAGGTGGCCAGGACGATGGAGAAGGGGCAGCGCGTGCTCACGATCCTGCCCGACGGCGTGCGCAACTACATGACCAAGTTCCTCGACGACAAGTGGATGGCCGACAACCGCTTCGCCGAGTCGCCCTGGGCCGAGGGCGAGGTCTCGGACATCGTGCGTCGCATGCCGCCGCGCACGATCCACACCATCCACGAGTCGCACAAGGTCGGCCAGGCCGTGTCGCTGATGAAGGAGCACGGCATCTCGCAGCTTCCGGTGGTCTCGAGCCAGGGGCCGCTCAAGGGCATCGTGACCGAGGCCGACGTGTTGTCGGCGCTGTTCGACGACCGCTGCACCATGGACACGGTGTTGACCGAGGTCATGTGCCGCAAGGTGCAGACCGTGCGCATGGACGAGCAGGCGTCCGAGCTGGCCGCGGTGTTGATGCGCGGCGAGACGGCCCTGGTGCTCGACGACGCAGGCAAGCTGATCACGCTGCTGAGCAAGCTGGACCTGATCGAGCACCTCGCCCAGGGGCAGGCGCCGGGATCGTGATGCGTCGCGCCGGTGGACTCGCCGCGCGGGGCGCGTTCGTCGCGCTGGCGCTGCTGATCTGCACCGGCGCGAGTGTCGCGCAGGCTCCATCGCGGCCGAACCTGCTCGTCATCCTCGCCGACGATCTCGGGGTCGAGGGCCTCTCCTGCTACGGCGGGCGCGACTACCGGACACCGAACCTCGACGCTCTGGCGGCGCGGGGCGTGCGCTTCACGAACTGCTCCACTTCGCCCCTGTGCACGCCGAGTCGAGTGCAGTTGCTCACCGGCCAGTATCCGTTCCGCACGGGCTGGACGGACCTGATCAGCGCGCGCCCCCCCGCGCGGCAGGTGGTCGACCCGCGTCTGCCCACCTTCGCGTCGGTGTTGCGGGCACGCGGCTACGAGACCGGCGTCTTCGGCAAGTGGCAGCTCGCACAGCTCGATCGCCATCCCGAGCACCCGCGCGCGCTGGGCTTCGATGTCGCCACCCTCTGGGCCTGGCTGGTGGACGGCGTGCGCACGCCGCGATACTGGTTCCCGGCGATGTGGCGGGACGGGCAGCTGCTCGAGACGAGCATCGGCGACTACGGCCCGGACCTGGTCCGCGACGCGCTGATCGAGTTCGTGACCCGGCCGCGCGAGGCCCCGTTCCTCGCCTTCTATCCGATGCTCCTGCCCCACGAGCCGTTCCTGGCCACCCCGGACAGCTGGGACGGCACTTCGCCCCGGCGTTCGCCGACGCCGGCCAAGAAGCGCGGCTTCCGCGACATGGTCGAGTACCTCGACCGGCAGGTGGGGCGGGTGCTCGCGGCGCTCGAGGAAGCCGGCCTGAGCGACAGCACGCTGGTCGTCTTCTCCAGCGACAACGGCTCGCCGGCGAACATCACGAGCCGTCGAGGCCCGGGTTCGATCGACGGCGGCAAGTTCTCGCTGACGGCGGCCGGCACGCACGTGCCGCTGATCGTGGCCGGGCCGGGCGTGGTGGGCGGGCGCACCTGCCTCGAGCTCACGGACTTCAGCGACCTGTTTCCGACGCTGCTCGAACTCGGGAGCGCGGGGGCGCCCGCCGGGCACGTGCTGGACGGCCGCAGCCTGGTCCCCTGGTTGCGCGGAGAGCAGGGCGAGACGCGCAGCTGGGTCTTCGTCCAGTCGGGCGAGCAGCGCTTCGTGTCCGACGGCCGCTTCAAGCTCTACGGCGACGGCCGCTTCTTCGACCTCTCCATGGACCGGGGCGAGACCGCCCCGTTGATGATCTCCGGGCTTGGCGTTCGCGATGTGCACGTGGAGGTCGTGGCTCACCGCGACCTGCGCCGGGTTCTCGACGAGCTGCGCTAGCAGCGGAAGTGGCGGTGGTCGCTGCGCTAGGATGGGCGGGCCGCGGGGCCGCTCCCCGCGTCACGACGTGACACCGGTGCCCGAGCACCGGCGCCCCCGAGGAGGACAGCGATGCGGCCGCGGCCGTCGGTGCTGCTGGTGCCGGTGCTGCTGGTGTCGATGCTGCTGCTCACCACGCTGCCGGCCTGCCGGACGCTGGGCTCCTCGGGGTCCGAATGGGTAGCGGTCGAGACCTCCACCGGACGCGTGGTGACCCTCGACGAGATGGCGGACGAGCTGGCCGGGCGGGACGTCGTGTTCCTGGGCGAGGAGCACGACAACGACACCGGGCACCGGCTGCAGATCGAACTCACCGAGCGCCTGCTCGCGCGTCGGCCGCGGCTGGCCGTGTCGATGGAGATGTTCGAGCTCGACGTGCAGCCCGTGGTGGACGACTACCTCGACGGTCGGCGGCCGGAGGCATCGTTCCTGGCCGACAGTCGCCCCTGGCCCAACTATCCCGAGCACTACCGGCCGGCGATCGAGCTGGCGCGCCGCGAGCGCCTGGCCGTGCTGGCCGCCAACGTGCCGCGCCCCCTGGCCGCGCGGGTCAGCAAGGAGGGGCTCGGCTCGGTCCAGGGGGAGGCGTTCATCCCGCGAACCGTGCACAACGCCCCCGGTGACTACCGGGACCGCTTCGCCGGCGCGATGGGCGGGCACGGCAGCGGCTTCTCGCCCGAGGCCATGGAGCGCTTCTACACGGCCCAGTGCCTGAAGGACGACGCGATGGCCGAGAGCATCGCCGACCTGCTCGGGCTCAGCCCGGACACCCAGGTGGTCCACTGGTGCGGCAAGTTCCACAGTGACTTCGGCCTGGGCACGGTGGAGCGCCTGCGCCTGCGCCGCCCCGGCGTGTCGGTCGGAATCGTCACGATGCGGAGCGGCTCACGGGACCCGGCGCTGATCGACGACGAGCTCCGGCGGTCGGCGGACTACGTCTGGATGGTGCCTTGAGGCGCCCAGGGCCACAGCCCGAGCCCGCGTCTCGGGACTTTTCGGATTTCCTGGTTCGTCCGCAGCCACCCGGCCGCTCTTCCCGGCCTGGGGCGCCTCTACCTGCGAGACGAGAAGATGAACGTCCAGTCCGATGGCGCGCTCGACGCCTCCGGCGGTTTGGTCACGATCTGTGCCCGAGCGCTGGGCAACGGCCTCACGGCGCGACAGATCCTCTCCGACCTGGAGCGTCGGCGGGTGTCCCCCCGGGATGCCCGCGAAGTGCTCACGCTGGCCGAGGCCCGCATGGCGCTGAAGGCGGGCCGCCCGCTGCGCCTCACACGCAACCCAGGCATGCTCGACTCGGTGCTGCTCGTGGCCGTGGGCCTGCTGGCCGGCCTGCTGGTCAGCTGGGTCGTCGCCGAGACCGCCCAGGCCACGCTCGGTCTGCGCATCCCGCCGACACTGGGTTCGGGCGGCTCCTCGATCGGCAGCGACCTGCCGGCCACCCTGGTCGGTGCGGGCGCGGGCGTGTTCGTCGCGTTCTGGGCGCGTCGGTTCGGAACGGGTCTGCTCGTGCTGGGTGGCGCCCTCGGTGCGGCGGCGTTCCTGCTGCTCGCCGCGTGGATCCACATCTGACGCTCGCGCGTCTGCCAGCCGGGGGGCTCCCCCGGTGAGCCGCCCGCCACGCACCCCAGCCGCGACCTCGCCCGGCGGCGAAGGGCGGCGGGCCCGTGTGCACGAGATCATCTTCGAGGCCGACACCCCGGCGGGGAAGGCCTTCGACGTCGCGCTGCTGCTCGTCATCCTGATCAGCATCGCGGTGGTCATGCTCGAGAGCGTGGCCTCCATCCGCGCGCGCCACGGCCTGCTGCTGCTGCAGGTCGAGTGGGTCATCACCGTGATCTTCACGGTGGAGTACCTGCTGCGTCTCTGGTCCGTCGGCAGCGCCACGCGTTACGCGCGCAGCTTCTTCGGCGTCGTCGATCTGCTGGCGATCCTGCCCACCTACGTGAGTCCGTTCCTGCCGGGCAGCCAGCACTCGCTCGCGGTCATCCGCGCGCTGCGGCTGTTGCGCGTCTTCCGCGTGCTCAAGCTGGCGCACCTGGTGGGTGAGGCGCGTTACCTCCGCGCGGCCATGCACGCGAGCATGCGCAAGATCTTCGTGTTCCTGTTCGCGGTGCTGACGCTGGTCGTGATCCTCGGTACGGTCATGTACGTGGTCGAGGGGGGCGACAGCGGCTTCACCTCGATCCCGCAGTCGATCTACTGGGCGATCGTGACCATGACCACGGTGGGCTATGGCGACGTCGTGCCGCACACCGTGCTGGGCAAGATCCTGGCGTCGATGATCATGATCCTCGGCTACGGGATCATCGCCGTGCCGACGGGCATCGTCACCGTGCAGCTGGCGGCGGGCCGGCGCGTGAGCACCCAGGCCTGCCCCGAATGCGGTTCGGACGGCCACGAGGCGGGCGCGGCCTTCTGCAAGGACTGCGGCTCGGCGCTGTCGCGCTGATCGGGCGTCTCACCGGTCGGCGTCGAGGCGCTCCATCACCGCCTTGACGATCAGCGGCCAGGCGATCGTCGCGTCGGCCTTCACCTCGGCCCAGCGGCCACCCTCGCTCGCGGGCACGATCTTGCCCCAGCTCACCGACTCGCTGTAGCTGCAGCCGGACAGCCCGCCCCACTCCACGGGCTCGGGGCAGATGCGCACCGCGTACTTGTAGCGACACGGGGGGTGGGCCCGCTCCGGCACGCGCTTGCTCAGGATGTCGATGTAGGGCGCGACCTGCTGGGCCCAGTTGCGCGGCACGCCGCCGCCGATGGTGAAGATGCCCCAGGCACGATCCTCGTCGGCGAGGCCGGGGCGCTGGGCGATGAAGCGCTGGTGGAACTGGTTCAGGTCGCCGAAGGGATCGAAGGCCAGGGGCTTCCGCCCGTCCACGAGGCGCTTGTGGTTGTGGGTGGCGACGTCGAGCCCGAGCTCGCTGTCGGTGAAGGCCGGGATGTAGATCGGCACCTGCTGCTCGAAGGCCGAGCGCAGCGGGCCGCGGTCGTCGCCCGAGGCGGCCAGGCGTTCGCCGATGAGGCGTGTGATGTCGTGGCTCGCCAGGGTCGTGCCCTCGGGCACCTCGTCGAGGATCGCGTTGACCAGCCGCTCGGTGTCGTCGAGGTTCTGCTCGAGCTCGAGGGTGTCGTAGACACGGTTGTAGCCCTTGGCCAGCAGTTCCTCGTCGGTGAAGCGCGCGGGGTCGTGCTTGAAGTGCGACATGCCCGCGGTCTCGACCAGGCCGTGGGTCATGAGCGCACCGGTGGACACCACGGCGTGGACCCAGCCGCGGTCGATCATGTCGGCGATCACCAGGCCCTGCTTGGCGATGGTCATGGCGCCCGAGAGCGTGAGCACGCGCATGCAGGTGTCGTCGCGCACCATGGCCTCGAGCACGTCGGCGGCCTCGCCGAGCGTGCGGCCGCCGAAGGCCGTGGAGCCCATGCCGCGCACGAGGTCGTCGATCGAGTGCGTGGCGCCCAGGTCCAGGGCGCGCACCGGTTCCAGCCCGTCCTCGTGGCCGTCGGCCAGGCTGTGGCGCAGGTCGCCGGACGCGGCGTGCCCGTCGCCGCTCGCCGGACCATCCTTGGGTGTGCCGCAGGGATACGCGTTGCCGCTCATCGCCGCTCCTCCGCCGAGGCGCGGGGACGAGAGCGTGAGCCCGCGCGGGGCCGGGAGTCTAGCAGAGCGGTGCGTCGGGGCGACGGACTCCGGCTCGACTAGCTCTTCGGCTTGTAGACCGCGGCGTCGATGGTCGCGATGAGGTGCCCGATGAGCCCGAGGAAGCCGAACGACAGCAGCCAGATGGCGCCGGTCAGCACGAGCATGAAGAGGGCGGTCTGCTCGCTCGGGCTCACGAGGCGCCCTCCCTGGTTGCTCTGACGTCTCCCGAAGGCGAGGGCGCTCAGGGCGCCGGCCCGTCTCCGGGGCGGCAGTGATTGGGATCGGCCGCCGGGGAATTGCGACTCAGGTGTGCTGGCCGACCATCTCGCGGAAGCGCCGGAACAGGTAGAAGGCGTCGCGCGGGCCCGGAGCGGCTTCGGGGTGGTACTGCACGGTGAAGAGCGGCAGGTCCTTGTGCCGCATGCCCTCGACCGTGCGGTCGTTCAGGTTGACGTGCGTGATCTCGACCATGCCGTCGTCGAGGCTGTCGCCGTCCACCATGTAGCTGTGGTTCTGGCTGGTGATCTCGGTGCGCTCGGTGGTCAGGTCGATGACCGGCTGGTTCGCACCGTGATGGCCGTACTTCATCTTGATCGTGCGGCCGCCCAGGGCGTGCGCCGTGAGCTGGTGCCCGAGGCAGATGCCGAAGGTCGGCAGGCCGGTGTGCACGAGGGTCTTGATCGTCTCGATGGCGTAGGCCACCGCGCCGGGGTCGCCCGGGCCGTTGCTCAGGAAGAGGCAGTCCGGCGCGACCTCCTGGATCTCCGCGGCGGTCGTGTGCCCGGGGAACACGGTCACGTCGAAGCCGTCGGCGTACAGCCCGCGCAGCATGTTGCGCTTGATGCCGTAGTCGAGCACGGCGAGCTTGGGCCGGCTGTCGCCGAAGTCGCCCTGGCCGAGCACGGGCAGGAACGGTCCGTCGAGTCCCTCGGTCCAGGTCTCGGCCTGCTGGCGCGTGACGTCCTTGACCAGGTCCAGGCCCCCGAGCCCCGGCCAGGCCTTGACCTTGGCCAGCAGGGAATCGGGATCGGTGTCGACGCTCGACACGATCGCGCGCAGCTCACCGGCCTCGCGCACCTTGCGCACCAGCGCCCGCGTGTCGACACCCTGCAGCCCGACGATGCCCTGCTCGTCCAGGTAGCTGGACAGGTCCTGGGTCGCGCGCTGGTTGCTGACCGTCGGCGAGAGCTCCTTGATCACGAAGCCGTGCAGGGAGCAGCCGTCCGACTCGACGTCCTCGGGGTTGATGCCCGTGTTGCCGATGTGCGGGTAGGTCATGAGGACGATCTGACCCTTGTAGCTGGGGTCGGTCAGGACCTCCTGGTACCCGGACATGGCCGTGTTGAAGACCACTTCGCCGAGGCTCTCGCCGTCGTGGCCGAAATGGGTGCCGCGATGGACTTCGCCATCCTCGAACACCAGCAGGCAGGGTTTGGGCGCGCTCATGGCGGGGCATCGTACCCGCGCCGGGGAGAGGGGGCCACTCAGTCCGCCCGCGGCGACGCGTCCAGTTCCAGGCCGGCGCGGACTCCCGCGTTGAACAGCTCGTTCCCGAGTCCGGCGATCATCACCGCATTGTCCGTGGCCAGCGCCATGGGCGGGAGGAACAGCGGCAGCCCCAGGGCCTCGGCCTCGGCCGCGACCCGCGCGCGCAGGGCACTGTTGGCCGCGACGCCGCCGCAGACCACGATCCCACGGGCGTCGATCTGCTTCGCGCAGGCGACCAGCTTGCCGGCCAGCACGTCCACGACGGCGGCCTGGAACGACGCCGCCAGCCCGGCGTGGTCCAACTCCGGCAGCAGCGGGGAGTCGCGCCGTGCGTTGTTGCCGCGCGCCGTGTAGAGCACCGCGGTCTTGAGCCCGCTGAACGAGAAGTCGAGGTCGTCGGCGCGCGTGCGCGGCAGGCGGTAGGCCTGCGGGTCGCCCCGCTGCGCGAGCGCGTCGATGGCTGGCCCGCCCGGATACCCGAGCCCGAGCACGGCGGCGGCCTTGTCGTAGGCCTCGCCCGCGGCGTCGTCGATGGTGCGGCCGACGAGCCGGTGCTCGGTGGGAGCGCGGCTGTCGTAGAGCGAGGTGTGCCCGCCGGAGACCACCAGCGAGGCGAGCGGCCACGGCGGCTCGATGCGCGGCCCGCCTCCCGGGCCGGCGACCATGCCGGTCATGACCCCGCCCCAGATGTGCGCGTGGACGTGGTTCACGGGCACGAGCGGGAGGCCGGTCGCCAGGCTGAGTCCCTTGGCCGCCGAGAGCCCGACCAGCAGGCAACCGATCAGGCCCGGGGTGGTCGTCACCGCCACGGCGTCCACGTCGGTCAGGGCCAGGCCGGCCTCGTCGAGGGCATCCTGGATGACCGGGAAGAGCACCTCCAGGTGGCTTCGGCTGGCGACCTCCGGGATCACGCCGCCGAAGCGTGCGTGCAGGTCGATCTGCGTCGCAACGCGGGATCCGAGCACGTGCACGCCGTCATCGACGACGGCGGCAGCGGTCTCGTCACAGGAGGTCTCGATGCCCAGGATGCGCGCCATGGAGGCATTGTGCGGGCCAGGCAGGTGTGGGCTCAAGACGCTCCGAGGCTGTGGTCGATACAGATCCTGGACCAGGAGAGTCGGGTCGCCGCGCGCCCCCATCGCAGAGCGGCTCGACATGGATACAAGCGAGGACTCTGGACGATGGCCATCTGGCACTCGTCTTCGTCGGCTCGTGCCGGGCTGCCCCCCGGTGTGTTGGGCCCTTTCGTCGTCGAGAACGCCCCTCCCCGGGTGTTGTCGCTTCGGCCCGCGATCCGTCCTCCGAGATTCGACGTCGTGTTCCCCGCTGGAGCGCGGCTCGCCCGCCGTGCTCCCGACGCGCCTTCCCCACGCGTCACTC
>JAJDER010000148.1 GCA_029259725.1 Planctomycetota bacterium | reverse complement strand
GAGCGTGACCAGCCGATTGCGCAGTTCGGTGAAGGTCAGGCCCGTGGACTGCAGGCCCTTCTGCACGTCGGCCGACTCGGCTCGCAGCAGCTCCAGCTGCTTGGTGGCGTCCGCGGCGCGCCGACGCGAATCGACGGCGTTCTGCAGGCGCTCGAACCAGAGCGGCACGGCGTCCATGGGCTTGCCGCGCGGCGTCTCGCCGAGCTGCTCGGCCAGGACCCGCGCCAACACCTGCCGCTCGTCGCAGCGCTTCACGATGGCGGTGCGCTCGACCTCGAGCTTGCTCGCGCTGGAGAGGGCGCCGCGCAGGCTCTCGATCTCGCTCAGCAGGTCGCTGCCCGGGTTCTCGAGGTATTCGCTCGCGAGCGGGATGCCGCCGAACAGGGCCGCCACCTCGCTGCGCGCGGTCTCGCGCACCCCGACGGCGGACTCGACGGCGTGGGTGGCTTCGCCCAGCGACTTGTTGGCCGAGACCAGGCGGGCTTCGATCGTGTTCCGGCCGCGGGTCAGGGCGAGCTTGACCTGGACCTCTTCCAGCGGCGGGGCGATGTCGTCCTCCGCGCCGAGGTCGAGGCTCTCGCGCAGGCGCTTCACGTCCTTCTCGAGCTCGGCGATGCGGCTCTGCTCGACGGGTGTGGAGGCGTCGTTCGCCTTGCTCTTGATCAGCACCACGCCGGCGCCGATGGACACGGCCGCGATCGCGCCGACGACACCGTAGTCCGTCACCGCGCCCGCGATCATGAGCACGACGAGCAGACCGCCGGCGCCCATCAGCCCGTAGGCCTTCTGCTTCCTGGTGACGGCCGGATCGGCGCCCTGCTTCGCGGCGCCCGACTGCTGCTCCTGCCGCGTGCGCTCCTTCTTCAGCGCGTCGAGCACCTGCTCGTGGGACTGCACACTGCGCAGCGCGCGCTCGCGCTGCTTCATGGTCAGGATCTCCTCCTTGCTGGGGAGTTCCTGCAGGTCTTCCTGGCAGCGGCTGACGGCGTCCTGCGCCCGGCGCAGGTCGTCCTCGGCCACCTCGGGAGCGCGGCGCGCCTCCTCGTAGGACTTGACCCGGAGACGCAGCTCGCTCATCGACAGCCGCGCGACCTTCGCCTTGGCGCCCTCGTCGAGCGGGCCGTCCAGCAGGTGGCTGCCGCCCTCGTCGAGCGCCGCGCGCTGGGCGGTGCGCTGGCGGTCGAGGTCGTTGACGTGGACCAGGTCCTGCTGGTGCACGGCGCTCTCGTCGGCCAGCCCGCGCAGTTCGTCCTCGTGGGCGAGGATGCGCTGCTCGTCCGAGGTGATCTCGGCGCGGCGTTCCTGGTTCTCGATCTCGCTGCGCAGGCGTCCCGCGTCGGCGTCGAGCCGGTCGACCTCCACGGCCAGGCGGCCGAAGCGCTCCCGGCAATCGTCCGGGAAGTCGTCCTGCGAGACCCACTCACCGGCCTGGTTGCGGAGGCGCTCGAGCTCCTCGAGGCGCCGCAGCACGGGCAGCAGCACCTCGGCCCGGGCCAGGCGTCCGCTGGTGGTCTGCAGGTCGTCGCGCAAGGCCTCGATGCTCGCGTCGTGGCCCTCGATCTCGTCGCGCAGGTCCAGGAGCCGCGCCAGGCGATCCGCCGCCACCTCGCGCCGACCCTGGAGCCGGTGCAGGTCCTGCTCCAGGCGGGACTCGGCCTCGTCGTCCTGCTCGACCTGCTTCTGCATGCGGGCCATGACGGCGCCGGCGGGATGCAGGAAGGGACGGGTGTCACCGGCGAGGACGCGCTCCTCGATGGCCGACCAGGCCTCGTCGGACAGGCCGGCGACCTCGTCCAGGGTCAGGGCATGCGACGCGCCGAACAGGCCGCGGGGCAGGGTGCCGACCCAGGGCACCGGGTGGTTGCCGAGGTCCTCTTCGTGCCCGTTCTCCTCGAGACCGCCGGAGGCGACCTTGTCGAGTTGCCGGGTGACCGACGCGCGCTCTCCGCCGTCCAGCGCGAAGCCGGCCGAGCCGGCCATGCCGGCCCCGTCGAGGGGCGCGTAGGGATGGTCGGCCAGCCGAGCGGGGCGGAAGCCGTAGAGGATCGTGTCGACGAACGAGCGGAAGGTGCTCTTGCCGCTCTCGTTGCCACCCAGCAGCACGACCACGTCGTGACCGGACAGCTTCTCGGCGGCGAACCCACGGAGCGAGCCGTAGGAGGAGACATCGAAGCGGTCCAGCCTCATCGGTCGTCCTCCTTCAGCAGGGACTCGGTGATCAGGCCCGGCAGGTCGCCGAGCAGGTCTCGTGCGCGCGCCTTGCGGGCGGCCGCGCTGCTGCCGCCACAGCTGTCGAGCGTGGCGCCGGTGCCGTCGATCAGCAGTTGCAGCAACCGGTCGTCGTGGCGGGCCTCGTCCAGCAGGTCCAGGCCCTGGCCCAGCAGATGGCCAGGGTCGCGATGGGCCTCCGGATCGACGACCTTCGTCAGGCCGGAGTCGAGCAGTTCCACGTGGGCCACGCCCAGCGACTCCGCCAGGGTGCCGGCCAGTTCGGCGCGGCGGGCGGGACGGCGCAGGGTCTCGGTCAGGCCGCAGGGGCCGGCGAGTTCGATGCGCACCGCCCAGCACGTGTCGTCCTGCTCGTGGGGATCGGTGCGCGGGCCTTCCAGGGCCAGTTCGACGGCGGCCTGGAGGTCGGCCTCGGTGTGCACGCCGGCCAGGCCCTCGGGGCGCAGCACCTCGAAGCGCAGCGAGCCGGTGGCGATGAACTCGGCCTTGGTCGCGTCGCCGCAGCTGACGAGCAGCGCGCCGTGACGGCCGGTCTCGGAGAACCCGGAGGACTGGGGCGGACCGGCGTACCAGGCCGGGGCGTCACCGATCTGCTGGCGCTGGTGCACGTGGCCCAGGGCCCAGTAGGCGTAGGGCCGCGCGGCGAGGTCGGCGGGCGTGGCCGGCGCGACGCGGGCGTGAGCCTGGCTCCCGGCGCTGCCCGCGATGAGCGCGTGGCACAGCGCCACGGTGGGGACGTCGCCTTGGGGTTCCGGCATGTCGGCGATCAGCGAGCCGCTCTCGTTCTCCGAGCGGTGCCCGACGGCGACCACGCGGCCGACGAGCTTGCCGTTGCGCTTCACGTCGATGCTCACCGGTGCGGCGTCATCGACGAGGTGGACGTCGTGGGGCCAGCGCACGCGCGAGAGGCGCCCGCCTTCGCGGCCGGGGTCGGCGTTGCCCGCGGCCACGACGACGCTGATGCCGGCGTCGGCCATCCGGGCGAGCTGCTCGGTGAGGAAGGCCTCGGTGCGGAGCGTCAAGCAGGACTCGTCGATCAGGTCGCCGGCGACCAGGAAGGCGTCGACGCGCTGCTGCAGGGCCACGTCGGTCAGGCGTTGCAGCGCCGTGCGTCGGGCTGCGTCGACCTGTCGGCGGAGTCGCTCGACGGAAGAGTGCACCGGACCGTCCAGGTGGAGGTCCGCGGTGTGCACGAATCGGAAGGGAGCCGTCATGGTGTCTTTCGTGGTGTGGGCCAAGGGGACGGGGGGCGACGCGCGGGCGTCGTCCTGGACCGGGAGGACCGGCCCTCGGGTGTCGTCCCGAGGGTGACAAGTCCTCTTCGGCCAGCGGACGCGCGCGCCTTGACGGGCACCGCGGAAGCTCTTCGCGAGCCGACTGCGGAGACGGAACCAGCCGACGGATCGCGGGCCCCAGCCGCCCTTCGGCGGTGTGCTATCGTCCGGCACCGCTGGCCCTCGAGCCGGCGGCGGGACGCGGCCGTCTTCGTCTCGCCCATGCGCGATTCCTATCGGCACGCGCGCGGGCGGTGGAGTGACCATGGGCAGACCGGACACGCTCGGAGCACTGAAGAACAGCGGTTTCATGCCGCGATCGGTGAAGCGCGAAGTCCGTGAGAACCTGGTCAAGTGCCTGCGCGAGAAGCGCCCGGTGTTCCCCGGCGTGATCGGCTACGACCGCACCGTCGTGCCGCAGATCTGCAACGCGCTGCTCTCCGGGCACGACTTCATCCTGCTCGGGCTGCGCGGCCAGGCCAAGACGCGCATCCTGCGTGGACTGCCGGCCCTGCTCGACGAGCACAGCCCGGTCATCGCCGGCGGCGAGATCCCCGAGGACCCCTTCGCCCCGATCACCACCTGGGGCCGGGCGCAACTCGCCGAGCACGGGGACGCCTTGCCGATCCGCTGGCTCACCCGCGCCGAGCGCTACCAGGAGAAGCTGGCCACGCCCGACGTGACCATCGCGGACCTGATCGGCGACGTGGACCCGATCAAGGCCGCCACGCGCAAGCTGGCCTTCGCCGATCCCGAGGTGATCCACTTCGGCATCGTGCCGCGCACCAACCGCGGCATCTTCGCCATCAACGAGCTGCCCGACCTCCAGGCGCGCATCCAGGTCGGTCTGCTCAACATCCTGGAGGAGGGCGACATCCAGATCCGCGGCTTCCCGATCCGCATGCCGCTCGACCTGCTGCTCGTCTTCAGCGCCAACCCCGAGGACTACACCAACCGCGGCAACATCATCACGCCGCTGCGCGATCGCATCGCCAGCCAGATCCTGACGCACTACCCGCGCACGCTGGAGGAGTCCCTGGCCATCACCGGGCAGGAAGCCTGGGTCGTGCGCGGCGGCGCCGTCGAGGTCGCCGTCCCCGAGTTCGTGCGCATGCTGGTGGAAGAGGTCGCGTTCCAGGCCCGGCGCAGCGAGTTCGTGGACCAGGGCTCGGGCGTGAGCGCGCGCATGACCATCTCGCTGCTCGAGAACGTGATCAGCAACGCCGAGCGGCGCGGGCTGATCCACGGCGAGGCCTCGGTGACGGCCCGGGTCACCGACGTGCTGGCCGCCAGCTCCGCGATCACCGGCAAGGTCGAACTGGTCTACGAGGGCGAGCGCGAGGGTGCCGCGGCGGTAGCGGATCACCTGGTGGGCCGCGCCGTGAAGGAGGTCTTCGAGGTGCACTTCCCCGAGGCGCTGGCGACGGTCCGGGGCGCGCGGCGGGGAGCGGACCCGGCGGACGCGGCGGCCGCGGCGACGGCGGCGACGGCGGCGGGCGGTCCCGACGATGGCGCCGGCGAAGGCGCGTACCGACCGATCCTCGACTGGTTCCGGCAGGCTCACACCCTCGACGTGACCGAGGAGTTGTCCGAGGCCGACCTCTCGACGCGGTTGGCCGACGTTCCGGGGCTCGACGACGTGGTCCGACGCCACCTGCAGCCGAAGGGGCGCGGTGAGGCGGCCGCGGCGATGGAGCTCGTGCTCGAGGGCCTGCACCAGAGTTCGCTGCTCTCGCGCGAGGAGATCGTCGACGGGCGGGCCTACCGCGACGTGTTCGACGAGATGGCGCGCAGCCTGCGCGACTGACGGGTTCCGGGCCGGGGCTCGATCCCCACCGGCCCGTGGGCGAGGATCGCCACACCCATGCCGATCCTCGACCACGTCTTCCTGCCGTACCTCGGCCGTCCCGCGCTGCCCGCGGACGCGGGTCCGATCGCGCACCTGCACGGCCGGGCGCACGGGCGTGCCGCGCGGGTGCTGGTGCGCGCCGACCTGGCCGACGCCTGGTCCGAAGCGCTGGGTGCTGCCGGCGCCTTCGACCCGATGTCGCGCTTCGGCGACGTCGAGCACATCCAGTCCGCCGGCGGCCGCACGGTGGTGCGCGTGCCCGCCGGTCACGGCGTGTGCGACGGCGCCCTGGTCTACAAGGACGAACCCTACCAGGGCCTGGCGGCGCTCAAGGGTCTGACCGACCGTTCCCGCGTGGAGCGCGAGTTCGTCAACCTGCTCGTGCTGAGTGAGCTGGGCTTCGGGGTCGTGCGCCCGGTGGCGGCCGGCGTGTCCGGTCCCGCCGGCCTGTACACGCGCAGCTTCCTGGTGACCGAGTCCTTCGACGGCGCCGTGCCCTTGCGCCAGTGGGAGGGCGCAGGCGAGGCCGCTCCGATGCGGGCCACGGTCGCCGAGGTCGTGTCGCTGTTGCGCTCGATGCTCCAGGCCGCGGCCGCGGTGCACCGCCAGGGCTGGTGGCTGGACACCTTCCAGGCCAAGAACATGCTCTTCCGGCGCGGCGCCGACGGCGCCCTGGAGTGGCGCATGTGCGACGTGCCCCGCCTGCGTCGCGGACCGCCCGGCCGGCTCTTCCCGTACGGCGTCACCCGCGACCTGGCCGGGATCGACAAGTGGGCCCACCGCTGGCTGGACGAGGACGCCCGCCGCGCCCTGCTGGCCGACTACCTGTGCGCCGCGGGCGAAACCGACGAGCAGGCCTGGATCGAGCGGATCCTGCGCCGGCGAGACCGTGAGCTTCACCGCACGGGCATCGGTAGAATCCGGGGCTCCCTGCGCCGGTCCCGCGGCCGCAGGGGACGCGGCCGGTCCGCCGGCGCCACCGAACGGGGCGGCGACGCCCTTCCAGAGACCGAACGGGGCGGCGACGCCCCTCCAGAGACCGAACCGGGCGGCGACGCCCGCCCCGAGTCCGACACCGGATGACGATGCTCCGATGACGCCGAGCCCGATGACCGAGCCCCCCAAGAGTCAGACGCCGAGGATCCGCTACTCCGAGAAGCGTCGGCAGGCGCATCAGGCCGCCAGCTACGACGTGAAGTACGAGAAGGAGATCGTCAAGCGGGCCTCCGACGCGCGCGAGAAGCGGCTGCTCACGCACATCCTGGCGCGCTCCGGGCGGCACCAACGGTTGCTCGACGTGCCCTGCGGCGCCGGTCGCCTCTCGGCGGTCATGGCCGACAACACCGAGCGCCTGATCGAGGCGGACTACGCCTACCCGATGATCGAGCTGGCGCGCGAGAAGGGGGCCGAGAGCTACCAGCCCGCCGTCGCCAACGTGAGCGCCTTCGACCTGCCCTTCGGCGACGGCGCGGTCGACATGGTGGTGTCCATCCGGCTCAACCACCACATCCCGGACGCGGTCGACCGCCGGCGCCACGTGCGCGAGCTGTGTCGCGTCTCGAGCAGGCACGTGCTGGTGACGTTCTTCGACGCCCACAGCATGAAGAACAAGATCCGCAACTGGAGGGGGAAGAAGCGGCCCAAGAGCACCATGTCGCGCGCCGAGGTCACGCAGCTCGCGGGCGAGGTCGGCTACGGCATCGCCGGCTTCTGGCGCCTGTCTCCCCTGTTCAGCGGCCACACCTTTGCGCTGCTGGAGCGCACGGCGAGCTGACGTGCCCGCCTGGCGCTACAGCGAGTTCGATCCGCTCGAGTCCGGGCTGAAGGACCTGCTGCGGCAGTTGCAGGAGGTGTTCAACGACCTGCTCCTGCAGACCAACGGCGACGTCGCGGAGGCCCTGCGCATCCTGGACCAGATCGGCCGGCGCCACGGCGTCTTCGGCGACCGCTTCTCGATCGACGACTTCCGCCGCTTCCTCGAGGATCAGCGCACGATCGCCACGGACCGCCGCGGGCGGGTCTCGCTGACCAGCAAGGGCGAGCGCCTGCTGCGGACCGAGTCGCTCGACGCCATCTTCGGCTCGCTGGAGCAGGGCGGCCCGGGCGACCACCGCGTGCCGGCGGCAGGCGAAGGCGGGGAGCGCCTGCCCGAGACGCGCCCGTGGGCCTTCGGCGACTCACTCTCCCTGCTCGACGCGAGCGGCACCGTGCACAACGCGCTGCGCCGCGCGGGCATCGACGCCATCGACATCACCGAGGAGGACATGCGCGTCCACGAGACCGAGTCGCTCTCGTCCTGCGCGACGGTCCTGCTCGTGGACGTGTCCCACTCGATGGTGCTCTACGGCGAGGACCGCATCACGCCGGCCAAGCGCGTGGCGCTCGCGCTGACCGAGCTGATCCGCACGCGCTACCCGAAGGACAGCCTGCACGTGGTGCTCTTCGGCGACGAGGCCGAGGAGGTGCCGCTGGAGTCGTTGCCCTACGTGGGCGTCGGCCCCTTCCACACCAACACGCGCGCCGGCCTGCGGCTGGCCCAGGAGATCCTGCGCCGCAGCAAGCAGGGCAATCGGCAGATCTTCATGCTCACCGACGGCAAGCCCTCGGTCATCACCGAGCGCGACGGCCGGCTCTACAAGAATCCCTTCGGGCTCGACGAACGCATCGTCAACAAGACGCTCGAGGAAGCCGCGCAGTGTCGGCGCCTGGGGATCCCGGTGACGACGTTCATGCTCACCGACGAGCCCGTGCTGGTGAAGTTCATCGAGGACTTCACCGAGGTCAACCACGGTCGCGCGTACTTCAGCCGGCCCGACGAGGTGGGGGGCTTCGTGCTGGTCGACTTCATCCGCAACCGGCGGCGCGAGGTGCGCTGACGGCGAAGGGCGCCGCGTGGTGTCGTGGGGCGTGCGGGGGGTGTCCGGCGAGTCGGTGAGGACCGAGGGGGTCTGCTCGGACCGGATTCGGGACGCCTGCGCCGTCCCTGCATGGGGTCTGGTCGCAGACCCCCTCGGCCCTCACCGTCTCGCCTCACGTGTGGACAGGCTGACCTCGGGCGGGTGCGGCGCGTTCGTCGGTCTTGGGGTGGGGGACCGGGAGTTGAGCTTGGTGACCGAGGCTTCGGGGTGAAGTGCGGGGGCGGAGCCAGGGGGGGTCAGCGGACGAGCATGGACTCTGCGAGGGGCTTGCGGTGCAGGGCTTCTTCGGGGACCTGGCAGTTCTCCGCGGGGTAGCCCACCGGGATCAGCACGAAGGCGCGCTCGTTCGGGGGGCGGCCGAGGACCTCGGAGAGGAAGTTCATCGGGCTCGGCGTGTGCGTGACCGTGGCCAGGCCGGCATGGTGCGCGGCGGCGAGCAGCATGCCGGTGGCGATGCCGACCGACTCGCTGGGGTAGTACACCGCCGACCCGTCGTCGCCCTTGATCAGCTTGAAGACCACGATCAGCCAGGGCGCGATCTCGAGGTAGTCCTTGTTCTCGTCCGTGCCGAGCGGCGCGAGGTCCTTCAACCACTGCGCACCGGCGCGGCTGCCGTAGAACTCGCGCTCCTCTTCCTCGGCGGCGTGCCGGATGGCGCGTTTGAGCTTTGGGTCCTGGACGCAGACGAAGCGCCAGGGCTGCTTGTTCGCGCCGCTGGGCGCCGAGCAGGCCGTGCGCACGATCCACTCGACGGTCTCGCGAGAGACGGGCGCGTCGCTGAACATGCGCACCGTGCGGCGCTTGGCCATGACCGCGTGGAAGGCGCGGGCGGCGTCCTCGGGTGGCATGCCCGGATCGTGGCGGTCGGTGAGCGGGACGAAGGCGGCGTCGCCGGGGGATGCAGCGGGGGGGGCGGACATGCGCGCAGGGTAACGATCGCGCGAGGTGGCTTCAGGCGTCCGGTGGGAGCGGGGGGGGGGGGGGGGCCGCGGGGGGGGGGGGCCGGCCGGACCCGGCGGGGGCCAGCCGCCCGCCCCC
>JAJDER010000147.1 GCA_029259725.1 Planctomycetota bacterium | reverse complement strand
TACGGCCTCTGGGGCGAGCTGCGCCTGCGCGGCGGCGAGACACGGACGCCCGACCGACCGCACGTGCTGCTGATCGACATCGACACCCTGCGCGCGGACCGGCTCTCCCTCTACGGCCACGACCGCCCGACGACCCCGCGGCTCGACGCCTGGGCCAACCGCGAGGCGCTCGTGTACGAGCAGGCCCGCACGGTGGGGGCCTTCACGCTGCCCACGACAGCCTCGATCATGACCGGCCTGGCGCCGCACCAGCACCTGGTCGATCACTTCCCGCGCGCGCTCACGGCGGCGGCCGGGCCCATCGCGCTGGTGCTCGGCGCCCACGGCTACGAGACCCGCGCCATCGCCGAGGGCGCCTACCTGGATCCGTCCTTCGGCTTCGACACCGGCTTCGACCTCTACGCCACACGGCCCTATAAGCGCCCCGATTGGGCCGAGGCCCTGCACTGGATCAAGCAGCGCGACAGCGAGCGGCCCGTGTTCCTGTTCCTGCAGACGTACCTGGTGCACGCGCCCTACGACGGCGACCAACGCTTCGTCGATCCGGACTACGACGGACCGCTGCGCGGCGAGGACTTCACCAGCGAGATGATCGAGGCCTTCCATCGCGGTGAGCTGGCGCTGACCGACGCGGACCGCGCCTACGTCAACGCCCTGTACGACGCCCTCGTCGCCGAGATGGATGATCTGGTCGCGGACTTCCTCAAGGCCGCCGGGGCGTTGCTCGGCGACAACGTGCTGATCGTGATCACGGCGGACCACGGCGAGGCCTTCTTCGAGCACGGGCTCGTCGCCCACGGCCACGGCCTCTACGACGAACTGCTGCGCGTGCCGCTGCTGATCCGGCCGCCCGGCGCGCCGACACCCGGGCGCAGCGCGGCGCCGGTCTCGGTGCTCGACATCGTGCCCACCATCCTCGAGACGGTGGGGATCGAGGCGCCCGCGCAGTTGCCCGGGCACTCGCTCCTGGTTCCCCCGTCCGCCGACCGGCCGCAGGTCAGCCGCTTCTCCGACGCCACCGGCGCCATCGTCCACCGGGGCTGGAAGCTCGTGGACGGACCGATCATGGCGCCCACGGGGCCGGCGCCCGCGCTCCAGCTCTTCGATCTCGAGGCCGACCCGACGGAGCAGGCCAATCGGGCCGCCGATCCGACCCGGGCCGAGATCCTGGAGCGTCTGCGCACCATGCTCGCCGACTGGGAGGCGCGGTGGCCGGCCCCCGAGGGCGCGGGCACCGACACGTGGGTGGACGCGGACACCCTGCAGGACCTCGAGGCCCTCGGTTACCTGGGCGAGCAGAGCCGCTGAGCCGCGTCGGCGAGATCCGGGCACGTGGCCGAGCGAGCGAGCGACGCGCCCGGGACAGTTGCATCCACTCCGTGGCGGGCCGCGAATCCGGTGCGTTGCCAGACCCGCGCCCTTGGTGATGATGGCTCGACGTCCGGGCAGGCGCGATCGGCAGCCGACTCGCAGGAGGGCACCACCCATGATCATCCTCGTCGCCGGCGGCTCGGGGTTCATCGGCCGCAAGCTCGTGGACGCGCTCGTGGCCCGGGGCGACCAGGTCACCGTGGTCACGCGCGACCCGACCGGTGCCACCGCCCGGGGCCGCAAGCACGTCAGCTATCGCGGCTGGCTGCCGGACCTCGACGCCTACGACGCGGTCATCAACCTCTCCGGCGCCAACCTGTTCGGGCGGCGCTGGAACGAGGCCTACAAGGCCGAGCTGCGCAACTCGCGCATCGACACCACGCGCTGGATCGTCAGGGCCATCACCAAGGCCGCCGACCCGCCGAAGGTGCTCATCAACGGCTCGGCCGTGGGCTACTACGGCGACCGCGGCACCGAGGAGCTGCCGGAGACGGCCACCGCCGGAAGCGACATGCTCGCGGTGCTCTGCAAGGACTGGGAGGCCGAGGCCGCCGCCTGTCCGGTGCGTACGGTGATGCTCCGCACGGGCGTCGTGCTGCACCCCGCGGGTGGCGCGCTCGAGCAGATGCTGCCACCGTTCAAGCTCGGCGCGGGCGGCCCGATCGGCTCGGGCAAGCCGTTCTTCCCGTGGATCCACATCGACGACGAGATCGGGCTGATCCTCTGGGCCCTCGACAACCAGGACGTCCGCGGACCCCTCAACGCCGTGGCCCCCGGTGCGGTGACCAACAAGGTCTTCACCAAGGCGCTGGGCCAGGCCCTCCGCCGGCCGACCCTCTTCCCGATCCCGCCCTTCGCCCTGCGCCTGAAGATGGGCGAGGTGGCCTCGGTGCTCACCGCGAGCATCCGTGTCGTGCCGCGGGTTGCCACCGAGCACGGCTACGTCTTCCGGTATCCCGAGATCGGACCGGCCCTGGCCGACCTGCTGGGGCGCAACTGACGTGCCCAGCCCACCCGTCGGTCCGACGGCGTCCGCGCGAGCCATGCGACCGTCGGCTGACAGCGGCCGCCCCGTCGTCGCGGCCGGCGACGTGGTGGCGCAGGTCCGCGCCGTGGGCAAGACCTACGGCAGCGGCGCCGCCGCCACGCATGCGCTCCTCGGCATCGACCTGGAGTTGCGCGCCGGGGAGCTCGTGGCGTTGACCGGCCCATCGGGCTCGGGCAAGAGCACGCTGCTCCACATCCTCGGCTCCATGGACACGCCCAGCTCCGGGCGGGTGACGGTGCTGGACCAGGACATCACCTCACTCGACGACGACGCGGCCTCCGCGTTTCGCAACCGACACCTGGGCTTCGTCTTCCAGTTCTTCCATCTCGTACCCTCGCTGACCGTGGTCGAGAACGTGGCCCTTCCCGCGCGGCTCGCGGGACGCCCGGCCGCCGCGGCGCGAGCGCAGGCGGCCGAGCTGGTGGAGCGCGTCGGCCTGGCGGACAAGCTCCACCGGTTCCCCGACGAGCTCTCCGGCGGCGAGCGACAACGCTGCGCCATCGCGCGGGCGCTGGTGAACGACCCGGTCGTGGTGCTCGCCGACGAGCCCACGGGCAACCTCGACCACACCGCGGGCGGCGCCGTCATGGACCTGCTGGCCGAACTGGGCGCCGAACGCAGGACGGCCGTGCTCGTGGCCACCCACGATCCCGCGGTGGCGTCGGCGGCCGACCGCGAGTTCGCGTTGCGCGACGGGCGGCACGATCCGGCCGGCTTCCTCGTCCGCTCCGACGGCTGAGAGGGCGCCCGATGCTGGACGCGCGCGTGGCCACGGTGCTCTCGGTGCTGCTCGCCGATGCCCGGCGGCACGGACTGGTGACGGCCACGACGTTGCTCGGCATGGCCGTGGGCGTGGCCGTCGTGGTCGGCATCCACCTCTCGAGCGAGGCGGCGCTCGAGCGCTTCGGAACCACCCACGGCGTGATGGTCGGCGCGGCGACCCATCAGCTCACGGGCGTGGCGCCGGTGCCGGCCGCGCGTCTCGCCGAGCTGCTCGCGAGCGACGCGGTCGAGCACGTCCAACCGGTGATCGAGACGACGCTGATCGTGCCACCCACCGCGGCCGGCGCTCCTCCGCTGGCCCTGCGCGTGCTCGGCATCGACCCGTTCTTCTCGGCGCCGTTCCTGAGCTGGGGACCGGGCGCCGGCGCGCGGCCCGCGGAGCTCCCTCGCGAGGAACTGGAAGCGGCGCGCTCCCTGATCGAGCGCATGCTGACCGAGCCTGGCCTGGCGATCATGGACCCCGCCGACCTGGCCCGGCTCGGCCTGCCGGACGGTGGGACCCTGCGCGCCCGCGCGCCCCACGGGTTCGTGGACCTCGCGCTGCTGCCCGCGCCCCGCCTGTGGACGGGACGCGAGGTCCGGGCCGTGGGCCCCGGCGCGCCGCTCACGCGCGGCAAGGCCCGCGCCGCGCCCCGAGGGCCGCCGCAGCCGACAGCCCTGGGTGGCACGCTCGTCGCGCTCATGGACCTGGCCGCGGCCCAGGACCTGCTGCAACTCGGCGAGGGCGTGCTGCGCTTCGACCTGATCCTGCGCCGGCAGGCCGATGGCTCGATCGGCGCCGACACCGAAGCGGCCGTGTCCCTGCTCCCCGGTGAACGCCTGGAGCGCAGCCCGCGCCGCGGTGAGCGCGCCGACATGATCACCCAGGCCTTCCGTCACAACCTGCTCTGCCTCGGCTTCCTGGCCGTGCTCGTGGGCGCGTTCATGGTCTTCAACATGGGCCAGTTCGCGGTGACGCGGCGGCGGCCGCTGCTCGGTCGGCTGCGCTGCCTGGGCGCGCCGGCCTGGGCGGTGAGGCGCGCCGTGCTGCTCGAGGCGGGCGTGCTCGGTCTGGTCGGCGGGGGCCTCGGTGTGCTCGGCGGGCGTGCACTCGCGGCCGGCATGGTCGGCGACGTGGCCAAGACGGTCAGCACGCTCTACGGAGCCATCGAGACGCCGACGCCCGAGCTGGATGTCGTGACCGTCGTCGGCGCACTGGCCGTGGCGGTGGTCGCCGCGGTGGGTGCGACCTGGGGGCCGGCCCGCTCGGCGGGCGCAACGCCTCCCGTGCTGGTCGCCACCGGCACCGTGCGCGAAGACCCCGCGCCGCTGCGCCACGCGTGCCTCTTCCTGCTCGCCGGGCTCGCCGCCCTCGCGGTGCCCGGGGCCGGCGTGTTCGGTCCCGCCCTGGCCGTGCTGATGCTCCTCCTCGCGGTGGCGGCCATGCTGCCGCACCTGCTTGGCGCCGTGGTGCGGCGGCCGCCGCCCGGCGTGGTGCTGTCGCTCGCGGCGGGGCGCGTCTCGCGATCCCTGGCGCGCACCGGCGGTGCGGCGGGGGCGCTGACCATGCCCATCGCCATGACCATCGCCATCGCGGTCATGGTGGGCAGCTTCCAGAGCGAGGTCGAGACCTGGATCGGCTCGGTCCTCGGCGGCGACCTGTACGCGGGTCCGGCGTGGGCCGAGATCGCACCCGAGGAGGCCTTTCTCGACGACGCGGTGGTGGACGCCCTCGACGCGCTGCCTTTCGTCGCCAGCGTGGACGTGTTGCGCCGCTCGCGGCTCGACCACGCCGGAGGGTCGTTCTTCGTGGCCGGCTCGCGGCTCCAGGTGTTGCAGGGCAAGCAGGGTCTGCGCGTGCTCGAGGGCGACGCCGACA
>JAJDER010000146.1 GCA_029259725.1 Planctomycetota bacterium | reverse complement strand
CTCAGTCACCGTGCCGTGGCCACCACCGGCGACACGTCCCGGGGCTGGCAGCTGGGCGGCGTCCACTTCAGCCACCTGATCGATCCCCGGACAGGCCGGCCCCTGATCGACGACACCTGCGTGACCGTCACGGCGCGCACCGGTGCCGCCGCCGATGCCCTGGCCTCGGCGGCGCGCGTGCTCGGCCGCTTCGAGGGGCGCGCCCTGGTGAGCGGCGTTGCCGACGCCGAGGTCGTGATCACCACATCGGGCTCGCGCAGCCTGTTCGACGGGCAGAGCCTCGCGGGTTGGGTCACCCGCGGTGGACGCTACGACGGCAACGCGCTGTGGACCCTCGAGGACGGCGCGATCACCGGTCGCGTGGGCGCCGACAACGCCGGCGGCCTGATCTACACCGAGGAGTCCTTCGCCGACTTCGAGTTCGAGCTCGAGGTGCGCATCGACGAGCCCTTCGACAGCGGCGTGTTCGTCCGCATGGTGCCGGATCTCAAGGGGGCGCAGGTCACGCTCGACGTCCACGGCGACGGCGAGGTCGGCGGGATCTACTCCGAGGGTTGGCTGCAGCACAACCCGGACGGCCGCGGGCGCTGGACCCCGGGGCAGTGGCACCACCTCATCGTGCGCTGCAGCGGCGAGGATCTCGCGCTGTTCGTGTGGCTCGACGGCGAGCCGTTGGTGGTCGACTACCGCCTGCCACCGGGGAGCACGGGCTTCGCGCCGGCCGGTCGGATCGGTCTGCAGGTGCACGGCGGCCGGGAGGATCCCGCCGGGAACCGCGCGCAGTTCCGGCGCATGCGCATCCGCGAGCTGGAACCGGAGCAGCTCCGGTGACGCGGGCGCCGCGATGGCGGGGCGCTTCGGTTGCCGTGGTCCTCGTGACGCTGTGGCTCGCGTGCCCCGCGCAGGCCCAGGCGGTGCCGCGTCACGCACCGTCCGGCGATCTCGACCTGCCGGCGCCGGTGGTCGAGCAGGAGCGGCCGCCCTTCGCCGGAGTGGACCCGAGCGGCGTCTGGTTCCACGCCTGGTCGGGTTCCACGGCCGGGACCGGGTGGGTGCTGGCGCTGGCCGAGGAGCCCGGAGCGCTGTACCTGGCCGACGTTCGCGGGGAAGGTGTCCGCGTCGCCATCGATGGGCAGGGCGTCATCACGAGTCGCGAGCCCGTTCCCGGCGACGGCGCGGACGGGCGCCTGGTCTCCCCCGATCACGCGGTGCTCGACTGGCGCAAGCACGGCCTGACCTTCTCCAGCATGCTGATGCGCGTGCCCTTCGTGCCCCCTGACTTCCCGCTCGCACTGGAGAGTCCGTGCGCGGGGGACGAGACCCTGGCGGGCGCGTGGCGCGGAGTCGTGACCGATCTCTCGCCCACGACCGGCGAGGTGCTCGGCCGCATCGAAGTCGAGGTGAGGCTCTCCGTGGGGGGCGACACGCTGCTGCTGACCCGCCCCGACGGGAGCTGGGATCGTGGCCTCTTCGAGACGCCCACGCGCGTGGTCTTCCGGGTGTGCGATGCGATCCCCGCCGACGAGCGGTTCCGCACGGTGACGGGTGCCGGCACGAGCCGTGGCGTGGACGTGGTCGGGGAGGCGCGGGTGCTCGGCCGGAACCTGCTCGAGGTGCTGTTGCTGCTCCAGACCCGCGACGAGGTCGGCGATCAGCGGCAGCACGCGCTGCGCTACGAGCTGCGTCGAGCCGACGCGCTCCAGTATGGCGACGTGGACGGCGACGGGCGGCTGGGCGACATCGACCGCGGGCTGATCGAGGCCGCCCTGGGCGCGACCGAGGCGGACGATGCGTTCCGGATCGGCATGGACCTCACCGGCGATCGCGTCGTCACCGAGGACGACCTGCAGGCCTGGGACGCCGCCGACGACGCCTGATCGCGCATCGTCGTGCTCGGAGCGGAATCCATCGATTCGTTTCGATAGGCTCGATCACCACGTGGTCGGAGAAGCCTCCCGGCGCTCCACCTGGCTGAGCTGCCCCTGAGTGCCCGAGGAGAAAGCGATGTCGTCGCGACCCATCGTCCGCCTGGCGCTGACGTCCGTGCTGATCTGTTCCTCGGTTTGCGCCCAGCAGGATGGCGTGGCACCCGTCGGCCCGGCGCCCCTGCGCGTCTCGGCGCCGCTCTACAAGTCGTCGGGCAGCGGCAAGTTCACGCCCTTCAAGAGCACCAAGGCCTTCCTGGTCACGGTCCGGCTCTTCGACGGTGCCGATGGACCGCCGGTCGAGGCGGGCGAGGGCGTGCCCTGGGAGGAGTCGTTCACGGTCACCCCGCAGAACAAGGGCACCAACGCCCCGTCGGACGGCCAGCTCAACGAGCCGAGCAAGATCGTGCAGGGACAGTTCGACCTGTCGATCGGAACCCTCGAGTCCCTGCCCGTCGACCTCGTGCTGCGCGACGTCTGGTTCACGACGCAGGTCACGACGTTCAAGAAGAACGGCGACGTGGCCAAGACCTACCTGGAGAGCACGCGGCGTCAGCTCGGCGCGGCGGGCTTCACGCAGGGGCAGGCCATCGATCCCTTGTCCGTGTCCGTCAACGGCCTGCCGGTCATCGATGAGAACGGCCACTGGGTGGGCGACCCGGCCGGACTCCAGGGCGAGCCGGGGCCGCAGGGACCCCAGGGAGATGCCGGGTTGCCGGGCGCGCCGGGCGACGTGGGCGCGCCGGGCGACGTGGGCGCGCAGGGCGACGTGGGACCGCAAGGCGACGTCGGTCCGATGGGCCCGGCGGGTGACGTCGGTCCCGAGGGCCCCCAAGGCGATACCGGACCTCCGGGCGTCCAGGGCGAGGTGGGGCCCCCGGGCCCGCCCTTCACCGGTGGGGTCGTCGACTTCCTGGAGTCACTCAGCTACGTGGACGCCGTGGACGAGCTGCGCACGTCCGGCACGATCCGGGGGACGGGCACGGAGCTCACCGTGTCGGCGACGTCCGCACCCGAGGCACCGCTGTCGCTGCGCGCGAACGGGGGGTTGTCCTTCGTGATGGACCACGACCTGTCGGGTTCGGATCTGACCCGTTGGCAGACCGGGGCCGGGACCGAACTCATGCGCCTCGACGAGGGCGGCCTGTTGCGCGTGTTCGGCCCGGTCCAGGTGACCGGCCGCGCCGTGGCCCAGTCCTTCGCCTTCTCGGGGCCGGTCCTTCCGGCCGGTGCCGTGGTGGCCGTGGATCCGGTGTCCGAGGAGTCGGTGCTCGCGGCGCCCGTCGGCAGTATGGCCGTGCTGGGCGTCGTCAGTGACAACCCGGGCGTGGTGCTGGACCTGGCCGACGCCGACGAGGCCGAGGTCCTGCTCGCGGCGGCGGACGCGGCGGCGGCCGCCGGCGATCACCTCACGGCCCAGGCGTTGCGTCACGCCTGGCAGAGTGCCACGGCCGACGACGACACGCGCACCTTCGTGGCGGTGGCGGGCACCACCGGAACCCTCGTGGATGGCAGTGCCGGGGCGATCCATGCGGGCGACCTGGTGGGCCTGAGCACCGCGGCCGCGGGCACGGGCGCGCTGCACACGGGCAGCGGCCCGGTGGTGGGCGTGGCCTTGCGCAGCTGGAATGGAGTTGGCTTGTTGCCGGTGCTGGTCATGCCCCAGGTCGTCGCGGGTGGCGGGGCGGCGACCGCGTCGGGCAGCGTCTGGGTGCCGGCCGGTTCGCAACGCGTGACCATCCGGCATGCGGGGCTCGCCTCGGCGTCGAGGCCGCAGGTCACCGTCTTCGGGGATCCCGGCAGCCGGCACTGGGTCGACGCGCGTGGCGACGGTTGGTTCACGGTGGCGTTTGCCGCGCCGCTGCCGTCCGATGTGGAGCTGGCCTGGGCCGCGACGCGCTGAGGCTCTCAGGCCGCGGCGTCGAGCACGAGGGCGAGGATCTCGCGGGCCCGTCGCCAATCGTCGAGCAGCGTGCGGCGTGACACGCCGAGGGCCGCGGCGGCCTCATCGACGGTGAGTCCCTCCATGAAGCGCAACTCCACGATGCGCTTCATGCGCGGGGAGCGACGCCCGAGTGCGGCCAGGGCTTCCCCGACGACCAGCGGGTCGACCAGCCGGGGCTCGCGCAGGATGTCGGCGTGCAGCGCGACGCGCGTCCACCCGCCGCCTCGCTTGGCGGTGGCGCCGGCACGTTGGTGATCGACCAGGATCTGGCGCATGGCCTTCGCGAAGACCGCGAGCACGTGGCTGCGGCCATCCCAGCTCCGCGTGGCCCGTGCGATCTTGATCCAGGCCTCGTGCACCAGGGCCGAGCTGTCCATCCAGAACGGGTGGCCGAGGCGGTGCAGGTACGAGCCGGCCAGTCGCTCGAGGTCCTCGTAGAGATCGTCGAGCAGGCCGTCGTCCTCGGCCAGCAGGGCGTCGGGAGTTCCGTGGGGTTCGGCGTTCCAGCGAGGGCGGCTCGGGCCCGCCAGGACCAGGGGACGCAGTCGATTCCGGGGTGCGTCGATGTCGGTGTCTACCAAGGGAAGAGTCATGACGACCCGCGGGAAGGGGAGACTTCCGGTGAGGCGACCGGGGGGGCCGCTCGCTGCGAGTCATGGAAGCGACGGACGGCGTCGGCCCGGCTGACACTTCCGTCAGTGGGCTGCGGATTTCGGGCCTGTCTGGGCCCGGGGTCCGGTGGGCCGCGGCGCGCACCGCCGCCCCGGTCCTCGGCGGCGGCCTAGCAGCCCGTGCGCAAAGTCATCCGCGTCGAGGACGCCTCGAGATCGCCGGCAGAGCACTTCGCGCACGGGCTGCTAGTTGAGCGTCCGGCGCAGCAGACCGGCGCGATCGAGCCAGGCCGCGCGGACCACGTCGAAATGCGCGCGGGGGAGGCACCAGCGCTCATCGTCCAGCGCGAGGTCGTTGGGCAGGTCGCGTACGTAGGAGCCCACCGCCTCGGAGAGGAATCCGAAGGCGTAGCGCGGCGTGCCGAGGGCCGTCAGGGTCTCGAGCACGTGGTCGAGGCTCAGGTCGGGGCCGAACAGATCGCTGAGCTGACCGGCGGTCCCGGTCGGAAGGGTGGAGGGCGTGCCGGCCACGCCGGCCACGCTGGCCACCGGCGTCCGCCGGGGCCCCGAGTCGGAGAGGCTGGAGCCGGAGCTCGACCCGCGGCAGGCCTTGAGGCGTTGGTCGGCGATCTCGTACAGCTCGCGCCCGGTCCACTTCAGCTCGGGAATCAGGTTCGACTTGTCGAGCCGCATGCGCTTGAGCTGGTCCGGCGGGGCCTGCCGCCACAGGGCGTCCATCTCGATCGGCAGGAACAGCTTGAGCGCCAGGGCCGGGTGCTGGAGCAGCTTGATGTCGAGGATGCGGGCCACGAACTCGCGCATCCAGTCGGCGTTGTCGCTGAGCAGCGTGGGCTCATCGACCCGGTCCATGAGCACGTAGAAGCCGTGGTAGCCGTACTGTTCGAGCAGGCCCAGGAAGCGCTGCAGCAGGTCGTACCGCACGGCCTCGCTGGTGCCCTCGGGCAGGGCGAACTCGGCGCGTTCGCCGGTGTTCAGGCCGTGCAGGATGTCGGCCAGCGGGCGCGGGTCCTCGGACAACACGCGCACGCCACGGCCGGCGGCCCTCGCATCGCGCAGGGCCAGCCGTCCCAGCACGCCGTGGCGCAGCCAGGGGAACAGGGCGACGACCAGGCCGAGCCCGTAGAGCGGGAGCGGGTGGTCGCCCAGGAAGTGCAGCGACGAAAGTTCCTCGGTGCGCACCACCAGATGCGGCGTGGCGGCGATCGCGAGGCCCAGGAGCGTGATCACCCAGCGTCCGGCCGAACCGCCCGCCGAACCCAGCTTGGCTGCCGAGCGCAGCGACCCGATGGCGTCGGAGACCGTCCGGTGCTTGCTGCGGTAATAGAGCGCCGTGAGGATCTGCAGGTCCAGGCGCTGCTTGCGCCCCAGCTTCGGGCGCCGGTGGCTCGGGCCGGTGGCCTCGCCGGAGGTGATCGCATCGATGAGCTTGGTGACGCCCACCGAGAGGATCGAGTCGAGGTGGTCAGCGATCTCCCAGTTGCCGATGACGCCGGCCGCGGTGGGTCCGCCGTCGCGGTCGAGCCGCCCCGCCAGTTCCTCGATGGCGCCGTTGAAGTCGATGTACTCGGCCCAGAAGACGCGCTCGTCGGGGTGCTCGGCGGCGTGCCCCTCGAGGCGTCGCCGCATCATCAGGCGCAGCCCGCTCTTCCCGCTGCCCTTCTCACCGAAGACGATGCCCGGGCTGGGTGAGCGCGGGTCGCCGAAGACGCGATCGAAGCCCGAGTGCACCGCGGCCAGATCGATCTGGGAGAGGATCAGGTCCTTGTCGGCGTCCTCGCAGGCAAAGGGGTCGGTGGTCAGACCCCAGCGCTCACGCCACTTCTGTGGGAACATCGGCTGCTTCGATCGGGGTGGAAGACGAGACGCTCCCGGCCGAACGTGAGGCGGAAGCAGCGGAGGGCACCGACTCTAGCGAGGCGGGTAGTTCGACGCCACCGACGCGCTGGGCTTGCCGCGCAGGGCCTCGGACGTATCTTGGAAGAGGCCCCCCCGAGGGGGCGTCCAAGTCCGACCTCCCGAGGATCCCCCATGAAGGCCGCCCTGGTTGCGCTCGGCTTCGCGCTCCTGCTCACCGCCTGCCGCAGCCCGGCGTTCGTCACGGTCAAGACCCCCACGACGCTGCCGGCGAGCGTCACCGATACACGCCCCGACGCCCGCTACAAGGGCTTCCTGGTGGACACGGTCGGGGGCGACACGGTCATCACCTGGCTCGGCTCGGGCCGCAAGGTCGTGTTGCGGGACCTGACGGGTTACACCGGCGTCGTGCGGCTCACCTCGGTGCATCTCACGCTGGGTGAAACGCGCGTCTCGGCGGACGAGAAGTGGTTCCGCCTGTGGCACCCGACCTACACGATCGAGGCGCTGCTCGCCAACTCCGGTGATGCGGACCTGCTCATCGACGACGAAGTGCTCACGTTGATGAACCAGTAGGAGCGCGACCGGCCCGAGCGCTCAGGACCCGTGCCCGGTGTCCGCGGACCCACGTGCGTCGTCCGGGATCATGGCGATCAGGCGCCCGATGGTCAGGCCCTGCACGACGATCGAGAACACCACCACCACGTAGGTCATGACCAGGAACAGCTCGCGGCCCTCGAGGGTCGTCGGCAGCGAGAGCGCCAGCGCCACCGAGATGCCGCCGCGCAGGCCGCCCCAGGTCATGATCTTCACGGCGTGCGGCGTGAACACGCGCCGCCGTCGAAGCATCGACACCGCACCGCCCACCGCCAGGAAGCGCGCCGCGAGCACCAGCGGGATGGCCAGCAGTCCCATGGCCAGGCGTGAGCCGTCGGTGAAGTCGAGCACCAGCACCTCCATGCCGATCAGCACGAAGAGCACGACGTTGAGGATCTCGTCGACCAGCTCCCAGAACGTGTCGACGTGCTCGGCGGTCCGCTTGGAGAGCGCGTAGCGCCGGCCCGTGTTGCCGATCAGCAGTCCGGCCACGACCACGGCCAGCGGCCCCGAACTGTGCAGCGCGTCGGCCAGCGAGTAGACGCCCGTGCACAGGGCGAGGGTCAGCAGCACCTCGACCTGGTAGTTGTCCACGCTGCGCAGCAGGCGGAAGGTGATCCAGCCGAACAGCAGCCCGAGCACGATCGCGCCGACGACCTCGACGGCGACCAGGGCGGCGATGTCGCTCGCGCCGGGCGGATGGATCGCCGGGGTCGCGCCACCTGCCGCGACGTCGACGGCGGTGGCCTCGCCTCCGCTGGCCATCGCCACGGTGACCAGGACGGAGAAGAGCACCACGCCGATGCCGTCGTTGAACAACGACTCGCCCGCGATCTTCGTCTCCAGGCTCTTGGGCGCGCCGGCCTGCTTGAGGATGCCCATGACCGCGATCGGGTCGGTGGGGGAGATCAACGCGCCGAACACGAGGCACGTCAGGAAGGGCAGCGGCGTCCCGAAGGCATCGGCGGCGTAGAAGACCATGCCGCCCACGAGCAGGGTCGAGACCAGCACGCCCACGGTGGCCAGGCCGGTGATGATCCACTTCTGGCCGAGCAGGTTGTCGATCTGGACGTGCAAGGCCCCCGCGAACAACAGGAACGCGAGCATGATGTCGAGCAGCGCGTGGCTGAAGTCGATGCGTTCGAGCAGGGACTCGACCGGTGTCTCGACGTCCAGCCCCACGAGCCGAAATCCCTGGAGCCCCAGGGACATGACCAACGCGATGATCATCACGCCGATCGTGGTGGGCAGGCGGATGAAGCGGTGGTTCAGCCAGGACAGCAGGGCGGCCGTGACGAGGGTCAGCGAGAGCAGGTGGAACGGATCCATGGTGCGTCACCGGGGGCTGGGCATCGGTCGCGAGAATAGCGACGTGGCAGGCGACTTCGTAGGCTCGCGAACATGGACTGGCTCGCCGACCCGCAGGCCTGGATCGCTCTCGCCACGCTGACCACGCTCGAGATCGTCCTGGGCATCGACAACATCGTGTTCATCTCGATCCTCGCGGGGCGGCTCCCCGAGGCCCAGCGCGACCGGGCACGCAAGCTGGGCCTGTTCCTGGCCATGGGTCTGCGCATCCTGCTGCTGATGTCGCTGTCCTGGCTGGTCTCCCTGACCGCGCCCTGGTTCACGGTGCTGGGCGAGGAGATCTCGGGCCGCGACCTGATCCTGCTGATCGGTGGCCTGTTCCTGCTGGCCAAGGCGACCTACGAGATCCACCACAAGATCGAGGGTGAGCACGAGGACGGCAGCGTGGGCAAGGCGGCCGCGACCTTCGGCTCGGTGCTGCTGCAGATCCTGGTCCTGGACCTGGTCTTCTCGCTCGACTCGGTGATCACCGCGGTGGGCATGGCCAACGAGCTCGGCGTGATGGTCACCGCGGTGGTGCTCGCCGTGGTGGTGATGCTGTTCTCGGTGAACCTGGTGTCGACGTTCATCGACGCGCACCCGACGGTGAAGATCCTCGCGCTCAGCTTCCTGCTGCTGATCGGCATGGCGCTCGTGGCCGACGGCCTCGATCTGCACATCCCCAAGGGCTACATCTACTTCGCCATGGCGTTCTCGATCTTCGTCGAGATGCTCAACCTGAAGGTGCGGCGGCGCCGCGCGACCAAGTCGGCGGAAGCGGCGAAGGCGAGCTGAGACGCGAAGTTCCCGCGGTCGTCAGGCACCGAGCCGTCAGCACGCCGCGTCCACCATCGCCACGTGCTGCGGCGCCCGGCGACCACTCCCTGGCCGGCTCCGGTCGCGTTTGCTTGGCTGGCGGCTCAGGAACCGACCCACTCCAGACTGCAGCCCCAGGAGGCGGGCTCGCGGATCGGGCTGTCGAGACCGATCGGGCTCCCAGGGGGTGGAGCGGCGGGGTCGAAGGGAGTCGTCTCGTCGGCCGGACCCCGCTCCAGATGCGCGCCGATGCGCCGCCGAATCGCAGCCGCCTGATGGTCGTTCTCGGGTACCGGTCCGAGCTGCTGGACGATCCGGCGCAGCTGTCCGTCGGCGGCGGCGCGGACCGCGGGCTGGGCCTGACGATCGGTGGCGACGCGGATGATCTCCTCCACGACCACGTGCTGGATCGCGTCGCGCAAGCCCGCGTGGCGTTCCTCCGGGGGCACGTCGTCGCCGAGTGCGCCGAAAGCCCTGTCCGTGGTGGCCGCGAGGACCGCCTCCACGCTCGGCCACGAGGCTTGTCGCCGGGCCTGGTCGGCGACGCGGTTCAGGCGCGTCGGCTCGAGGAGCAGCGCGACGACCTCGCGCGCCGCCGTGGTGGCGGCGCCGGTCACGTCGAACGCCGGTGCGGTGGCGCTGCCGAACAGCTCGCGGTTGGAGCCCGTACCGGGGGGGCGGGGCAGGAGCTGGGAGACGACGCGGTCGGGCAGGTCGAGCGAAGCCGGATCCAGGATCCGCAACACGGCCTCGAGTGCCGCCGTCTGGCGCTCGGCGTCCACCACCCGGGCCGGCGCCCGCCCGTCGCCGATGACGGCGTGATCGTAGTCGAGGCCGCCGATGAGCTTGACCGCCGCCTCGAGCTGGTAGCGATGGTGGAAGTAGACCGGCGCGAGGACCTCCTGCAGCAGGGCGCGCGAGCGCCCCGCGGCCAGCCGGTCGCTCCCGAACGCCTCCAGCGCCCGGGCGCGGATCTCGAGCGTCTCCGCGAGCGCGGCCACCGGGTCGGCGCCGTTGTCCCACAGGTGTGCGGTCGGGTGGGCCGAGCCGCGGGCGCGCGCGTCGCTGTCCGAGAGGTAGCGGAGGCCGCGGTCCTGGGCCCCGGCCAGGATTCCGTCGAGCGTCGCGCGGCGTGCGGCGCCCGAGGTGTCCGGTGCGAACGGCCGGTAGAGATGCTCGATGGCGACCTCGTCCCAGGCGCCGACGCCCACGGCGTACGCGTCGCTCACGTCGAAGACCTCTCCGGGCCGCTCGGAGAGGGTGATCCGTGGCGCGGGATAGTCCATGACCGAGGCGCGGTCCGACGCGCTGGCGGCGAAGTTGTGGGCCAGGCCGAGGGTATGCCCGACCTCGTGGGCGGAGAGCTGCCTCAGCCGGGCCAGGGCCAGCTGGATCGGGTCGGTGGCCGTGCCGGTGCCGGTGTCGGCCACGCCCAGCAGCCCCTCGAACAGGAGCTGGTCCTGCCGCACGCGGAGCGATCCCAGCGACACGTGACCCTTGAGGATCTCACCCGTGCGCGGGTCGGTGATCGCGTTGCCGTACGACCAGCCGCGCGTGCTGCGGTGCACCCACTGGATCACGTTGTAGCGGACGTCGAGCGGGTCGGCGCCCTCGGGCAGCATCTCGACACCGAAGGCGTCCTCGAAGCCCGCGGCCTCGAACGCGTCGGCCCACCAGCGCGCGCCGTCCAACAGCGCCGAGCGCACCGGCTCGGGCACGCCGGGGTCCAGGTGGTAGACGATCGGCTCGATCACCGGGCCGCGCGTCGCCGTCGGGTCGCGCAGCTGGAGCCGGTGGCGCAGCGCCAGTCCCTGTTCCATCGGCGCGCCCAGCGGGGCGGCGTAGTCCAGGTACGAGAGCCCGAAGGCGCCACCGCGCGGATCGAACACGCGCGGCTCATAGCCGTCGTCCGGCAGGCGGACCAGGGAGTGGTGCTGGGCCAGGGTCACGGCGCGTCCGTCGGCGGCGGTGCCGGCCACCAGCGGGCCCACGTCACCGCCGGTGAAGGTGAGCGTGGCCTCGAATTCGAGGTTGTCCGGGAAGGCGTGGCACGCGTCGGGCTCGAGAGTCGAGCGCGAGGCGTCGAGCTGGTAGCTGCCCTGCCCGGTCTGCTGCAGGGTGGCCACCACCCCGTGGGCGTCGCGCACCAGGAACGGGGTCACGTCCACCAGCGCGCGGCCGTCCTCGTCGATCAGCTCGGCTTCGGTGCCCCAGAGGATCGAGGGCGCGAAGGACTCCGCCGTGGCGCGGCGCTCGGCGCCGGCGCGGGTCTCGGCGCGGAAGCGCAGGTTGGGTTGCTCGACGAGGATGCGCGGGCCGACGCGACGCCAGTCGAGGACGATCGCCTCGCCGAGCTGACCTCGATCGAGTCCGACCGGGTTGGAGCCGAGTCCGGTCCGCAGCCCCTCGATGTAGATCACGCTCGTGCACACGTCGCGGGGACCCACGGGCGCGGGCAGGGCCAGCCAGAGCTTGCCCGCCTCACGGTCGAGCCAGGTGTCGAGCAGGCCCGGCCGGTGCTCCATCTCCGCGGTGCGTTCGAGCAGGGCGCTGCTGAGGACGTCACCGGGGGAGGAGCCGCCGCCGGACGTGCTCTTGCAGGCGACGGCGACGAGGCCGACGGACAAGGCGAGGAGCAGGGCGATCAGGACGCGCAGCATCGGACGGCTCTCCGGAACTGAAGCGACCCCGCGCTCGCGGGGTCGCCGGGGGGAGCCATCATCCTAGCGGCTCGGAGGTCCGTCGTCGGCACCCGGGGGTCGGTGCCGGTGGCCTGATCGAAGTCCTACTCGGTGGGGACGATCAGCGGGGTCAACGCCTGCACGTCGCTGGTGCCCTTGACCTTGCCACTGACCTTGACCGGAGCGTTGAAGACCAGGAAGGCCGGGGCCTCGCCCTCGCCGGTCATCTTGTAGTTGAAGGTGACCTTGGCGGTGGCCTCGTCCTTCTTGGCCTTGGCCTTGATGCTGAGCTTGGTCTTGAGCTTGGTGATCTCGGTCCCCGGCGTGCCGTCGAAGTCGGCGACGATGCCGTTGTCGAGCGCGATATCTCGGAGCGTGGACTCGACCACTTCGATCAGGGCGACCTCGCCGGCCGTGTCGAACAGGAGGTCGATCTTCTTCGAGCACTCGTTCTTGCGCGTCCAGGTGCCGGTGAAGGTCGCGACGCCGGCGTCCCAATCGGCGCTGAACGTGCCGCCCGCGTTCAAGGTCACGGTGAGGCTGTGCTCTTCCTTGCCCTTCCCCTTGGTCTTCACGCCGGGGATGCCGACGTTCTTCGCGCTGCCGCTGAGGTTCGCGACGACAACCGGGAAGGTCCAGGTCGTGTCATCGAAGTTGTAGATCGTCTTCCCGGCGGCGGCCGGGGCGGCGATCAGGAGCAAGGCGAGCAGGGACGGCAGGGCAAGACGAAGCATGGTGGGTTCCAGGCGTTTCGAGGGGCCTTCGGCCGCACTCTGGCTTGAGCAGGGGTCCAGAGGGGCGCAATGAAGTGCCGGAGACGTGCTGGATCGTACCCGGTTGACACCCTTTCCGAGAACCCCGCCCCCGGTCGCCGGGAGTGACGCGGGGGCCTCCCGTGGGTGGGGACTGCGCCACAACGGCCGCACCGGCCCGTATGAGCGATCTCAGGCCGCTCACTCCACGGGCTGGAGCACGACCGGGACACGCACGGTGTCCCCCTCGCGGCGCAGGGTCACCTCGACCTCGGCGCCCACCGGGTACCTCTCGAGCGCGTCGATCAAGGCGTCGGCGTCCGGCGTCGTGACCCCGTCGATGGCCAGGATCAAGTCGCCGAAGACGAGTTCACCGCGACGGCTCCGGTAGGTGCCCCGGAGGCCCGCGGCGTCGGCGCTGCTGGCGGGCTCCACCCGGCCGACGACCACGCCGTGGTCGAAGTGGCGCCGCGTCAGGTCCTCACGCAGCAGGGCGATTCCCAGGCCCGGCCGGATGTACCGGCCGTTCTGGATGATCTGCGGCACGACGCGGTTGACCACGTCGACGGGCACGGCAAAGCCGATCCCCGCGAAGCTGCCCGTCGAACTCACGATCATCGTGTTCACGCCGACCAGCCGGCCGGAGGTGTCGAGCATCGGCCCGCCCGAGTTGCCCGGGTTGATCGCGCTGTCCGTCTGGATCACGTCCTGGATCTTGCGCCCGCTGGGCGAGACCATCTCGCGATTGAGGGCCGACACGATGCCGGTGGTCAGGGTGGTGTCGAGGCCGAACGGGTTGCCGATCGCGAGCACCGTCTGTCCGACCTTGAGGTCGTGGCTCGTGCCGAGTGGCAGCGGGCGCAGGGGCTTGTCGGGCGCTTCGACCTTCAGCACCGCGAGGTCCTTGTCGGCGTAGACGCCCACGACCTCGGCCTCGTGGCTCGACTGGTCGGGGAAGGTCACCACCAGCCGGCGCGCACCCGCGGCCACGTGGTAGTTGGTCACGATGTGCCCGTCCTCGTCCCAGACGAAGCCGGAGCCGGTGCCGGCGTGGACCTCGGAGACGTTGAAGCCGAAGAACGGGTCACCGAACAGTTCGTAGCGGGAGATGAACACGACCGACGGCGCGGATTCCTCGAAGAGCTCGATCGTCGCCCGTTCCGATTCCCAGAGCGGGCCGCGCGGAGTCACCGAGCGCGGGACGGCGTCGATCACGTCGGGAAGCAGGGCCGTTCCGGCCGTGCCGAGCGCGAACGCCACGGTGGCCACCAGCGCGGTGGTCCGTCGGCGCGGTCGGGCGAAGGCTGCGGGAGTCGTGGGCATGGAGGACCTCCGAGACGGCGATCAGGATGGCGCGGCGCCGAGCCGGACCCGACTGGCGCGGAGATCGAGGCATCCGCGAGACCACGAGCGTACCCCGACTGTTGTTGGCCCCAAGAAGTGCGGGTCCCCGCGGGTGCGGCGAGGGTGTGGCGCGTAACGCCGAGGCCGGCCCGCCGACATGTCGCTGGCGGGCACGCGGCCCGCGAACGCACACAGTCCGGGCTCGCGCCGCGAGCCCACCCAGCCCGAGGAGGGTTCAGCGATGTGGAAGTGGAGCACGATCATGATCCAGGGGCCGGCGGTGCTCGTCGGCACGCTGGCGGCAGCGGGTGGGGCACTCGCCTTGCCGCCGGCCGAGCCGGCGGGGCCCGCGCCGGCTGTCGGCAGCGTGGCTGTCGGCAGACTGGCCGATGAAGGGGGCGCCGATGAAGGGGGCGAAGGCGGCGGCGACGGGGGCGTGGAAGGGGGCGAGCGAGCCAAGGCGGTCCTGGCCGAGGTCTCGGATCAGAAGCAGGCGGCCTACAAGCTGACCGGCGAAGAACGGGAGGCGGCCCTGCTCGACGTGGCGGCTGCCTACGGGGTCCTGGCGGATGATGCGACGTTGCCGAGAGACGCGCGCGGCGAGGCTGCCTTCCGGGCCGGTGAGATCCTGCGGGCTCGCAAGTTGCCCGAGCCGGCACGGGCCCGCTTCGCCCAGGCCGCCTCGGTGGGGAGCGCGACCTTCGCGGCCCGCGGTCTGCTGGAACTCGGGCACCTGGACCGCCGCGAGCACAGGGTCGCCGAGGCCCTCGCCCGCTACGCCGAGATCGCCGAGCGACTCCCGGAGGAGCGTCGCGTCTGCGCGCACGCGCGGACCTGGACCGGGAAGCTGTTGCTGGACGAGGCTCGGGTTGACGCGGCCGAGCCGGTGCTGCTGGGCTTCGCGGAGGCCTTCCCCGAGTACCCGGTGGAAGCCGTCCGGAACGCCGATCTGATCGCCGTACGCCGCGTACAGGATGGCCAAGAGGAGGCGGCACGCCGGATTCTGGACGAGATTCGTGCCCGCATGCAGGGACACCTGCTGGGCGACGGGGCCGAGGCGGAAGAAATCCGAGGCGCCCTGGACGCCCTCCGCGTTACGGTGTTGCTGGCGGAGGTCTAGACCTCCGCGGTTTCAGGATTGCGAGACGCGGGGTTGGGAGAGACCACGCGTCGAGATGCCACTGGGCGCCCCGTTGGGGAGAGACGCGGGGCGCCCAGGTTTCCTTCTGGCCCGGCCCCTTGCCCCGCGGTCGTTACGCGTTGACCACCGCGGTCTGGCCGATCGGGTAGTACGAGAAGCCGAGGCGGCGGAGCTCCTCACTCGGGAAGATGTTCCGGCCGTCGAAGATCACGGGCTGGGCGAGGCGCTCCTTGATCAGCTCGAAGTCCGGGTTGCGGAACTCGGACCACTCGGTGGTGAGGAGCATGGCATCGGCGCCCTCGAGGGCGTCGTAGGGATGCTCGAAGTACTGGAGCTTGTCGCCGCGGTCGCCCATGCGCCACTGGAACTGTTCGATGCCCTCAGGGTCGGTGGCGCGGACGTTTGCGCCGGCCTCGAGCAGGCTCTCGATGATGTAGAGCGCCGGAGCCTCGCGCGTGTCGTCGGTGCGTGGCTTGAACGCCAGGCCCCAGACGGCGAACGTCTTGCCGGCCAGATCGCCGTTGAAGTGCTTCTTCACCTTCTCGAAGAGCACGTACTTCTGCCTGGCGTTGACGGCCTCGACGGCCTGCAGGATCTGGAAGTCGTAGTCGTAGGCAGCGGCCGTCCGGATCACCGCCTGCACGTCCTTCGGGAAGCAGGAGCCGCCGTAGCCGCAGCCCGCGTAGAGGAAGGGCATGCCGATGCGTGAGTCGGTGCCGATGCCCGCGCGGATCTTGGTGACGTCGGCGCCGACGCGCTCGCAGATGTTCGCGATCTCGTTCATGAACGAGATGCGCGTGGCGAGCATGGCGTTGGCCGCGTACTTGGTCAGCTCGGCGCTGACCACGTCCATGTGGATGATCTTGTTGATGTTGTCGTGGACGAAGGGCTCGTAGAGCCGGGTCATCACGTCCCTGGTCTCGGCGTCCGACGTCCCCACCACCACGCGGTCGGGCTTCATGAAGTCGTCGATGGCCGCGCCTTCCTTCAGGAACTCGGGGTTGCT
>JAJDER010000145.1 GCA_029259725.1 Planctomycetota bacterium | reverse complement strand
GAGCCGGGCCAGCGCGTCGAGAGACGGGCGCTGCCTCACTTCCGGAGGGTAGATGGGCAGGTCGAGATCGCGACGCACGACCCAGGTGAGGTGCGCGGCGAGCAGCGTCAGATCGAGGCGGTCGAGGCCGCCGTCGGCCGGGACCTCACCCGCGCCGTCCAGCGCCGTGATGACCTCGGCGCGCAGGTACTCCTCGAGCAGCGCGTGCCGCGCGTCCCCCGGCGTGGCCAGGATGCGGTCGGCCAGCCTCGGTGCGCCCGCCCTCGCGGCGCTGGCCTGCGACGCTCCGGCCCCCGACGCGCCGGCCTCCGACGTGGCGGCTGTTCCCGGCGCGGGGACCGGGACCTTCACGTCTCCGCCATGCGTGCCCTGCACCGAGGTCACCAGACTGCCCAGCGTGGGCTCGGCGAACAGCCCCGCCAGCGAGAGGTCGGCGTCGGTGTACTGCTCGCGGATGCGCGCGAGCATCTGCGTCGCCAGCAGGGAGTTGCCGCCCTGCTCGAAGAAGCTGTCGCCCGGAGCGGCGCGGTCCAGGCCGAGCAGCTGGCACCAGATCCGGGTCACGTCGTCCGCGATGCGCTCGCGTTGCGTGGGCGCCGGCGTGGGCGTGGGCACCGCGGGCGGGCCGGGAGGCACCGAGGCCCCGAGCGGCGGAGGCACCGTGGGCGACGGCGATGCCCCCGACAGCTCCGCGACCCCGGGAGGTTCCGGGATCCCGGGCGACGCGGCATCCGGGGGCGCGCGCCGCGGCGGCTCGGCTTGGGCAAGGGTCGCAACCGTCGCGGGCGCTCCCGAGGTGATCGCTCGGCGTCGTTCTGTCAGCGGCGTGGTCGAGACGAGCAGGTGCGGCTGATCCGCTGCGAGGGCCCGCCGGAAGACCTCGACACCCTCGGGCCGGGTGAGTCCCGCCGCGAGCACCGCGCGCTTGCGAGCCTCCAAGGCGACGGGAACCGGAGCGTCGACGGCCATGCCGAGCTCGCGCCAGGTGTCCCAACCGATCGAGACGACGCGCGGGCCGGAGCTGCCGCGGCGAGAGACGGCGAAGGCGTCCATGAAGGCATTGCCCGCGCAGTAGTCGGCCTGGCCGAGTCCTCCGAAGACGGTCGAGACGGACGAGCACAGCACGAGCAGCTCGATCTCCGAGGTGCACAACGCGGCGAGCACGCGCGTGCCCGCCACCTTCGCCGCCAGGGCGCCCTGCAACGGCAGACCCGCCGCGTGGATCACGCCGTGCAACGCGCCGAAGGTCTCCCGCGTCGCCGCGAAGGCCCGCAGCATGGCCGCAGGGTCGGTGACGTCGGCGGTGAGCACGAGCACCTCTCCGCCACGGGCGCGCAGCCGATGCACCGCCTCGGCGCGACCGGCCGTGCGTGCGTCGAGAGGGTTCGCCTCGTCCACGGCGGGCAGGCCCGAGCGTCCGCACAACGCCACGCGTGCGCCGCGCGACTCGACCAGGAACTCCGCCAGGGTGAGGCCGATGCCGCCGAGTCCTCCCGTGATCAGGTAGACGCCTCCGTCGCGGAGGCCGGGATCGGCCTCACCTGCGTCAGCGTCGCCTGCGTCAGGCGCGGGCAGAGCGACAGGCTCGAGACACTCCACCCAGCGGTGACCGCCGCGCCAGGCCACGGCGGTCTCGAGGCCGGCGCCTGCCGCCGCGGACCGCAACTCGGCGGTGAGCGCATCGACGGCGGCGCCGTCGGGGACCTCGACATCGAGCGTGCCCACGGAGAGGTTCGGCCTCTCGAGAGCCACCGCACGACAGGCGCCACCGACGGCCGCCTGCTCGGGCACGGGGACCTCACCGATCACATCCACCGCACGCTCGGTCACGACGACGAGCCGCGCCGGACGATCCCCGAGTGCCGCGGCGATGGCCGGCACGACCTCGGTACCCAGCCGCAGGGCGGCGTCGGGGTCCCGCGCGGCCGGCGTCGCCAGCCACAGCATCGCGACGGTCCCGGGCAGGTCCTCACCGAGCGTCTCGACGAGCCGCCGGAACCCCGCGGGGTCTCCGGGGTCCAGGGCGAAACGGCCGGGTCCGAGGAACTGGAAGCGATCGGACGGCACGACCGCGACGACATCCCCCGTCACCGAAAGCCGTGTGACAAGGGCATCCCAGGTGCCTTGCTCGTCGGTGAAGAGCAGCCAGCGCGGTCGGGGGGTCTCGCCCTGGCGCGACGCCGCGTGGCCGGCCGGGGTCCCCCGATCCAGTGCCCCCGGGAGCGGGCGGCGCGTCCAGCTGGGAACACTGAACCAGTCGGCCGGATCGTCGGAGCGGAGGAGCGCGGGCCTCGGCGCCGCAGCCGACGCGGTGGCCGACGTCTCGACGCCGGCGCGTGACGCCGCGGGTTCGGTGCTCGGCTCGATCCAGCAGCGCGTGCGCGCGAAGGGCGTGGTGGGCAGGGGCACCCGTCCTCGCGACTCGCCCGCGACGAAGGCCTGACCGTCGAAGGGCACGCCGTGGGCCCACAACGCGCCGGCGGCCTCGAGCAGGCAGGCGGTGTCCGAACGTTCCTCGGAGGGATGGCGCAGGCACGGCACCGCGACCTGGCCCGGCGCGCCGTCGATCAGCTCACCCACCAGGGTGGTCAGCGCACGCCCCGGCCCGACTTCCAGGAACACGCGCGGGCCGTCGCCCAGCCCGGCGACCCCGTCCGAGAAGCGCACCGTGCGACGCAGCTGCTGGGCCCAGTACGAGGGGTCGGTCGCCTCGGCGGGCGTGATCAGCCGCCCGGTCACGTTGGACACGAAGGCATGCTCGGGAGGCTTGCGGGGCAGCCGCCCCACCTCGGCGGCGAAGGCCTCCATGGCCGGTTCCATCATCGACGAGTGGAAGGCGTGCGAGACCTCGAGCCGCCGACAGCGCAGGCCCTCCCGGCCGAGTTCGTCGGCCAGCGCGTCGATGGCCTCGCACGGTCCCGAGACGGTGGAGATGGCCGGGTGGTTCGCGGCGGCCAGGGCCAGCCCCGCGGAGAGGCGCGCGTCCAGATCGTCCGGCGCGAGCGGCACCGAGAGCATGGCGCCTGCCGGCAGCTCGGCCATGAGCCGGCCACGCAGCGCGACGAGCTGCAGGGCGTGCTCGGGCCGGAACACCTGGTTGAGACACGCGGCGACGAGCTCACCGAGACTGTGCCCGAGCATGACGTCGGCGCGCACGCCCCACTCCATCCACAGCCGCGCCAGGGCGTACTCGATCACGAACAACGCCGGTTGGGCGAGGTCGGTGCCGCGCAGGCGCTGGCGAGCGGCCTCGCGCGCGGCGTCGTCGCCCGGTGGATACAACACCTCGCGCAAGTCCAGGTCGAGGTGCGGGCGCAGCTCGGCGCAGCAGCTGTCCACGTGGTGCCGGAAGACCGACTCGTCCTGGTACAGCTCCCGCGCCATGTCGAGGTGCTGGCTGCCCTGACCGGGGAACAGGAAGGTCACCGGCGGCCGGAACTCACCGGGCACGCGCGTGATCACCCCCGCGCTCTCCGGAGCGGCCAGGAGCCGGCGCGCCTCCCCGACGTCGGCACAGACCAGGGCGCGCCGGTGCCCGAAGGTGGATCGACCCACGCGCAGCGTGTGGGCCACGTCCGCCAGCGCCTGGCCCGACGGCTCGGCGAGGTGGCCCGCGAGTTCCGCGCTGGCCGTCTCCAGGGCCTCGGCCGTGCGCGCGGACAGGAGCAGCAACTGCGATCCGCGCGAGGGCCCCGACGGCGACACGGCCGGCGCCTGCTCGATGACCGCGTGCGCGTTGGTGCCCCCCATGCCGAACGAGCTCACCCCCGCGCGGCGCGGCGCGCCGTCGGTGTTCCAGGGCAGCGCCGCGGCGTTGACGAAGAAGGGCGTGCGCTCGAGCCCGAGGCCCGGGTTGGCGCGCTCGAAGTGCAGCGTGGGCGGGATCAGTCCGTGCTCGACGGCCAGCACGGCCTTGAGCAACCCGGCGATGCCGGCGGCGGCGTCGAGGTGGCCGACGTTCCCCTTGAGCGACCCGAGCGCGACGGAGCCGGTCCGCGCGCCGCCGATCCCGAAGGCCTGGGACAGCGCCGCGACCTCGACCGGATCGCCGAGCGCCGTCCCCGTGCCGTGCGCCTCGACGAAACCGATCGTGGCCGGATCCACGCCCGCCAACGCCTGGGCCAGGGCGACCACGGCGGCCTGCCGATCCACGCTCGGCGCGGTGTAGCCCAGCCGTTCGGCGCCGTCGTTGTTCACGGCGATGCCGCGCAGCACGGCGTGGATCGTGTCGCCGTCGGCCACGGCCTCGTCCAGGCGCTTGAGCACGACCAGCCCGACGCCGCTGCCGAAGACGGTGCCCGCCGCGCGCGCGTCGAACGGTCGACAGTGCCCGTCGGGCGAGAGGATGCCGTCGGCCACGTGGACGTAGCCACGCCGCTGCGGCAGGCGCAGGGCCACGCCGCCGGCGAGGGCCAGGTCACACTGCTGGCTGGTCAGCGCCTGGGCGGCGAGCGACACCGCCACGAGCGCCGACGAACAGCCGGTCTGCACGGCCAGGCTCGGCCCGGTGAGCCCCATGTGGTACGAGACGCGCGAGGCCAGGTAGTCCTTCTCGTTGCCGAGCAGGGTCGCGAGGTCGTCCAGCGGCGGCGCGCGACCGTGGGCGTCGATCAGGTTCGTGAGGAGGTAGCGATTCTGCGCGCTGCCTGCGAACACGCCGATGGTCCCCGCCCGGGCCTCGTCCACGTAGCCGGCGTCCTCGAGCGCGGCGCGCGCGCCCTGCAGGAACAGGCGCTGCTGCGGGTCCATCCGCGCCGCCTCGCCGCGGCCGTAGCCGAAGAAGGCCGCATCGAACTCCTCGACGTCGTCGAGCAGGCTGACGGCGCCGACGTAGTCCTTGTGCGCGAGGCGTTCTGGCGTCTCGCCCGCCGCGAGCAGTTCGCTGTCCTCGAGCTGACGGATGGACAGGACGCCGGTGGCGAGGTTGCGCCAGAAGCCGGCGACATCCCGGGACCCGGGCATGCGCGCGTGCAGCCCGATGACCGCGATGGCCTCCCCCGCGGTCCCGTCCGTCCCACCCACCATGCGTCGGCCCCCGCGTGCGCGGCGCCTGCCGGCCCGCTTCAGCTCCAAGTTACGTCACGGCCGAGGGGCTGCCAAGGCGAGCGGCGCGGCGCGGTGCCCCGACCGCCCCACGGAGTTGTATGCTCGACTCGGGCCCGCGTGCGAGGCGTGGGCGGAGTGCGAGGCGCGGGCTGACGGGAACGGACCATGACGCAGACGGGACTCGAGCTTCGGCCCTTCGACGCGCCGGCGGGCGCCGAGGTCGGCGGCGTCTCGGCGTCGCCGCCTCCGTCCGAGGACGTGGTGGCCGAGCTCAAGCGGCTCATCGCCGAGTACGGCTGCATCGTGATCCGCGACCAGCACCTCACCGAGGACGAGCACGTCGCCTTCGCCGAGGCCTTCGGCGAGGCCAACGTGCCCTGGCTCAACGCCGTCGAGCTGGACACGCTCGCACGCATCAAGGAGCTGCCCGGGAGGCCGGGCTACACCGGGGCGAGGCCGGGCGTGGTCTACTTCGTGAACGGACCGGGCTACCGCGACACGCCGGACGACGGCTACCTGCAGGGCTGGCACGCGGACATGACGCACCTGCAGGTGCCGCTCTCCTATGCCGTGCTCAACGCCGTCGAGACGCCGCGCTACGGCTACGAGACCTGGCTCAGCAACCAGACCCGGGCCTACGAGGCCCTCGACGCCGAGACGCGGGCACGCCTGGACGGCCTGTTCATCACGCACAGCTTCCAGCACGTGTTCCCGCGCCTGCCGCCGGTGGTGCATCCCGTCGCCCTCGAGCATCCGCTCTCGGGACGTCGCTCCATCTACGGCATCCCCGGCGTGGCCGACGCCTGCCCGCTGGGCCTGGACGCCACCGAGGGCGCGGCACTGATGGAGAAGCTGACCGGCCACCTCGAGCCCGGCACCTTCACCTACAAGCACACCTGGCGCGCGGGCGACCTGATGATCTGGGACAATCGCTGCGTGCTGCACCGGCGCGGTCCGCAGGCGAAGGGCCAGACGCGCATCCTGCGCCGCGTCATGGCCGGGGACGGGTCGCCGCAGCAGGTGCGGACGCTGCTGCAGGGCTTGCCGGTGCACTGAGCGCGTGCGTGGCGACGGGCCGGCTCACTCCCGACGCCAACGCTCCGGCGCGAAGCCGTGGTGCTCGAGGAAGCGCGCCGTGTCGTCACCGAGTTGCTCGAGGACCCGGGCGCGCGTCTCGGGCCGCCAACTCGGGCGCTCGACCACCGACTCGGTGAGCAGGCCCGCGAAGGCGTCGCGCACGCGCTGCGGGAACCGGCTCACCACCGCGTCGTAGGCGCGGCGTCGGCGCGGCGAGGCCCACAGCCGCCAGAGACCGTCCCGGGGCTGACGGCGCGCGGCGGACGGGTTGAGGTGGGCCGCGGGCAGGGTCTGCGCGAACCCGGGATCGACATCCAGGAAGCGGTAGACCCGCGCCAGCTGGCCGGCCGGGTCATCGACCAGATCCTCGAAGAGCAGGACCAGCAGCTGCTCGGGCGGGAAACGATCGCGGTAGACCGCCAGCTCGCGCCAGTAGTTGGTGGAGGCGACCAGGCAGTCCGCCCGGGTGGCCACCGACTCGTCGAACGACACCGACACCGTCATGGCCTCGGGCAGCTCCTCGATCCCGAGGTGCCGGAACGGGCAGCGCGACGAGAACTGCCGCAACTGCATCCACAGGGACTCGATGCGCGCCAGCGGCTCCCGCGCGACGTAGATCAGCTTGAGCGTCGGGTCGAAGGCGGCGATGCGCTCGGCCGCGTGCGGGAACAGCCGTCGCGCCGTGTAGGTCGTGCTGCCCTCGCCCACGCACCGGGCGTCACCGACGTGGTCGAAGCACGCCGCGTAGGTCGCGAGGCCGCGGGCGTAGGCCTGGTCGAAGCTGAAGTGATGCGGCTCCTTCGGTGTGGAGAACCCGATCTCGGGGTGCAGCGCGAGCAGGTGGCACAGCGTCGTGGTGCCGGCCTTGGCGGCGCCCAGCACCATGAAGTCGGGGAACCGCATGCTCACCTCGGGCGGGCGGGCCCGGCACCCGGCCGGCGGTCACGGGCGGCCCGCTGTCGAGATGCGCGGCGCAGGGCCTCGTCGACGGCGCTGCTGCGTGCCCCGGACAGGGCTGCGGCTTGCGCGCGGACGGTCGGGTGACGGAACAGGTCCACGAGTTGCAGGGTGGCACCGAGTCGGTCGCGCAGGGCGGCGTGCAGCTGGACCAGGCGCAACGAATCGCCCCCGCAAGCGAAGAAGTCGACCCCGACGCCGACCTCGTCCAGACCCAGCACCTCGCACCAGAGGTCCGCCACCCGTCGCTCGGTCTCGTTCGTGGCGGCCTGCGCATGCACGAACGCCTGGGCGCGCGGCTCGGCGTGAGGCTCGGCGCGCGGCTCGGTCACGCGGCCGCCAGGTTGGGGCGGCGGCGGCAACCGCGTGTAGAGCACCTTGCCCAGGGGGCTGCGCGGCAGGGCCTCCACGAACAGGATCTCCGTCGGGATCTTGAACAGCGCGAGACGCGCGGCGACGCCCCCGCGCAACGCGCCCTGCCGGTCCGGCGGCACCTCGTCGGTGTGCGTCTCGACCCAGGCCACCACGCGCTCGATCCCCACGTCGTCGACCACGCCCGCCACCGCGCAGCCGGCCACCCAGGGCAGCGCCTCGACGGCATGTTCCACCTCCGACGGGTCGACCTTCGCGCCGTTCACGTTGATGAAGCGGCTCGTGCGCCCCTTGATCTCGAGCGCGCCATCGGGCCCGGCGCGCACCAGGTCGTGGGTCGCCAGCCAGCCGTCGACGAAGCGCTCCGCGGTCGCCGCGTCGTCACCGAGGTAGCCCCGTGCCGCTCCGGGCGAGCGCAGCCAGAGTGGCCCGACCCCGTCGGCATCGGGCTCCTCGATGCGCCCCTCGATCCCCGGCAGCACCGGCCCGACGGAGTCGAAGCGCCCCGGCTCCGGCTCGCGGTCCAGGCTGACCACGCCGATCTCGGTGATGCCGTACCCGGCGCGGATGCGTTGACCGAAGACGTCGGCGAACTCCCGCGCGCAGTCCGGGTGAAGCGCGGCGCTGCCGCACAGCACCCGGCGCAGCGTGCCCAGCTCGCGGCGGGATCCGGCCTGCTCGAGCAGGCGCGTGTAGAACCGCGGCAGGGCGCTGAGGTGGGTGATGCCGTGGCGGTCGACGGCGGCCAGCACGCGGGCCGGATCGGCGGCGAGCGGATCGAGCAGGATCAACTCGGCGCCCGCGGACAGCGTCGGCAAGGCGATGCAGTCGAGGCCGTGGCAGTGCGCCAGCGGGACCACGGCAAGGACGCGGTCGCCGGGACCGATCTCGAAGGCCTGCCGGGTGCTCGCGATGCGGAAGGCCAGGGCGTCGGGTTCGATCGCCATGGGCTGCGGCCGGCCCGTCGAACCCGAGCTCCAGTGCACCACGGCCACGCCGCGCGTGTCGAAGAGTGCCGGCCGGCCCGGCCCGGGCGGACGCGCCAGCAGCCGGCCTTCCGGGTCGAGGCGCCAGCTGGCGCGACCGCCGACCGGCGTGTCGTCGGTTTCCACCAGCAGGGTCGGGCCCGCGCGGGCCGAAGCGTAGGCCCACTCGGTGGCGGTCCAGAGCGGATCGATCGGCAGGACCGCGCGGCGCGCCTCGAGACACGCCAGCACCGTGACCAGGAACGCCGGCTGGTTGCCGATGCGCACGCCGACGAGCGCGTCCTCGGGCAAGCCGTCCAACTCGACGCGCAGGTCGGCCACGCGGTCGCGCAGGGCAACGTCGTCCAACGCTCCGCCGCTCCAACGCACCGCGGCCTCGCGCGCCCCCGCAGGCGCGCTGTCGAGCGGACTCCTCACCCGTCGCCGTCCAGGATCCGCGAGAAGTGCTCGTCGGCGGCACCGCTGAAGAAGCTGGCCACGTGGGCGGCCGCGGCCGGCTCGCGCACCTCCTCGAGCCAGCGCTGCAGACGCCCGTTGTGGATCGGCTTGGTGTGGCGCCAGGCCGGGGACGGGTAGGCGCAGAAGGCCTGCAGCCGCTCCAGGGCCGAGGCGAACAGCGCGTCGTCGGGCACGATCTCGTCGATCAACTTGAAGCGGCGGGCCTCGGGTGCGTCGAGCCGGGCGCAACCCACCACCAGGTGCAGCATGTCGGCGCGACCAAGCAGCGCTTCGAGGATCGCCGCGCCGAGCGGGCAGGGCACGCCGTTCGCGAGTTCGGGCATCTGGTAGCGCGAGCCCGCGGTGCCCAGCCGCCAGTCCGCCATGAGCGCCACCTGCAGGCCCTGCCCGATGGCGTGCCCGCCCACCGCCGCGACCACCGGTTTGCTGATCCCGAGCAACGCCTGGTAGCTGGACACGATCTCGCGCAGGTAGTCGCCGAACGCGTCCGGCGTGTCCAGGGTGCGGATGTCGGCGAAGTCACCGCCCGCCGAGAACGAGCGCCCCGCGCCGCCCCAGAGGAGCACGCCGTCGAGGCCGTCATCGGCCTCGAGTTCGGCGCCCAGCGGGATCAGGCCGCGGGTCATGGCGAGACTGAACGGGTTGAGCGGGTTCTCGTGCCGGAACGTGACGACGGCGATCCGGCCCTCGCGCTGGACGTCGATCATGCCCGGCCCCCACTCCCCCGGGTTCGTCCCCCGACAGGGGGCGGATTGATGCGCACCGCCATCTGCCCCGGCGGGTGTCGATTGTCGTGCATCAGCTGGTGCGCCTCGCCGATCTGCCGGAAGTCCACGGTGCGCGAGAGACACGGCGTCATGGCCCCCGTGGACACCATGCGGATCACCGCTCGACACTCCTGCGTGCTGGCGAAGTGGCTGCCCTGGAGGCGTTTCTGGCGCATCCACAGGTAGCGCAGGTCGATGTCGGCGTCGTAGCCGGTGGTGGCACCGCAGGTCACGACCATGCCCCCGTTGTCGCACACGTAGAGCGACGTGGGGAGCGTGTCGCGACCGGGATGTTCGAGCACCAGGCTCGGGTTCACGCGCCGCCCGAGCACGTCCCAGATGGCGTGGTTGAACGCGCGCACGCCGTCCCGCCAGGCTGCGTAGGCCGCACCGTCCTGCTCGGGCGGCACGCGCCCCCAGTGATGGAACTCGCGCCGGTCGATGACCCCCACCGCACCCAGACGACGGCAGTGGTCGGCGCGATCGGCGCCGGACACGACGACCACGGGCTCTCCCCCGCGCCGAGCGACGACCTGGATGGCCATCGACCCGAGGCCGCCGGCACCGCCCCACACCAGCACGGGATCCCCGGGCCGGACCGTGTGCGGGGACCAGCCACAGAGTTGACGGTAGGCGGTCGCCGCCGTGACCAGGAAACACCCGGCCTCCTCCCAGCCCAGCGAGGGCGGCTTGGGATGGCACTGGTACTCATCGACGACGCTGAACTGCGCGAACGATCCGTGATTGCGTTCGTAGCCCCACACCCGGTGAGAGCGCGAGGCCAAGGGGTCGATGCCCAGCCGGATGTCCTCGGCGGACTCGTCCCACTGCGCGCCCGAGAGGATCACTTCGTCGCCGGGCGACACGTGGCGCACACCGTCGCCCACGGCCCAGACCACACCGGAGCCGTCCGAACCGGCGATGTGGTAGTCGAGTTCCTCGCCGCGCTGCCGGTGCAGGGCGATGGTGTCCACCGGATTCCCGAGCGACGCCCAGACACCGTTGAAGTTGATCCCCGCGGCGACGATGGCCACCAGCACCTGGCCCGGCCCAGGCCTGGGCGTCGCGACGGACTCGAGCCGGAAGGCCTCGATCGGCGGGCCGTAGCGCTCGCGACGGATGACCGCGGCGAGCATCCGTTCGGGGATCTCGCCCAGGGCGGGCAGCGGCGGCAGCGACGGTTCGGTGTGGCTCATGCTCGCTTCCCCGAGCCCACGCCGCGACCACCGAGCAGACCGCCGAGCCGGGAGAGCAGGCCCGCCGGCGCGGCCGGCTCGCGTGTCGCCAGGGTCTCGGCCAGCTGCGCCAGGTCCTGCACGAGCAGTTCTCCCGGCTGCAACCTGATCCCGGTCCGCTGCTCGACGCGGTGCAGCACCTGCACGGCCAGCAGCGAATGACCGCCGAGGTCGAAGAAGTTGTCGTCCACGCCGATGTCGTCGAGGTCCAGAGCCTCCGCGAAGGCCTCGGCGAGAAGCAGCTCGTGCTCGTTGCGCGGCCTCGGCGGCCCAGCCGCGCGCCGCGGGTCGGGACGCGCCAGGGCTGCCAGCGCGACGAGATCCAGCTTGCCGCTCAGGTTGCGCGGCAGCGCGGCATGGGTCGCGATCCAGGCGGGCACCATCGCCCGCGGCAAGTGCTCGCCCAACCACGACCGCAGCGCACGCTCGTCGGGCCGCGCCCCGGGCCGCCACACCACGTGGGCCGCGAGCTCGGCCTGCGGCGTGTCCGGCGCCCGCACCAGGACCGCGGCGGCCTGCACGTCCGGATGTCGATGCAGCACGTGCTCCACCTCCAGGAGTTCGATCCGGTGCCCACGCACCTTCACCTGCCGGTCGCTGCGCTGCAGGAAGACCAACCGCCCGTCGCGTCCACGGCAAGCCCGATCGCCGGTGCGGTAGAGCCGCTCGCCGGGCCGGAAGGGATGCTCGACGAAGGCGGCGGCGGTGCGCTGCTCTCGTCGCCAGTAGCCCTGGGCCAGTCCGGCCCCGGAGAGGCACAACTCGCCCACGGCGCCGCTGGGAACCGGGCGCAGTTGCGGATCGAGCACGTAGGCGCGGGTGTTCGCGATCGGAAGCCCGAGGGGCACCGGGCCACTCCCTGGGCCGACGCGATCCACCAGGGACCAGATGCAGGTCTCGGTGGGCCCGTACAGGTTGAACAACCGGCCCCCGCGTGCGAGCAACTCGTCGGCCAGCTCGCGGGGGAGCGGCTCGCCGCCGGACCAGAGCGCCAGCGCCGGATCCCCGGGCCACTCCGCCGCGAGCAGCAGCCTCCAGGTGGACGGCGTGGCCTGCATCACCGTCGCGCCGCTGTCGGCGAGGAGCGCGGCGAGCCGATGCCCGTCGCCGGTGGTCTCGGCGTCGGCCAGGACCACGCGCCCGCCGGCCACCAGCGGCCCGAGTAGCTCCAGGAGCGCGATGTCGAAGGACACCGTGGTCACGGCGAGCAGCACGTCGTCCGCACCGAGACCGGGCTCGTGCAGCATGGCGGCGAGCAGGTTGACGAGGGCCCCGTGCGGCACGACCACCCCCTTGGGCCGCCCGGTGGAGCCCGACGTGTAGATCACGTAGGCCACGTCGGCGGGCGGCGAGGACAGGAACCCCGCGCCGGCCGGCCCCGTGCTCTCGTCGTCGGCGCCGAGAACGACCACCGGGGCGCCGAGTTCCGCGACCGCGGTCGCCGCCTCCGCGTCGGCCACGATCGCGGCCGGCTCGGCGTCGGCGACCAGGGCCCGCAGTCGCCGAACGGGATGGCGCAGGTCCAGAGGGACGCAGGCGGCGCCGCAGCCGAGCACACCCAGCAGGGCCACGGGCAACTCCACGCTCCGGCCGACGGCCAGCGCCACGCGGTCCCCGGGCCCGAGTCCCCGGGCCCGCAGTGCGCGCGCGAGTCGGAGCGCGCGCTCGTGCAACGCGCCATAGGTCAGGCGCCGCGTGCCGTCCGTGACCGCCAGCGCGCCCGGACGCGCGGCGGCCTGGCTCGCGAACCAGTCCTGCACGCACGCGGCCGCGGGCGGCGCTGCGTCGGTGGCGTTCCAGGTCTCGAGCACGAGCCGGCGCTCCACGCCGTCCATGAGCGGCAGGTCCCCGATCGACGCCGACGGCTCGGCGACCAGACCCTCCAGCAGCAGCTGGAAGCGCGCCGTGAGCGTCTCCATGGTGGCCGCCTCGAAGAGCTCCCCGTCGTAGACCAGACGCGCGACGAGGCGCTCGCCCTCGTCGACCACGCGCAGGTCCAGGTCCACGCCGGTGTCCGTCACCTGGAACTCCAGGAACTCCGCCGACACCCCACCGAACGGCCGCGCGCCCGCCGAGCGCGTGGCCAGGGTGAACATGGCCTGGAAGAGCGGGTGGCGACTGCGGTCACGCACCGGGTCGAGGGCTTCGACGAGCCGCGCGAAGGGCACCTCGCCGTGGGCCAGGGCGCCGCCGAGCGTGGCCGCCACCGCGGGCAGGAACCCCCCGGCGAAGGACGGGTCGCCCGACAGGTCGGCGCGCAGCACGAGCACGTCCATCATCGGGCCGATGATCGGCTCCAGCGGCACCCGCGTGCGCGTCGTGACCGGCATGCCCACCGCCACGTCCGTCTGGCCGGACAGGCGCCCGAGCAGAAGCTGCCAGGCGGCGAGCAGCAGCGTGGTCAGCGTGACGCCGCGCGCGCGGGCGAGGGCGGCCAGCTCCGTGGAGAGCCGCGGGGGCAGGGCGCGCGTGCACACGTCGTGGTGCCAGCCCTGTTCGGCGGGGCGTGCCCGATCGGTGGGCAGGCTCAGGGTCGAGAGGCCCTGAAGCTGCTCGCGCCACCAGGCCAGCGCCGGCTCCAGGTCGGCCTCCTCGGCCGCGCGGCGTTCGGCCACGGCGTGCTCCCCGAACTGCATGGGAAGCTCGGGAAGATCGGCGGCACCCCCCCGCGCCTCGGCGATGAGCAGCCGATCGAGCTCGACCAGCAGGTTGGTCATCGACAGCCCGTCGGAGACGATGTGGTGCATGCTCAGGAGCAGCAGCTGAGCCCCGTCGTCGAGGCGCGCGAGGTCGGCCCGGAGCAGGGGCGGGCGGGTGAGGTCGAAGGGCCGGCCCGCGCAGGCTCGCACCCAGGCCTCCTCGCCCTGCGCACCGATCGAGGTGTGGGCCTCCACCGGGATCGTCACGTCGTCCACGACGCGCTGGACCAGGGCGCCCTCCACGACGACGAAGCCGGTGCGCACCGTCTCGTGACGACGGGCGACCTGCGCCAGGGCCCGCTCCAGGGCGCCGGCGTCCAGCTCACCGCCCAGGCGCAGCACCATCGACACGTTCAGGGCCGCGCCGGCACCCATGCGGTCCAGGTACCAGAAGCGCTGCTGGACGAACGCGAGCGGCAGGTCGGGTCGGGCGGTGGGCATCGACGTTCCCGGGGCTCCTCCGGGAGCGCATGGACCGCCGGCCGGCAAGCCCCGCCTCCCACCACACGATACCCCGAGGCGCGCGGTCGGGCCCTCGCACGACCTTCGCTACCATGGGCGGCATGAGCCTGCCCGCCCGCCCGTTCCGCGTCCTCTCGATCCAGCAGATCGCCCTCGGCGGTCTCGACAAGTCCCCGCTGCGGCGCTTCTGGGTCGACCTCCTGGGCCTGTCGCCCTCGCATGCGTACCGCAACGAGCGCGAGAACGTGGACGAGGACGTGCTCACCCTCGGCGCGGGAGCGTTCGCGATCGAGGTGGACCTGATGCAGCCGATCGATCCCGAGGGCCGTCCGCGCGTGCACGAGCCCGCGCTCAATCACGTGGGCCTCTGGGTCGACGACCTGCCCGCCGCCGTGGACTGGCTCACCGAGGCCGGCGTGCGCTTCACGCCCGGGGGCATCCGTCGTGGAGCGTCGGGGCACGACGTGTGCTTCGTGCACCCCAAGGGCAACGAGCAGGCCCCCCTCGGCGCCGAGGGCGTGCTCGTGGAGCTGGTGCAGGCGCCGGCCGAGGTCATCGCCGCCTTCGACGCGCTGGCGGCCGGGCCCGGGTCCGCGAGCTGACCCGATGGACGCGCTGACCGCTTCCGGCGCCGGCCTGCTCCTGCCCGCGGTGGATCGGACGCGCCCCGACCTCGCCGCCGAGTTGCTCGAACGCCTCGCCGTGCACCGGTTCCTGGTCATCCGCGGCGGGCTCCCCGACCTGCCCGGCACCGTCGAGCTGCTCTCCGCCCTCGGGCCGATCAACGCGGCCAGCACCCGCAAGGACGGCGCGGTCATGGTCGAGGAGCACGACGACGACGAGGTCTTCCGGAGCAGCGCCGCGCTCCCGCTCCACACCGACGGCGTGCTCACGGGCTTCGACGTGCGCTACGTCGGCATCTGGTGCTCGAGCTTCGACGGGGTGGTCGGGGGGCGCACGTTCGTGTCCGACGCGGACCGGGCGCTGCTCGCCGCGCCCGCCGAACACGTCGAGATCCTGCGCGCGCAGGGCATCGAGGTGCTCGCCGTGGACGCGTCGGGCTACTACCGCTCCGAGTACTCGGACCGCTGGACGCGTTTTCCCGCGTTCCGGGCGCGCCCCGGAGCGGGCCCGTCCCTGGCCATCGGCCTCCCGCACGGCCCCGGGGAACCCGAGAGCTGGCGCATCCGCATCCCCGACGTCGACGCCGCACTGTCCGACGCGATCCTGCAGTCCCTGCGCCTCGCCCTGCTCGACGAGGCGTTCACGTACTTCCACGAGTGGCGACCGGGCGACCTGCTGCTGATGGACAACGACTCGGTCATGCACGGACGCGAAGCCTTCGAGGCCCGCTCGCGACGGCTCGCGAACATCCAGGTGCTGGCGTCCTGACGGGCCGAGCGCGGGAGCCTCAGCGCGCCCCGACCTCCGCCAGCAACCGGCGCACCGTGGAGACGCTGGGCGAACCGAACTGCGCGTGGACGAGCCGGCCTTCGGCGTCGGTGATCAACGCGGCGGGCAATGCCGGGCGCTTGAGTTCGTCGATGACCACCTGCTCGAAGACGGCCAGGGTCTCTCGCGGCAAGCCGGACAGGATCTCGTGGCGGGCACCGACGCGCGTCGACCAGGCGTCGAGCGCCGCGCGGTCGTCCGCGGGATCGACGGCCACGCCGGTGATGGCCAGCTCGTCCTCGGCGAAGGCGGCGCGCAGGCGGTCCAGGTCTTCCGCTTCGGCCGCACAGGCCAGGCACCACGTGGCCGTGCTCGTGTAGAGCTGGAGCGCGCTGTCGCCACGCGGAAGCCCCGGCAGGATCGGCCCCGCATGCTCGCTCCGGCGCGGGCCGCCGCCGGCCGGGCCGCCACCGGTCGGGTGGGCACCGGTCGGCGCGCCGACGCGGGGGGCGACGACGACACCCGAGCCGTCCGGCGACGTGGTCGGGTCCTCGAAGAAGCGCACGAACGAGCCCGCCGGCACGCCTTCGAGACGCTGCTCGCGTCCACTCGGCCAGCGCACCACCAGGGCGTCGACCTGCTCGGCCGCCCCGAGCCCGAGCGTGATGCGCTTGCTGCTCTGGGATGCGAATCCCTCGCCGGCGCGGACCTCGCGGCGCAGGACGCGCTCGCCCACGTGGAACTCCAGCCTGGCCCCGATCCCGTCGCGGTTGCTGAAGCGCCGGCCGGGCTCGCCCGCGCGGCTCCCGCCGACGAGCCCCACGGCGACGCTGCGGTGCTCCACGCGCCCACCGATCTCGTTCCGGTACAGCAACAGCTGTGGGCTGTTGGCGTTGACCACGGCCAGGTCCGGCCAGCCATCGCGATCGTAGTCGAGCACGGCGGTCGAGCGCCCGTCCGCGATGCTGTCGAGTCCGACCACGCCGGCGAGGTCGACGAACTCCTCCCCGCCGACGTTCAGGAAGAAGTGATCGCGCTCGAAGCCACTCCAGGAAGCACCCTCTTCGAGCAGCTCCCGGGTCACGGGGACGGGGCGCGCGCTGACCGGATCGAGCCAGCCGCGCAGGCGCGCCCACGGGGTCTCGTCGGGGCGCACGACCGCGCGCCACCACACGCTTCACGTGTCCACGAGGCTGGCCACCGAAGGCGGCGCGGTGTAGTTGCCCGAGAGCGCGTGGAGGTCGAGCAGCCCGTCGTTGTCCACGTCCACGAAGACGCTGCCCCAGCCCCAGCCGGCCCGCTCCACGAGCAGCGCCGGAGGTGCGGTCCCCGAGACGTGCTCGAACCGAGGCCGCACGTTGCGGAGCAACGAGTTGCCGCGCGCCGCGACCTGGTAGCGCGCTCCCCGCTCGGCGGCCCCGGCCGTGACGCGACGACCGGCCTTGCTGTCCATGTTGGTGACGTACAGGTCCTCGCGTCCGTCGACGTCATAGTCGCCCCAGCTCACGCCCATGCCGAAGCCGACGTCGGCCGTGCCGGTCTCGTCGGTCACATCGGTGAAGCCGCCCGCGCCGTCGTTGCGGTAGAGCGTGTTGGGCGCGAAGTCGTTGGCCAGGTAGACGTCGGCGTCCCCGTCGTCGTCGTAGTCGCACCAGGTGGCCTGGAAGGTGTTGCGCCAGGCTTCGAGCACGCCCGTTCGCAGCTCGAAACGACCCTCACCGCGGTTGGACAACAGGACGTTCGGCGTGCCGGGGCGGTCGACCCAGGGATCGGGACGCGCCGCCAGGCGCTCCATGAGTTCGGAAAAGTGCTCGCGCGAGAGGTCGGCGAGGCGGTCTTCGTCCAGGTCGAGCCACTCGGCCAGCAGCTGGGTCCCCGGTCGGCGCGCGTAGGCCAGGCCCAGGCCGCCGATGTAGGTCGAGAAGTACACGTCGAGCAGCCCGTCACCGTCGGCGTCGGCCGCCGAGATCGAAGTGGTCATGGCCGGCAGCGCGCCGGGAGGGAAACCGTCGCTGCGGTCCACGAAGCGCCCGTCCTCCTGGGCCAGGTAGAGCGACGGCGCCTGCGTGCGGCCGACGAACACGTCGGCATCGCCGTCGTTGTCGAAGTCGGCGAAGATCGCGCTGGTACAGGCGTCACCCAGCTCGAGACCGAGGGCGGCGGCGCGCTCCGCGAAGGTCCCATCGCCCTGGTTCAGGTAGAGCTGGTTGCTGCCCCAGCGCGTGGCGACGTAGAGATCGTCCCAGCCGTTCCCGTCCACGTCGGCGACGGCCAGGCCCGGGTGCTCGCGATTGGACGGCAGCGTGAAGCCCGGCGCCCGGGCGACCTCGGGTGCCGTGCCGAGCAGGAAGGCCGCGACGCGCTCCTCGTGGATCGACCGGCGCGCGAGGCGACGGACCTCGGCATCGGGCAGGACCTGATCGAGGACTTCCCGGAAGAGCGGGCTCGAGACCTCCGCGACGGTGAAGTCGCGAGTCACGAACCGGTCGATGTGCCAGGCCGACGCCGGGGACTCGCGCCCCTCGGCGAAGAAGCGCACGCGCAGCTCGGCGTGGACCTGCAACCGGCGCGCGTCGTGGCCGATCCCCAGGGCCGAGAACCCCACGTCGGCTTCCCAGACGGTCTCGGTCTCGTCGCTGAACGACCCCCTCACGAGCTTGAACGCGGCGTGCTCGAACCAGGCGATCTGGTCGAGGAAGGGGCGCCATCCGCGCCAGTCCTCGAGGGCGACCTCGGCCGGCGCGGTCGTCGGCCAGCGCGACCACTCGATGTCGGCCACGAAGCGGCGCGATCCGGTCGGCACGGCGACGAGGTCGTTGACGGTCACGCTCGGCGCGAACAGCGCGAGGCCGCGCTCGCCCGGCAGCGTCAGGTCGAGCAGGCCGCCCTCGAGCGCGCGGAGTTCCTCGGTGAGCCCGAGCAGCAACTCCTCGGAGCGGCGGACCGCGAGCAGTTCGCGCTCGGACGCCGTCGCCGGACCCAGGGACACGACGGCCGACCAGAGGCCGAGCAGCGCGAGTGCCAGGAGCAGCGGGTTGAGCAGGCGTGCCGGACCCGCGAGCCGGCCGGGACGTCGCCACACGAGCCAGGCCCCCGCGAGGAACAGCACGGCGGCCACGGCGAGGACGGCCAGGCGGGGCTTCAGGTCCGGGACGCCGGCGTCGATGGCGTTGCGGCCGAGGACCCACGGGTTGAAGAGCAACGCCAACGCGACGAGCAACGCGCCGCTGATGCGCACACGGTGTCGCGAGGCGTCTCGTCCGGGTTCTGGCACGGGGCGAGGATACCGGGGCAGCGCTAGCCGGGCACACCGAACGACGTGTAGACCGCCCGGGCGACATCCAGCAACGGCTCGTCCGGTGGGATCGTGCGCTGGCGCCCGGCGGGGGTCCGGATGTCGACGTCGGTCACCTGGTTCCCGACGAGAGCGACCATGCGGTTGCTCCGGCCCTCTCGCAGCAGCGTCGTGGCGTGGTGGCCGAAGCGCGTGCACAGCACGCGATCCTCGGCGCAGGGCGTCCCGCCGCGCTGCAGGTGGCCGAGCACGACGTGGCGGGCCTCGACGCTCGTGCGCGCCTCGATCTCCGCCGCCACCTGCCGCGCGATGCCGCCGAGCCGGATCGGATCGGGCGAGAGCGGGTCCACATCACGCACCACCTGGGCGCCGCCGGCGGGCCGCGCCCCCTCGGCCACCGCGACGATCGTGGCGCGCGCCCCGCGCTGCCTGCGTCGCTCGACAGCCTCGGCGATGGCGGCGTACGAGAAGGGCATCTCGGGCAGCAGGATCACGTCGGAGCCCGAGGCGATCCCGGCCGAGAGCGCGATCCAGCCCGCGTTGCGGCCCATCAGCTCCACCACCATCGCGCGGTGGTGGCTCAAGGCCGTCGAGTGCAGCCGGTCGATGGCCTCGGTCGCGGTGTCCACCGCGGTCAGGTGTCCGAAGGTCAGGTCGGTCCCGAACACGTCGTTGTCGATCGTCTTGGGCACGCCGATGACGGACACGCCCGCCTCGGTGAAGGGGTGGGCGCCGGTCATGGTGCCGTCGCCGCCGATGCACACCAGGGCGTCCAGGCCGTGCTGTTCGATGTGCGCCATGCAGCGATCACTGAGATCCTCGAACACCGGGTTCCCGTCCGCGTCGGTGCTCGTCGGGAAGGCCCTGGGGTTGGCCTTGTTGCTCGTCCCGAGGATCGTGCCGCCCACCGTGAGGATGCCGGACACCGACTCGTAGTCGAGCGGGCGGATGCGATTCTCGATCAGGCCCAGGAAGCCGTCCTCGATGCCGCAGACCTCGATGCCGTGGAAGAGGGCGTCCTTGGTCACCGCGCGCAGGACCGCGTTGAGGCCGGGGCAGTCGCCACCGCCGGTGAGCACGCCGATTCGCCGAGGGATGGACATGGCGGGGATCGTAGCCGAACGTCGTCGCGATCTTGTCGTCCCTGGAACGACAGTTGCGCGGTACGGTCCGCCGTCCCGTCGAATCCCTCAGCCTGATCGCCGTCGGGGGCCGATAGTCACTCTCCCGGCGCGGACCTTGCCCAGGGCCCGCGCCTGTCTCCCCGTCGGCGCATCCCCTGCGCCCACAGGGCGGATCCGCGCCGGGACTCCGCTGCCCGCTGCCCGCTGCCCGCTGCCCGCTGCCCGCTGCCCGCTGCCCGCTGCCCGACCGAGAGGGGCGGGCGCCCCGCCTTCGAGTAACCTCGGCGAGGAGACCCCAACGACGGCGGCGAGAATCGGGATGATGCCATCCGGCAAACCGATCACGTGGGAAGAGTGCTGGGACCTGGTGCACGCGATCGCCCGGCGATTGCTGCGCGGGGAACGGGGCAACCACACGCTCGGCGCGACGGACGTGGTCGGCGAGGTCTTCCTCCGCTGTCACGACGACCCGCCGAGTTGGCGCGGTGACGCACCCCTGCGCGCCTATTTCGCCCGGGTCGTGCGCCATGTGCTGGTCGACTATGCGCGCCGCAAGGGCGCCAAGAAGCGCGGCGGAGAAATCCACCACGTCGAGCTGGATCCGAGCCTGATCTGGCATCACGAGGACCCCGGCCACGTGCTCGCCGTCGACGAGTGGATCCAGCGTCTCGAGCAGCACGACCGCCAACTCGCGAGGATCGTCACCATGAGGGTCTTCGGCGACATGCCTCCGGCGGAGATCGGCGAGGTGCTGGCCCTGAGCGAGCGGCAGGTGAACCGGCTGCTGAAGCAGGCCTGCGCCTGGCTCGAACGAGACATGCGCGCGGGCGGTGTGGAACCCGGCGCCGCTTGACCCGGCGCGGCCGACGCGGCGCGGCCGTGCTCGCCTAGCGGCCCAACAGCGCCTTGGCGCCCAGCCAACCCGGTGCCCCGGTCACACCCCCACCCGGATGATTGCCGCTGCCGGCCAGGAACAATCCGGGCACCGGCGTGGCGTAGTGGGCGCACGAGGGCGCGGGCCGCAGGTGCAAGAGTTGGTCGAGGGCGTGTTCGCCATGGTGCAGGTGACCCCCGGTGACACCGTAGCGCCGTTCGAGATCGGCCGGCGAGAGCATGCGCTCGCCCAGGATGTGCCCCGCGATCGAGGGCGCGAAGGCCTTCAGCCTCTCGAGCACCGTGTCGCGCAGCGCTTCTCGGGCCGCGTCGTCCCAACCGACCCGCAGGTCGTACGGTGCGAAGTGCACGAGCACCGAGACGACCCGCTGGCGCGGCGGACACAGCGACGGATCGGACACCGAGGGCACGTACACGTCCAGCACCGGCGTGTCCGACCAACGCCCGTACTTGACCGCGTCGAAGGCGCGCTCGACGCCATCGACATCGTCCGGAACGAGCAGTGCCCGTTCGAAGACCTCGGTCTCCGCGCCGGTGAAGCGCAGCGGGCCGTCGAGGGCCAGATCCAGCTTGGCGGTCGTGCCGCGACAGCGCCAGGCGCGAGCCTGGTCGGCCAGGTCCGGCGACAGGTCGCGCGGCCCGAGCAGATCCAGCAGGGCGTGACGCGGGTCGCAGCTGGCCAGCACGGCGTCGGCGTTGACGGTCTCTCCGCTCCCCAGCACGACGCCGGTGACGCGCCCCGACGTGACGGCCAGCGAGGCGACCTCGGCCCGCGTCCGGATCACCACGCCCGCAGCCCGGGCGGCGGCGGCCAGGGCCGCGCTCACCGCGGCCGCGCCCCCGACCACCGAACGCCGACGCGTGCAGCGATCCATGATCAGCATCGCCGCGCTCCCCGCCGACCACGGCCCCATCCAGGTGCCCGCCACGGCCTGCGCGGCGAGGGCCGCCTTGAGCCGCGGCGTCTCGAAGCACTCGTCGAGCCAGTCGGCGGCACACATCGGGCCGACGCGCAACAACTCGGTAAGGTCCGCGCGACCGAGCCGGCGCAGCGACAGGCCCTGCCCCGCCAGGCGGAACACACCGCCGGCCGAGGCATCGTCCAGGTGGGGAGGCGCGCGCGAGAGCAGTGGCTCGAGGGCGCGCCGCCAGCGCTGCAGCTGGGCGTTCCAGCGGCGCCAGGCCTCCGCGTCGGCCGCGCTGATCGAGGCCAGCTCGGACGCCGCGCGCTCGGTCTCCCCGTGCAGCAACAGCGGAGGCCCGCCGGGATCGGGCACGACCAGGGTCGGCTCCCACTCCACGAAGCGCAGTCCGTGCCGTTCCAGGTCGAGATCCTTCGCGACGGCCGGCCGCAGACCCGCCGTGTCGTGATGCACACCCACCGACGAGAATCCGGCGTGGAACTCCTCACGCGCGGCCATGCCACCGAGCCGCTGACTGCGCTCGAGGATCAGCACCGGGCGACCGCCGCGCGCCAGCGTCGCCGCCGCCGCCAGCCCGTTGGGGCCGGCTCCGATCACGATCACGCTGCCCGCGCCGCCGCTCACACCGCCGCCTTCCCGAGCATCGTCTTGGCCGCCAGCGCGCCCGATGCCCCCATGATGCCCCCGCCCGGGTGCGTGCCCGATCCGCACATCCACAGCCCGGGCACGGGCGTGGCGTAGCGCGCCCATCCGGCCATGGGGCGCTGGAAGCCCAACTGCTCCAGGCTCAGCTCGCCGTGGAAGATGTTGCCCTCGGTCAGCCCGAACTCCTGTTCCAGGTCCCAGGGCGTGAGCACCTGCCGGTACAGGATCGAGTCGCGCAGGCCCGGCGCGTACTCCTCCAGCGTGTCGATGACCGTGTCTCCGAAGGCCTCGCGCTGCTGCGGCCAGGCATCGGGTCCTTCCTTGATGTTGTAGGGCGCGTACTGCACGAAGCACGAGATGACGTGCTTGCCGGGGGGCGCCACGGACGGGTCCACCAGCGACGGCACCACCATGTTGATGTACGGCCGGCGCGAGTAGGCGCCGTACTTGGCCTCGTCGTAGGCCGTCTCCAGGTACTCGATGCTGGGCGCGATGGCGATGTCCCCGCGCAGGTGTTCGGCGCCCGGCCGGTGCAGGAACTCGGGCAGCCTGTCCACGGCCAGGTTCACCTTGCCCGAACTGCCGCGCAGCTTGTAGCGCTGGATGCCCCGGACGAAGTCGTCGGGCAGGTGGTCCTCGCCGACGAGACCGAGGAACGTGCGACGCGGATCGAGGCCCGAGACGACCGCGCGCGCACGGATCTCCTCGCCGCCCTCGGTGACCACCCCCAGGGCCTCGCCCCCGCGGCTGACCAGGATCTCGCTGACGCCCGTCGAGGTGCGGATCTCGGCACCGAAGTGCCGCGCCGAGGACGCGATGGCCTCCGACACGCGACCCGTTCCACCCTTGCTGAAGCCCCAGCTGCGATAGGCGCCGTCGATCTCGCCCATGTAGTGGTGCAGCAGGACGTAGGCGGTGCCGGGACTGCGCACGCCGAGGAACGTGCCGATGATCCCGCTGACCGCCATGGGCGCCTTGAGCACCTCGGACTCGAACCACTCGTCGAGGTAGTCCGCCGCGCTCATGGTCATGATCTTGGTGAGCTGGTGGCGCTGGTCCTCGGGCAGCCGCTGCACGCTCGCACCGAGGCGCGCGAGCTCCAGCAACTCGCCGGGCTTGAGCGAGAGCGGGTCCGGGGCGGGCGAGTCGATCAGCGGCTTCACGAAGCTCGCCAGCTGCACCATGGCCTTGCCGAAGATCGCGCTGGTCTCGGCGTCGCGCCGGCTGAACCGGCTGATCTCGCGGCGGGTGCGTTCGGCGTCGGCCCAACGGCAGAGACCGGGCCCGTCGCGCGCCGGCGTGTAGGCCGTCTCCAGCGGGATCAGCTCGAGGCCGAAGCGCGGCAGCTCCAGGTCACGGATGATCCAGGGACGCAGCAGGCTCACGACGTAGCTGCAGACCGAGAAGGTGAAGCCCGGGTGGAGCTCCTCCGAGACGGCGGCGCCACCGAGCACGTGGCGCTTCTCCAGCACCAGCACGCGTCGCCCGGCCTTGGCGAGGTACGCCGCGCAGGTCAGGCCGTTGTGCCCGCCGCCCACGACGATCACGTCCCAGTCGCGACTGCTCATGCGCGCTTCCTCGCCAGATCCAGGAACGGCAGCGGTGCGACGTCGGCCCAGATGCGGTGACGCTCGTACTCGACCGTGACCTCGATCTGGAGCTTGCTGCCGGCGACGCCGTGCGGCGTCCGCACCGAGGCGAGGGCGATGTTCTTCTTGAGCTGCGGGGACCAGCTGCCCGAGGTGGCCTGCCCCACCTGCACCCCGCCGCTGAACACCGGCACGGCCGTGCGCCAGGCTTCGGCGGCGACATGCGGGGGCAGGCCGTGGCGCGCATGCAGCGCCTCGAGCTCGTCCCAGCCGATGTCCAGGCCGATCAGCGTCCACTCCGAGCCCTCGCGCTTCTCGCGTCGCAGGGCGGCCTTTCCCAGGAAGGGCTCGCGCTCGGTGTGGACGGTCCAACCCAGCCCCATCTCGTAGGGCGTGGATTTCTGCGCCTCGATCAGGCAACGACGCGCGCTGAAGTAGTCCACACCGAGCAGGATGTAGCCGGCCTCCACGCGCAGCATGTCGAGGGCGTCGAGGCCGACGGGGAGCAGGCCGTGGGGGCCACCCGCCTCGGTCACCGTGTCGTACACCGCCAGGGCGTCGGCGTTGTCCATCCACAGCTCGTAGCCGAGGTCGCCGGTGTAGCCGGTGCGCGTGATGCGCACTTCCCGGCCGGCGATGCGGCTGCGCATCGCCCGGAAGTAGCGCAGCGCAGCGATCCCGTCATCGCCCTGACCCTCACAGCAGGACTGCAGCACGGCGCGGGCGCGAGGACCCTGCAGCGCGAGAGCGGCGACCCGATCGGAGACGTCCTCGATGGTGACGTCGAAACCGCGCGCGTGGCGGAGCAGGTGCGCGTAGGACGGGTCCGCCGAGGTGACACGGTAAGCGCTGTCGTCCCAGCGCGTGATCGTGCCGTCGTCGAGGAGCTTGCCGTGCTCGTCGCACCAGCAGCTGTAGGCCACCTGACCGAGCTTCAGGCGCGCGACGTTGCGGGCCGTGACGTACGTCAGGAACGCGGTGGCATCCGGCCCGGACACGTCCAGCTTGAACAGCGGCGTCACGTCGAGCAGGCCGGCGGCGTGACGCACGGCGAAGTACTCGGGATCGTGGACGACGCCGTAGCGGCAGACCGCGTGGTAGCCGGCCCACTCCTTCCAGCGCAGGCTCTTGCACAGCGCGGAAGTGCGTTCGTGGAAGGGGCTGGCCGTGGGCATCGGTGCGGTGGGCGGTCGACGGAGGCAGGAACGGTGAGGACGCCCGCCGAGGGGGCGACGGAATCTACCACAGGCGGACCCGGCTCCCGATCGTCGACGCGGCACGGCAGACGAGCATCACGGACGCGCGTGCAAGATCCGCGCGCGGGTCACCTTGACGCAGCGCGAGGCCGGACCGAGGATCGCGCGATGGGTCGTGCCGTCCAGGCTGTCACCGTCGCCGTCGCCGCATCGCTTGCCGGGCTGTTGCCCGTCGGCTGCGGCGCGGACGAGGAGCCGGTCCCCACGGGCCCCACGGTGGTCGAGCTGGCCGAGCGGCTTGCCGCCTTCGTGGGCGAACCCGGAGACGAGGGGCCCGCCGGGCGCTGGCGCGAGGCACCGCCCGCCGACGGCGCGGGCGCCCCCCAGGACGGCGCGGACGGAGACGCCGAGCGCCTGCTCGAGACCCTGGACACGCTCGGGTATGCCGCCGGCAGTCGCCCCGCCACCGGCGCGGTCGGTGTCACCGTCCACGACCGCGCGGCCACCGGGCGCGGCTTCAACCTGATCACGTCGGGCCACGCGCCCGAGGCCCTGCTGGTCGACATGGACGGTCACGTCGTGCACCGCTGGAGCAAGGCCCCCGCGGAGGTGTGGCCGGAACGCGGTGGAGCGACAAGCCCCGCGATCCAGGCCTTTCGCCGCGCCCACCTGCTGCCCGACGGTTCGCTGCTGGCCATCTACGAGGGCTTCGGGCTGGTCAAGCTCGACCGCGACAGCGAGGTCGTGTGGGCCTACGACGGGGCGGCGCACCACGACCTCGACGTGCTTCCCGACGGCCGCATCCTGGTGCTCGAGCGGAACCCGCGCAGCGTGCCGCGGCTCGACGAGAGCGAACCGGTGCTCGACGATGCCGTCGCCGTGCTCACCGCGGACGGCCGGCGCACGAGCCGCGTGTCGATCCTCGACGCCTTCGCCGACGCCGGGCTCGAGGCGCAGTACCGCGAGCGCATGCTCGTCGACCTGCGGCGCGCCTACGGCGACGTGTTCCACACCAACACGCTTCAGGCCATCGACGCCGAGCGCGCGCGCTGGTCCGACCTGGTGGACGAGGGCGATGTGATCGTGTCGCTGCGGAGCCTGCACCTGATCGCGGCGGTGGACCTGGACGCGCGGACCGTGACGTGGACCCGGGAAGGATCCTGGCGCTCCCAGCACCAGCCCGAACTGTTGCCCGACGGGCGCATGCTGGTGTTCGACAACAAGGGTGGGGAGCTGGCCTCGTCCGTGCTCGAGTTCGACCCCGCGACCGGCGAGGTCCTCTGGGTCGTGACCGGCTCGAAACCCTACGAGTTCTACTCGGCGACGTGTGGGTCGGTGCAGCGCCTGTCGAACGGACACACGCTGGTCGTGGAGTCCGACGCAGGGCGCGCCTTCGAGATCACCCGCGAGCAGGACATCGTGTGGGAGTTCCGCAGCCCGTTCCGCGCGGGCGAGCACGGCGAACTCGTGGCGACGCTGTTCGACCTGGTGCGCATCGACGCCGACATCGTGGCCGCGTGGCTCACGCCCTGACCTCGGCGGACTCCTCGCGCGGGCTGCTAGCCTGGACTTCTCACCAGCTTCGTCGCGAGGGGGCGCCAGGGCCTTCGTGGCAAGGAGCAGCGGCGTGGTCGACGCGGAGGCGGGGTGCACACCCCGT
>JAJDER010000144.1 GCA_029259725.1 Planctomycetota bacterium | reverse complement strand
CGACTTCGCGGCGCAGCTCGGCGTCATCGCCGCAGGTGCGCGCGAGGAAGGCCTCGCGCTCGGTACCGTCGAGTTCTCCGGCCGCCACGAACACGTCACGCACCCGCTGGTGGCGCGCCCGAGCGGCCTGGGCGTCGGGGTGGGCGTCGTCGGCGAGCTTGTCGGCGAGCTTGTCGGCGGGGGGCTCGTCGGCGGAGGGGGCGGGCGTCACGACGGTTCCGGCTCCCCGCTCAATCCGAGGCGCCGATGCAGCCACGCCCGCGCGAGGCGCCAGTCGCCGTCCACCGTGCGCGGCGACACGCCCAGGCTCGCGCCGGTTGCCTTGATGCCCAGGCCGCCGAAGAAGCGCAGCTCGACCACCCGCGCCTGGCGCTCGTCGAGCGCGGCGAGTTCGAGCAGGGCTTCCTCGAGTTCGAGCAGGTCGACGTCCGGGCCACCCTCGGCGCGGTCGGACAGCGTGACGCGGTGCCAGTGGCCACCGCGCTTGGCCGCCTTGTGGCCGCGGGCATGATCCACCAGGATGCGCCGGATCATCGTGGCCGCCGTGGCCTGGAAGTGGGAGGCGTCGTTCCACCGGGCCCGATCCTGGTCGGCCAGGCGCAAGTACGCCTCGTGGACCAGCGCGGTGGGCTGCAGCGTGTGGTCGGGACGCTCGCGGCGGAGGAAGGCCTCGGCCAGCGCGTGCAGCTGCTCGTAGACCTGGGGCAGGTAGGCGTCCGCGTCGCGGATCGGATCGTCCGTCATGATCGACGACCATACCGAGCCGGGCCAAGGCTGTGACGTCGGCGGCGAGGGCCCCTCACGGTCGCCATGCCGCGGCGTCCTCGGGGCGGCCCCAGGCGTCGTAGAGATCGGCCAGGCGTTCCCGCGCCCGGAGCGTCTCGGGTGCCTCCGCGCCGGCGAGCCGTGCCAGGCCCTCGCAGGCGGCGCGGGCCTCGCTCTCGCCTTCGTCGTAGCGGGAGATGCGGCCCAGCGCGGCGGCATGACGGCTCCGGGCCACGAAGGTCTTCTCGTGCTCGGCCCCGACGGTGGCCTCGCGGCCGGCCACCACGCGGGCCCAGGCCGCCTCGGCCTCGGCATCGCGCCCCAGTCGATCGAGGGCCAGGGCGTGGTTGTTGCGGGCGACGACCGCGTTGGCGGAGGCCTCCCCGCGCGTCGCGACCTGCCCGTCCGCGGCTTCCCCGAGCAGGGGCTCGGCCTCGGCCACGCGATCGGCGTCCAGCAGCAGGTTGCCCAGGTTGTTGAGCGTGGCGAGCGTGTAGTCGTGGGTCGGCGTGCGGTGTTCCCGGCAGAGTTGCAGCAGCTGGCGCAGCAGCAGCTCGGCGTCGTCGGTGCGTTCCTGGCTGCGGCGCAGCTGGGCCAGGGCATGCAGCGAGAGCAGTTGCGTGTCGTGGCCCGGGGGCAGGGCGGCCTGGGTCTCGGGCGAGCAGAGTTCGTCGAGCAGGGTCTCGGCGTCGGTCGTGCGCTTCTGCCGCAGCCAGGTCTGGGCCAGCATCGACATGCCGTTGAGCGTGTCGGCGTGGGTCGGGCCGAGCGTCGCGCGCATGCCCTCCACGGTGTCGACGAGCACGGCCTCGGCCTCGTCGACCTCACCGACCTCGAGCAGCACGACGCCCAGGCGGTGACCGGTGGCCAGCGTCGTGCCGGCCCGCGCGCCCTCCCTGCCCTGCTGCCGCGCGTAGACGTCGCGCAACTCGGACAGGCTCTCGGTGCGGCGTCCGACGTGGCGCAGGACCAGCGCGCGGCGGCTGCGGGTGGCCAACGTGTCGGGGTGGTCCTCGCCGCCGCGTTCGCGATACCAGGCCAGGTCCTGGTCGAGCAGCGGGAGCGCGCCGCCGGGGTTGCCCGACTCGAGCAGCACCATGGCCAGGTTGGTGCGCGCCGAGAGGGTGGCCTCGTGGCCCAGACCGCTCACCTCCAGCCGGTCGTCGAGAAGGGCCCGGAACGCCGCCTCGGCCTCGGCGTGTCGGCCGCGGGCCGCGAGCAGCCGTGCGGTGCCGGCGCGCGCCTCCAGGCTGTGGTGACTCAGCCCGCCGAGGGCGATCTCCCGGACCTCGCGATCCCGCAGCAGCACCTCGGCTTCGTCGAAGGCCCCGCGGTCGAGCAGCAGTCCGCCCAGGTTGCCCTGGGTCAGCAGCGTCTCCGGGGCATCGAGGCCGAGTTCGTCGCGGCGCACCTGCAGCGCGTGGCGCAGCATGGCCTCGGCCTCGACCACGTCACCCTGCGCGGCGAGCACCGTGGCGAGGTCGTTCTCGGCGGCCACGGTCTCGAGGTCGTCGAGGCCGAGCACCGTCAGGTACAGGGCATGGGACTCGCGCAGCAGCACCAGGGCCTCGTCGCCCAGGCCGAGCCCGAAGTACGTCATGCCGATGGAGCGCTTGACGAAGGCGGCGACTTCCGGCTTGTCGGCGAGCCGGTGGTCGATCCCCGCCGCGGCGTCATCGAGCATGTCGACGACGCGCGCGTCGCGGCCCCGCCGGTTCGGATCGGCCGAGCGGAAGATGTTGCTCATGTAGGCCTGGGTCGTCTCGGCCTTGTCCAGGTTGCGCTGGGACTGCATCAGCAGCCACCAGGTCACGGCGAGCGACACGACGAGCAGCACGAACACGGTGGCCACGCCGTTCACGAGCGCGCGGTGACGTCGCGCGAACTTGCCGAACTGGTACGTCGCGCTGGGCGGCCGTGCGGCGACCGGCTCGTCGGCGAGGTAGCGGCGGATGTCGGCGGCGAGCTCCGAGGCCGAGGCGTAGCGGCGCTCGGGTTCCTTGCTGAGCGCCTTGCCGACGATGGTCTCCACGTCGCCGCGGAACACCTTGTGCACCGCCGAGAGCGGCGTCGGTTCGGCCTCCTGGATGACGCGCGCGCCCTCGATCACGCCGCCGTGGCCGAGGTCGTAGGGCAGCCGCCCCGCGAGCAGCTCGTAGGTCACGACGCCCAGGGCGTAGACGTCACTGCGCGCGTCCACGGCCTCGCCGTCGCCCTTGACCTGCTCGGGGCTCATGTACGGCAGCGTGCCCACGATCTGGCCCACGTCGGTGCGCAGGGTGGCGGCCTGCAGGTCCGCGTCGGTGACGCGCGCCACGCCGAAATCCAGCACCTTGGGTTGCCCGGTCGCGTCGATCAGGATGTTGCCGGGCTTGAGGTCACGGTGGACGACGCCCTTGGTGTGCGCGTGATGCACCGCGTCGGCGATGCGCGCGATGAGTTCCAGCCTCCGCCGCGTGCCCAGGTCGTGGTGGGCCGCGAACTCGGTCAGCGTGGTGCCGTCGACCAGCTCCATGGCGAAGTAGGGCACGCTGCCGGAAGCCGTCTCGGCGACACCGGCCTCGAAGATCTGCGCGATGCCCGGGTGCTGCAGCCGGCCCAGGGTCTCGGCCTCGTGCTCGAAGCGGCTCAGCAGCCGCGGCCCGGCCAAGGCCGTGCGCACGACCTTGAGCGCGACCTCGCGGTGCGGGCTGTCCTGCTCGGCGCGGTAGACCAGCCCCATGCCGCCCTCGCCCAGCAGGCCGAGCACGCGGTAGGGGCCCAGCTGTTCCGGCAGGGGCCCGTCGGCCAGGCCCGAGACGGCATCGGCGGCCACCGCGGCGATGTCGGCCGCCACCGCGCCCAGGTCGGGTCCGCCGTCCTCGAGGGTGGCCAGGAGCGCGTCGTCCTGTTCGTCGTGTTCGAGCAGCGACAGGACTTCGCGGCGCAGGTCACCGTCGTCGCCGCAGGCCTCGTCGAGATGACGCCGACGAGCCTCGCCCGCCAGTGTGCAGGCGGCGAGGAAGATGTCGCGGATGCGCTCGTGGCGGCCGTCACTCATGGGATCCCGCCGCCGATCCTAGCAGCGGGGCGCGCGGCTCAGGCGTCCGGGTCGATCGGAGCCTCGTCGCCGCCGGCGCGCCTGGTCGAGCCGCCCAGCTCCCGGCGCAGCCAGGCTCGGGCCATGCGCCAGTCTCCCGCGGCAGTCCGCGGCGACATGCCGATCACGCTGGCGGCCTCCTCGTTGGTCAGCCCCCCGAAGATGCGCAGCTCGACCACGCGGCCCTGGCGTTGATCCGTGGCGCCCAGCTTGGTGAGCGCTTCGTCGAGCGCGAGCAGGTCGACCGGCCCCGCGCCGGAAGGCGAGAGCTCGTCGCCGAGGGTGACCTGGTGCCAGTGGCCTCCGCGCTTGGCGGCGTCGCGCCGCCGGGCATGATCCACGAGCACGCGCCGGATCTGCACGGCGCCGACGGCCAGGAAGTGGGTGCGCCCCTGCCAGTCGATCCGAGTCAGGTCCGCGAGGCGCATCCACGCCTCGTGCACGACCGCCGTCGGCTGCAGCGTGTGGTCGCCGCGCTCACGCTGGAAGTGGCTCGCCGCGAGGGCGCGCAGTTCGTCGTAGACCAGCGGCAACAGCTCGTCCGCGGCGGGCGCTCCGGCCTCGATCAGGCGGGCGATGCGCGTGGCAGTGGCCGTGTCCAAGTCAGGCTCCCGGGCGGCTCAGAAGAACCAGAAGCGCTTGCGGGACAGCTTGGCGCGGACCTTCCCGACACACTTGAGCAGGTCGCCGTTGCAGGGGTCGCAACCCGAGTGGCAGCACTGCAGGCTGGCCTCGTCGATCTCGCCCGAGAGGATCTTCTCGAGTTGGAAGCGGGCGTAGTCCGGCAGGCCGACGCGGTTCATCGCCGAGGCCAGCGCGGCTTCGTAGCGCGGGTGGTTGCGCAGGGCGGTCCTGTCGCTCTTGTCACTTTCGGCGTGGGAGGCCATGGGGCGAGTCTATCCCGCCGGGTCCGAGGTGTGCCACGACCACGGCGCCGGGGCACGCCATGGCCCGTCCGTGGAGGGCGCCGGCACCGGCGGGCGGAAGGCGTCTCGAATCCGCATACTGGAGGGTCCCCCGATCGCCGTTCGCCCACCCGGCCGGCGTGTCGGACCACCGGAGGAGAACCCGATGTCGACGTCCCGCCTCTTCGTTCCGCTCACCCTGCTGGTCACGCTGCTCGGGCCGGCTTGCTCCACGGTGCCGATCACGGGCCGTAGCCAGCTGTCGCTGAACTCGCTCGAGTCCGAGATGAGCCTCGGCTACGAGGCCTGGGACGCGACCCTGGCCGACGCGAAGCTCGTCACCAGCGGCCCCGAGTACGAGATGGTCCAGCGCATCGGCCTGCGCGTGGCGGCGGCGGCCAAGGAAATCGCCCCCGACCCGGCCGACAAGTTCGACTGGGAGTTCGTCCTGATCGACGACGCGACCACGGCCAACGCGTGGGCCCTGCCCGGCGGGAAGTGTGCGGTCTACACCGGCCTGCTGCCCATCACCGAGGACGAGAACGGCCTGGCCATCGTGATGGGGCACGAGGTCGCGCACGCCATCGCACGCCACGGTGGCGAGCGCATGAGCCAGGAGATGGCCTTCGGTGGCGCGGTGCTGGTGGCCGGCCTGAGCATGAACGACATGGACTCGGGCGATCGCAACCTGGCGCTGGCGGCCCTCACCGGCGTGGGCACGGTCGGGATCATGTTGCCCTTCTCGCGCAGCCACGAGTCCGAGGCCGACCACATCGGCCTGATCTTCGCGGCCAAGGCCGGCTACGACCCGCGCGCCTCCATCGGGCTGTGGGAACGCATGGGCGCGATGGGTGGCGCGGCGCCGCCCGAGTTCCTCTCGACGCACCCGTCCAGCGCGACCCGCATCGAGCAGCTGCAGGAGTGGATGCCCGAAGCGATGGAGTACTACGAGGAGCGCTGAGCTCAGCCCCGTCGCCGGGCGCCGAGGAGGAAGCGACAGTCGGGCGCGTTGCGACGGTGGGGCTCCAGGAACACGGGTGCGTTCCCACCCACGAGCAGCAGCGCCACGTCGTCGGGGGCGAAGCCGAGGCTGGCCGGGCGACGCGTGACGACGAGACCTTGCGGGGACGGCTCGACGACTTCGTAGCGCGGCAGGTCGGTGGAGAGGTCGGCGCTGCCCGCCTCGTCGAGCCAGGTCGGGTCACCGGGCCGGGAACGGTGCAGGACGTCGCACCCAGCCGCCCGGGCGGCGGCCTGCGCCGCCTCGACGCGCGAGCTGTGGACCACGAGCAGGCGCGCCCGCTCGTGGTCCACGCAGATCGCTTCCGTGGAACCCTCGAAGCGGTCCTGCCGGAACACGCGCCGAGCCAGGGCCGGCGACATCGTCGCCCACTGCTCGGCGTCCGGGGTGAAGCCGCCCCCGCCCGGCGTCGCCAGGAAGAGCGTGGTGGCGGTGACCTCGTGCTCGCCCTTGTGGCCGGACTCGGCGCGCAGGCCGAAGGGCGCGGTCAACCGGCGTTCGGCCAGCACCGAGGTGGTCAGCGGGCGCAGGAACTCGATGCGCCGCACCACGCCGTCCCCACCGTGCCAGGTCCCGCGCCCACCGGAGCCGCGCCGGATCGAGAACTCGCGCAGCACCACGGGGTGACGTTGCTCCAGGATCTCGGGATCGGTGAGGCGCGTGTTGGTCATGTGCGTGTGGACGGCGTCGGCGCCATCGAAGCCGAGCCCGGCGCCGGCCCCGCCGCAGATCGTCTCGTAGTAGCCGAAGGTCTCGTCGCCGAACGTGATGTTGTTCATCGTGCCCTGGCAGGCGGCGAGTTCCCCGAGCGCGCCGAGCAACACGTCCACGACACGCTGGCTGGTCTCCACGTTGCCGCCCACCACGGCTGCGGGCGGGCGCGGGTCCAGCAGCGAGCCCTCGGGGATGCGGATCTCCAGGGGCAGCAGGCAGCCCGCGTTGAGCGGGATCGGGCGCTTCGCCAGGGTGCGGAAGACGTAGAGCACGGCGGCCACGGCCACCGCCCGCGGAGCGTTGCGGTTGCCCGGCTGCTGGGGCGACGTGCCGGTGAAGTCCACGATCGCGCGGACGTCGCCGCCGACGGTCTCCCGGCGCACCGAGACCGCGATGCGTGAGCCGTCGTCGAGCCCGTCCTCGAACGAGCCCTCGCGGATACTGCGCACGACGTCGCCCATGACCTCGGCGGCGTTGTCGTGGACGTGGCCCATCCAGGCCCGGACGACCCCGGTGCCGAGACCCTCGCAGAGCTCGTCGAGCAGGCGCGCGCCGGCGGCGTTGGCCGCGATCTGGGCGCGCAGGTCCGCGAGCCGTTCGGGGACGTTGCGCACACCGGCGGCCTGCATGGCCTCGCGGAGTTCGTCCTCGCGCAGCCGCCCGTCGCGCACCAGCAGGAACCCTTCGAACAGCACGCCCTCCTCGTCGATGCTGCGCGAGTCCGCCGGCATGGACCCCGGTGTCGGCCCGCCCACGTCGGCGTGGTGACCGCGGTTGGCCACCATGAACGCGCGCGCGCCGTCGCGGAACACGGGCGAGATCACGGTCAGGTCGGGCAGGTGGCTGCCGCCGTGGTAGGGATCGTTGACCAGCCAGGCGTCGCCCGGGAGGACCTGCTGTCGCTCGAGCAGCTGGCGCACGGTCTCGCCCATGGCGCCGAGGTGCACCGGGATGTGCGGTGCGTTGGCGACCAGCCCGCCCTCGGCGTCGAACAGCGCGCACGAGAAGTCCAACCGCTCCTTGATGCTGGTGGAGTGGGCCACGCGGCGCAGGTGCTCGCCCATCTGCGTGGCGATCGCCATGAAGCGATTCGACATGACCTCGAGGCTCATCGGGTCCCGCGCGGCCGTGATCGACGGAACCGCGGTGCCGCCACCCGCGGCGCGGTCCCGGAGGCGCAGCAGCCCGGTGGCCTCGACGGTCAGCTCGAAGCCGTCATCGACGACGAGGGTGGCGTGGTCGTCGGTGATCAATGCCGGTCCGCGCAGGCGTGCGCCGGGGCGCAGGGATCCGCGACGCCACACCGGCGCGGCGCCGTGCTCGGCGGCGACGTCCGGCTCGGGCTCGTGGACTTCCGGCTGCTGGAGTCCCCGCGCGTCGAGCCCCCGCGTGTCGAGCCCGGGCGCGTCGAGCCCCCGCGCGTCGAGCCCCCGCGCGTCGAGCCCGGGCGCGTGGGCTCCGCGGGGCGCGCCCGGCCAGGAGCCGTCGCCGCCGCGGCCCACGGCTTCGACCCGCGCGGCCACGATCTCGGTGGCGGTGTCCGGCTTCACGAAGCCGAAGCGACGCTCGTGTTCGAGCGTGAAGGCCGAGGGCCAGTCCTCGCTCCACGGGACCACGATCACGTCGTCGGTGCCGACGTAGCGCGCGTCCACCGAGCGCCGCAGCTGCCAGTCCTCGAAGCCCTGATCGGCGAGCACGGCCGCAGCGCGCTCGTCGGGGAAGCGCACGTCGCCGTCGATCACCGGGGCGACCTCGTGATGGACCACGTCGGCGAGTCCGATGCCCCAGGCCGATTGCACCCCGGCGAGCGGATGCACCAGCACCTGGGACATGCCGAGCAGCCGCGCGAGGGCGCAGGCGTGTTGGCCCCCGGCCCCGCCGAAAGCGCACAGGGCGTCGTCGCGCGCGTCCTGTCCACGGGCCGTGGAGATGGTGCGGATCGCCGCGGCCATGTTCTCGTTGGCGATGGCCACGAACGCGGCCGCCATCGCTCGGGGTTCACCGAACACGGCCAGCGCGGCGCGGGCGGCTTCGACGTCGAGGGCCAGGTGCGGGAAGTGGTCGCGGTGGATGCGGCCCAGGACCAGGTTCGCGTCGGTGATCGTCGCGGGGCCGCCGCGCCCGTAGCAGGCCGGGCCCGGCTCGGCGCCGGCGGATTCGGGGCCCACCACGAAACGCCCGTCGCGGTGGGCCAGGATCGACCCACCCCCGGCGGCGACGGTGACCACGTCGAGCATCGGCGCGCGCAGGTGCACGCCACCGACCTCCGAGCTGTAGGTGCGCTGGAAGGTCCCGTCGAAACGGCAGACGTCGGTCGAGGTCCCACCCATGTCGAGGCCGATGATGCTGGGCACGCCGGCCAGCGCGGCCACCTCCGCCACGGCGACCACGCCGCCCGCCGGCCCGGAGAGCACCGCGTCCTTGCCGCTGAAGTGGCGCGCGTCGGCGAGCCCGCCCGACGACTTCATGAAGCGCACCTGGGTCCCGAGGTCGCGGACCTGTTCGAGCGAGCGCGCCAGCAGCGGGGTGAGGTACGCATCGGCCAGCGTGGTGTCGCCCCGGGCCACGGCGCCGATCTCGGGGTCCACCTGGTGGCTCAGGGTGACGTGACGCACGCCGTGCGCGCGCGCGATGGTCCCGGCGAGCCGTTCGTGCGCCGGGTTGATCCAGGCGTGCAGGAAGAGCACGGCCACCGAGTCGAAGCCGGCCACCGCCGCGGCCAGGGCCGCCACGTCCGGCGCGCGCTCGACCGTGCCGTCGGCCAGGATGCGCTCGTCGATCTCGATCACGTGGGCGTGGAGCGGGACGCGTTTGCGGATCTGGAGCGCGAAGATGTCGGGCCGCTGCTGGGTGCCGATCTCGCCCAGGTCGGCGAAGCCCCTGGTGGTCAGGAGCAGCACGCGCTCGCCCTGACGCTCGAGCAGGGCGTTGGTCGCCACGGTGGTGCCCAGGCGCAGGTCGTCGACATCGTGGCCGGCCAGCGCACACCGGACCGGGTCGCGGCCGTCGGGCTGGCGGCTGAGCCACTTGCGCACGGTCAGTGAGCCGTCCGGTGCGCGTGCGATGACGTCGGTGAAGGTCCCGCCGCGGTCGATGAGGAAGCGCCAGCCCATGGACCCGACGACGATAGCAAAGCCCCGCGGACGGTCCGGGCTGCGTGCGCCCGAGCGCAGCGGGTATGCTCGTCGCCTTCCCCGAGCGAGAGCTGCCGATGGCCACCAAGGCCTCCCACTGTCAGAACTGCGGCAAGGCCTTCGGCGAGGCCGAGCCCAAGACCTTCTACGGGAACGTGATCTGCAGCGAGCAGTGCCAGAAGGAACTCGGCGAGCGGGTGTATTTCCGCGACGACCCGCCCGAACCGGGCTCGACCTGGTACTGCCCGCACTGCGGGGGCGAGAATCCGCTGGCCGACCCCAAGATCAACCTGCGGCCCAACTGCATCGCGTGCAAGAAGCCCTTGGACCCCGAGAGCGCCTCGCCCCCGAAGAAGGGTGGCTGCCTGGTGCTGCTGGTCCCGCTGATCGTGGCGGGCGTCGCCGCGGCCGGCTGACCCGGGCTTCAACCGCGGCGCGCGATCTCGCTCCTGGCCGTGCGCTCGGTGACCACCTCACGGTCCTCGAGGCGCACCGCGGTGAGCCCGCCGCCCCAGACGCACCCGCTGTCGGTGCCGATCACGTCGCCCTCGACGTGCAGGCCGAGCGCCGCCCAGTGCCCGAAGACCACGTCGTGGTCTGCGTGGCGCCGGGGGAACTCGAACCAGGCCCGGAAGCCCTCCGGGACGTCGGCGAGCACGCCCTTGAAGCGCGGTGCGAGCTCGCCGTGCTCGTCGCAGGCGCGCAGCCGGGTGAACACGGCCGCCAGGGCGGCGAGGCGCGGTGCCCCGGTCAGACCGTCCTCCCAGGCGGGCGCGGGGCGGGCCTGCAGAGCGGCCAGGGCCGCGTGGCCGTCACCGGTACGCAGTGCGGTCTCCAGCTCCGCGGCCAGCTCCAGGGCGCGCTCCGCGGTCCAGGCCGGCAGCAGTCCGGCGTGGACCATGAGCCAGCGTCCCTCGTGGTGCACGACCGGCTGACGCCGGAGCCAGTCCAGGAGATCGTCGCGATCCGGCGCCTCCAGGATCTCGTCCAGCGTGTCTCGGCGGTGGAGCTTGCGCAGGCCGGCGGCGACGGCGAGCAGGTGCAGGTCGTGGTTGCCGAGCACCGCCACGAGGTCGTCGCCCAGGCCTGCCGCCCAGCGCAGCACCTCGAGACTGCGGGGGCCACGGTTGACCAGGTCGCCTGCGAGCCAGACGCGGTCACGGCCGGGCGTCAGCTCGAGTCGATCGAGCAGTCGGCGCAGGGTCTTGAAGCAGCCCTGCACGTCGCCGATGGCGTAGGTGGCCAAGCCGAGCATCCCCGGGAGTGGAGCACTGATCTTGCGGGTCCGTGGCCTCCGCTTCCACCGCGCGATGGCGTCGCGTGGGCGTGGCGGGTATGAACGGGGGGTGACCCTCAACGGCTCCGACACCCTCGCCGCCGTCGATCTCGGCAGCAACAGTTTCCATCTCGTGGTCTGCCGACTCGTCGAGGGGCTCCCGCACGTCGTGGACCGCATCCGCGAGCGTGTCGCCCTGGCCGAGGGGCTGGATCAGGACAAGGTGCTCACACCCGAGGCGCTGGATCGCGGCGTCGCCTGCCTGGAACGCTTCGGTCAGCGTCTGGCGGAGATGGCGCCGGGCTCGGTCCGGGCGGTGGGCACCAACACGCTGCGCCGCGCCCGCAACACGCAGGCGTTCCTGGAGCGCGGCGCGCGGGCCCTGGGACATCGGATCGAGATCGTGGCCGGCCAGGAGGAAGCCCGCCTGATCTACCTCGGCGTGGCACACAACGTGGAGCAGGTGGACGGGCGCCGGCTGGTGATCGACATCGGTGGCGGGAGCACCGAGTTGATCCTCGGCGACGGCGTCGACGTCGAGTACTCCGACAGCATGCACATGGGCTGCGTCTCGTACACGCGCCGCTTCTTCCCCAGGCAGCGCATCGACGAGGAGTCGATGAACGAGGCGCGCATCACGGCGGCCCGCGAGCTGCAATCGATCAAGCGGCTCTATGCGGGCCGCGGCTGGACCCGGGCGCTGGGCTCGTCGGGCACCAACCTGGCCTGCGAGGAGATCCTGCGCCTGCAGGGCTGGTCGGAGTCGGGCATCACGCGCGAGGGTCTCAAGAAGCTCCGACGCCACGCCCTGAAGGCCGGGCGTGTGTCGAAGCTGGAGTTGCAGGGCGTGTCGCCCGAGCGCGCCAGCGTGCTGCCGGGCGGGTTGGCGATCCTCTCCGCGATCTTCGACATCCTGGAGCCCGACATCATCCACGGCACGGTGGGCGCCCTGCGGGACGGCGTGATCTGGGATCAGATCGGCCGCCTGCAGCACGGTGACGTGCGCCACCGCACCGTGCAGAACCTCGCCAAGCGCACCCACGTGGACGCTTCGCAGGCGGAGCGCGTCGAGCTCACCGCGCTGCAGCTCTTCGACCAGGTGGCGGAGGCCTGGGATCTCGACCACGACAACCACCGGGAGTTCCTCTCGTGGGCCGCGCGCCTGCACGAGATCGGCCTGTCCGTGACGCACCCCGGCTATCACCGGCACGGCGCCTACCTGGTCGAGTACAGCGACTTGCCGGGTTTCTCGCGCGAGGGGCAGCTGAGCCTGGCGGCCCTGATCGGCGGACACCGGCGCAAGTTCCGCGCGTCGTGGTTCGACCGGCTCGGCAACGACGTGATCGGACCCATGCGACGGCTGTGCGTGCTGCTGCGGGTCTCCGTGCGCCTGCACCGCAGCCGGAGCGAGCAGCCCCTGCCACCGCTGAGACTCTCGGCCGGTGACGGGCGACTGCAGATCGCCTTCCCGGAGGGCTGGTTGGACGAGCACCCGCTGACGCGAGGTGACCTGGAGGCCGAAGCGGCGCGTCTGGCCGGGGCGGGCTACGAGTTCTCGGTGTCGTGAGCAACCGCGGTCCACCTCGACGGTTCGGGGGCGGCGCGGCGACGCCCTCCGGCGCGCATGTCACCCTCGCTGCCCAGCGCGCACCCACCCGGTCCCTTCTCCGAGTCCCCTCGATGATCCCCTCCCTGCTGCTGACGGCCACGCTGTCGCTGGCCTTCGCGTGTCAGACCTCCGATCCCCTCGCGCATCCCGACCCGGCGTGGAGCGGGGATGAACTCGAGAGCCTGGAGGCCAACCCGCGCTCGGTGCCGTGGATCGGTGACGACGAGACGATGGAGCGGACCCGGCGCGCGCCGGCACCGGTGCGCCAGAGCGCCCCGGGCGGGAGCCGTCTCGACGAGCAGGCCGCCCGCGGCCGCGGCGACCTGGCTCGCGTGCAGCCGCCCACGCGCAGGACCTCGGGTCCGGTGGAGCGCAACGGCCAGGTCTACGACTACGGCGCGCTGTTCGAGCCGCCGCGCGGCAAGGTGATCCACGCCATGGGGCAGTGGCGCGAGGGCAACCAGTCACACATGGCCGTGGCCGGCGAAGGGCTGCAGCCCTTGGCGGGCCTGCAGTTCCTGCCCCTCGGCCCGTGGATGCGCCCCTGGGAGAACCGCATCCACGCCTTCACGGATCTGATCGAGAGCGAGGCCGCCGCCGGCCGCGCCGTGCACATCGGCCTGAACCTGGCCGGCATCGACGATCAGGGCGCCAACGTGCCGATCGACCACCTGATCGCCTGGGACACGGTGTACGACGAACGCATCCGACAGGTCGCGGAGTTGGTGGCTGCCGCCGGGGTTCCCGCCTTCGTGCGCATCGGCTTCGAGTTCAACGGCCCCTGGAACGGCTACCAGCCGTACGCGTACCCCCAGGCCTACCGCCGCATCGTGAGCCTCTTCGATGACGCCGGAGCGCTCAACGCGGCCTTCGTCTGGTGCTACGAACCCGCCGCCCCGGACGACTTCGACGGCACCGACGCGCGCGGCCCGCTGTGGTTTCCCGGCGCGGACGTGATCGACTGGTTCGGCCTCGACGTCTTCGTGCAGCGCGACTTCCAGCACACGCCGGGGCGCAGTTCCCCCGACAGCCGCATCGCGCACACCGAGCGCTTCCTGGAGATGGCCCGGAGCTTCGGCAAGCCGGTCATCATCGCCGAGGCCTCGGCCGTGGACGTCGACATCACGGATGGCCGCGCCGACGGCATCGAGGACTGGGACGCGTGGTTCGCCCCGTTCTTCGCCTGGGTCGCGGAGCACCCCGAGATCAAGGCGGTGCACTACGTGAACGTGGACTGGCAGTCCATCGGCAGGGCGCGGGACCGGGGCTGGCTCGATGCCGACATCGGACAGAACGCCTACATCGCCGAGCGCTTCCGCGAGCAGCTCGCCGGGCCGGAGTGGATCCACGCCGACGACGCCTCGCTCCTGCTGGGCTGGGACGAACACCGCTCGCCGTCGCGAGTGGACGAGTTCCGCACGCGTCTGCCGGCCCCGTCCGCGACCGGTCGGGGCGAACCGGCCGGCAGCCGAGGCGGTCGTTCGCGCCGCGGACGGTCGCGCCGATGACGCCCTGGTGGCCTGGTCGTCCTGGACGCCCTAGTCGCCCGACAACTCGTCCAGCAGGGTCTCCTGGACGCTGCGGCGTCGCGCCCCCGCGCGTGAGCGCGCGCACTCGTAGCTGCCGTCGGAGGTCAGCAGCCAGCTCTGGCAGTTGTCCTCGAGCGCGAGGTCGAAGGACTCGCGCTTCACCCGGGCGGCCAGACGTGGCTCGGTGATCGGGAAACAGGTCTCCACCCGGCGCAGCAGGTTGCGACTCATCCAGTCGGCGCTGCCGCAGAAGGTGAGCTCGGCGCCGCCCGCGTGGAAGTGGTAGACGCGCGCGTGCTCGAGGAAGCGTCCGATCACCGAGCGCACGCGGATGTTCTCCGAGACGCCGGCGACGCCCGGGCGCAGGCAGCAGATGCCGCGCACGATCAGGTCCACCTCGACGCCCGCCTGGCTGGCCCGGTAGAGCGCCTGGATGATGCGCTTCTCGCTGAGCGCGTTGAGCTTGACCAGGATGCGCGCCGGCCGGCCTGCCTGCGCCGCGGTGATCTCGTCCTGGATCAGCCGCAGCAGCGTCTTGTGCAGGGTGAACGGCGAGTGCAACAGGTGCTTGAGCTTGCGCACCTTGCCCAGGCCGGTGAGCAACGTCCAGACGCGGTCCACGTCCTCGGCGATCTCGCGGTCTGCGGTGAGGAAACCGAAGTCGGTGTAGGCCCGCGCCGTCGTGGTGTGATAGTTGCCGGTGCCCATGTGCACGTAGCGGCGCAGGCGCCGGCCCTCGCGCCGCACGATCATCAGCAGCTTGGCGTGGGCCTTGAAGCCGACGATGCCGTACAGCACGTTCACGCCGGCTTCCTCGAGCTGCGTCGCGAGGCCGATGTTGCGCGCCTCGTCGAAGCGCGCGCGCAGCTCCACCAGGACCGTCACCTCCTTGCCCCGCCGCGCCGCGTCGATCAGGTGCTCGATGATGGCCGAGTCGGTGTCGGTGCGGTACAGCGTCTGCTTGATGGCCAGCACCGCGGGGTCCTCGGCGGCCTGGCGCAGCAGCTCGACCACCGGCAGGAACGACTGGTAGGGGTGGTGCAGCAGCACGTCGCCGCCGCGCAGGACCTCGAACAGATCGCGTTCCTTGGTCAGCCGGCGCGGCAGGCTCGGCGCGAAGGCGTCGTACTTGAGATCGGGGCGCGCCACCTCGTCGAGCAGCGAGACGAGACGGTGCAGGTTGACCGGCCCGTCCACCCGGTAGAGGTCATCGATGCCGAGATCCATGCTGCGCAGCAGGAACTCGATGATCTTGTCCGGGCAGTCACGGCCCACCTCGAGACGCACGGCGGCGCCGTAGTTGCGGCTCGGCAGCTCGCCCTTGAGCGCGATCAACAGGTTCTCGACCTCCTCCTCGTCCACCCAGAGGTCGCTGTTGCGCGTGATGCGGAACTGATGGCAGCCGGTGACCTCCATGCCCGGGAATATCTCGGCCAGGTGGGCGTGGATCACCGAGGACAGGGTCACGAAGTCGTTGCGACCGCCGGCGACCGAGGCCGGCAGCCGGATCACGCGCGGGAGCGACCGCGGCACCTGCACCACCGCGATGTCCGCGCTGCGCCCGAAGGCGTCCGGGCCGCTCAGGCTCACGACGAAGTTGAGCGCCTTGTTGAGCACGCGCGGGAACGGGTGCGCCGGATCGAGTCCGATCGGCGTGAGCACCGGCTGGACCTGCGCCTTGAAGAAGCGCTTGACCCACTTCTCGAGCTTGGCGCTCCACGATGCGCGACCGAAGAGGCGCACGCCCTCGTCCTCGAGCGCGGGCAGGATCTCCTCGTTGAGCACGCGATACTGTTCGTCGACCAGCCGGTGGGCGCGGTCCGAGAGGGCCGCCAGCACGTCGTCGGGCGCCATCCCGTCGGGCTTGCCGGTGGAGGAGATGCCGAAGGCCACCTGCTGCTTGAGGCCCGACACGCGCACCTCGAAGAACTCGTCGAGGTTGGTGCCGCAGATGGTCAGGAAGCGCAGCCGCTCGAGCAGCGGCACGGTCGGATCGCGGGCCTGCTCGAGCACCCGCGCGTTGAACTCGAGCTGGCTCAGCTCGCGGTTGATGAACAGCGACGGGTCGTCGAGATCGAGGGAAGCCACCGGCGCCGCGGGCTCGCCTGTCGCTTCGTCGTGGGGGGGCTGCTTGCGCATGGCCTTCGAGCCGCGCCTGCCGGCACGCTCCTGCTTCCGTCGAGGGGGGCGAGAGGACATTGTGGCGGATCGCGGGCCAGGGATCGGTGGCCCAGATCCCCTTTCGGATCCACGCACACACCATTTTCACCCTGCGTTCATATTCAGGGCAGGCCGGCGAGCGAGGAAAGGGCCCACCCCCTCGGAGAACCCCATGGAACTGCTTCTCGTCCGCCATGCCATCGCGGAGGTCGCGCAGCGCGGCCAGCCCGATTTCGACCGCGCCCTGAGCACCGACGGGGCCAGGCGCTTCGCCGAGGTCGTCTCCGGTCTCGCCGGAGTGGGCGTCAAGCTCGACCGGATCGTCTCCAGCCCGCTGGTCCGGGCGATCCAGACCGCCGAGCTCATGGACGGCCTGCTGAAGCGCGGCGGCGAGCGCGTCGAGTCCGCACTCATGGCCGAGCCGCCCGACGGCGCGCTGCTGTCCGAGATCGACACCGAGGACGACTCGTGCGTGGCCCTGGTCGGGCACGAACCCTGGATGAGCACGCTCTGCGCCTGGCTGGTCACCGGCCGCGCCGACCCGGCGCTCAACCTGCCCTTCAAGAAGGGCGGCGTGGCCTGGCTTGTGGGACAGCCGCGACCCATGGGTGCGACGCTCAGGGCCTTCCTGCCGCCGCGCATCACGCGCCATCTGGACTAGCGGGCGTTAACACCAGGCGTCGTTCGGGACTCCCTCTTCCTGAGGGCCGCGCCACGCGGTCCACGGCACCATCCCGAGGAGGAAGATCGATGCGAGCACTCACCCTGTCCTGCGCGATGACCGGCGCCCTGCTGCTGGCCGTCCCCGTCGCCGAAGCGGCTGCTGTCTTCGGGCCTGCGCCGGCGCCCGTGCCCGTGCTGACCGCCTTCGGCCCGCCCGGCCTGTGCCGCCCGATCGACATCGGCTCGGCCGCCTCGCTGCCCTGGCTCGCCACGGATCCGGCCTGGGGCCGCAACCCCGACTACGACCTGCAAGGGCTCGTCGCCGACACGCAGGACATCCTGGCCGGCACGGACACGGTCCTCGTCCACATGGAGACCCTGCGCCGCGCGGCCGTGTACCTGACCCAGACGCCCGACGACGCGAAGTCGCAGCCTCCGTCCCTCGAGGTGTTGGTCGCGGCCCTGAAGCGGGATCTTGCGAAGGTCAAGGCGCGCAAGCACACCGAGGCCGAGCTGGGCCTGGCGACGTTCGACCTGGGCTACGCCCTCGCGATCCTGGATCAGGCCGGTAGCGGCTCGACCGCGGGCAGCGGCGGCGACCTGCTCGAGCAGGCCTGTGCGCTGCGCCCCGACGACCCCGCCGTCTGCCTCGGCCAGGCCATCGGCGACTTCGACAGCTGGTGGGGCAGCACGCGCGAGGGAGCGCTGGACAGGGTGTTCGACCTCGTCAAGGATGCGGAGGATCCGGTGGCGCGCGCCGCCGTGAGCACCATGGGGCCGCTCTACGGAGTCTCGGACTATGCCGGCCTCCAGGCCGAAGTCCGCAGCTGACAGTGACCGTGTCGATCCCGACCGTCCGTCGGCCGAGCCGGCGGACGGCGGGGCGCTGCCGGAGGGCCCTCTCCTGGACACGCGGTTGGCGGAGCGCGCGCGCGATGGCGACCGGGCCGCCTTCGCCGCGCTGTACGAACGTCACGCGCCCATGGTCCATGCCGTGCTCCTCGCCGCCACCACGCCCGCCGACGCCGACGATCTGATGCAGGACGTGTTCATCGCCGCATGGAAGGGGCTGCACCGGCTCCGGTCGCGCGAGCACGCGGGCGCCTGGCTGGCGACCATCGCGCGCAACCGCGTGCGGCGGCGCTTCCGTCGGCGGCGGCCCGAGCCCGAGTCGTTGCTGGTCGAGCCCGTGGACCCCGGCGCAGCGGCGCCGGACCGGAGCCCGGAGATCCTGGATGCGCTGCGCGCGTTGCCGGAGACCTACGCCGAGACCCTGGCGATGCGCCTGGTGGAGGGCATGACCGGTCCGGAGATCGCCGAGGCGACGGGCCGGACCCACGGCTCGGTCCGCGTGAACCTCACGCGGGGGATGAAGCTGCTGCGCGAGCAACTCGAGCGGAGGGGCTGGCCATGAGCCGCGACCGGGATGGTGACGGGTACCTCTGGGACCGCTCCGGCGAGCCCGATCCGGAGGTGGTCGCGCTGGAGGGCGAGTTGCAACGCCACCGTTGGCAGGGACGCGCGGCCGCCGCGCCGCTCGCCTCGATCACACCGACCATGCTGCTGCGCCGCGCGCCCGTGCGCGTGGCTGCCGGCCTGGCCGCGGCGCTGCTGGTCGTCTTCCTCGCCCGGGAGATCCTGAGGCCCGCGGCCAAGCCGGTGATGCACGTGGACCTCGACGGCGTGGCCGGGCAGTACCGCGTCGAGGTCCTGGCCGGCGCGCCGACCATCACCGGGGCCGATGCGGACGCGCTGCTGGGCCCGGGGGCGTCGGTGGTCTGCGACGCGCGGGATCGCGTGCGCGTGCACGTCGGCGACATCGGCTCGGTCGTGGTCGAGGCCGACACGCGCCTGCACGTCCAGGCGTTGTCCCGAGCCAAGGCCCCCGACGCCGACTACCTGCTCTACCTGGAGCGGGGCACGCTGCGCGCGAGCATCTTCGCCGCGCCGCGCCTGTTCCAGGTCGGCACGCCGGCGGGGCTGGCCGTGGACCTCGGGTGCATCTACACCGCGACGGTCGACGAGCACGGGCGCACGCTGCTCGGGGTGCTCGCGGGCAAGGTGGCCTTCGAGGCGTCGGGGCGCTCGGTGACCGTGCCGTCGGCGGCCTCGGTGGTGGCCTGGCCCGGGCTGGGACCGGGCACCCCGGCGTGGGACCGAGCGCCCGACGCGTTCCGAGAGGCGCTGGCCGTGCTCGACCGGGCTCGCCTGGGCGCCCTGGGCGGCGATCCGCGCAGCGAGGCGGCGGCGCTGCGGCGGGCGCTGACCGCCGTGGTCTCGACCGACCGGCCCGACGACGTGCTGACGCTCTTGCACCTGCTGGACCACCCCGACGCGGAGGTGGCCGAGGCGGCGCTCGCGGCCATGCTCGCCCTACGCCCGGCTCCGGACGGCGTGACCGCCGAGGACCTGGCCACCGACGCGGGCGGCGCGCGCACGCTCTACTGGGAAGGGCTGCCCTGGTCCTGACTCGTCCGTAGGATGACCGGCATGATCGTCCAGAGTCCTGCAGATCGGACGACGGCCACCACCCGTCGTCGCCGCCCGTCCGTGCTCCTCCTCGCGCTCGCGCTGACGCTCTTGCCGGCGGCGGCCCGCAACGACGCCGAGAGGGTACCGCCCGTCGCACCGGCTGTCGCACCGGCTGTCGCACCGGCGGACGTGCCAGCCGACGCGCCGGTCGACGCGCCGCTCTCGGACCGCTTCGTCGTGCCCGACGGCGTGGAGGTCGCGCTCTGGGCCGAGTCGCCGCTCTTCTACAACCCGGCGGCCATGGACATCGACGCGGCCGGGCGCATCTGGGTGGCCGAGGCCGTGAACTATCGGCAATGGGACGGGCGCAACCCGGGCCGCCACCACGACGCCGGGGATCGCATCGTCGTGCTCGAGGACCGGGACGGCGACGGCGTGGCCGAGACCTCGACGGTGTTCGCGCAGGACAGCGATCTGGTGTCGCCCCTGGGCATCTGCGTCCTGCCGGACAAGGTGCTGGTCTCGTGCTCGCCCACGGTCTGGGCCTACTACGACGACGACGGCGACCTGCGCGCCGACCGCAAGGAGGTCTTCCTCGACGGCTTCGGCGGCCCCAACCACGACCACGGCGTGCACTCGATGGTGTTCGGGCCCGACGGCCGACTGGTCGTCGCGGCGGGCAACGCCGGGCCGCACCTCGTCACCGACGCGGACGGCTGGAGCCTGCGCTCGGGCAGCGTGTACGTGGGCGGCGGCCCGGAGATGGCCGACAACCGGCCGGGTCTGGTGAGCGACGACGGTCACGCGTACACCGGCGGGCTGGTGCTGCGCTGCGACACCGACGGCGGCGGACTCGAGGTCCTCGCGCACAACTTCCGCAACAACTACGAGGTCGCCGTCGATTCGTTCGGCAACCACTGGCAGACCGACAACGACGACGACGGCAACCAGGGCTGCCGCGCGGTCTTCGTCATGGAGGGCGGCGACTACGGCTACTTCTCCGCCGACGGCACGCGTTACTGGCGCGCCGACCAGCGCCCCGGGCAGCCGATCCCGCGCGCGCACTGGCACGTCGACGACCCGGGCGTGGCGCCGACCAACGTGATCACCGGCGCCGGCGGGCCGACCGGCACCTGCGTCTACGAGGGCACGCTGATGCCCGCGCTGCAGGGGCTCTACTTCGGCAGCGACGCGGGCGCGAACCGCGTGTTCTCGTTCGTGCCGCTGATCGACGGTGCCGGCTACGAGCTCAGGGTGGGCGCGCTCATCGCTTCCCGTGCGCTGGACGGCAACGGCGACGGCGAGCCCGACGATGAGCTGCACCGGCTCTTCCGGCCCTCCGACACCTGCGTCGGACCCGACGGCGCGATCTACGTCGCCGACTGGTTCGACCCCGGCGTGGGCGGACACCTGGCGGGGGACAGAGAGGCCTACGGCCGCATCCTGCGCCTGGCGCCGCCGGGCTTCCGGCCGGGCGTGCCGAAGCTCGACGTCTCCACGGTGGACGGGGCCCTCGCCGCCCTGCGCAGCCCCAACCTGGCCGCGCGCGCGGAGGGCTTCACCGCGCTGGAGGGTTTCGGCGCGGCCGCCGTACCCGGCCTCGAGAGGCTGCTCGCCGATCCCGATCCGTTCGTGAGCGTGCGCGCGGTCTGGTTGCTCGCCCGGATCGACGCCGAGCGGGCCGGCCCGGCCCGCGTGATCCGGCTGGGCGACGCGCTCGACTGGCAGGGCGAGCAGGCCGTGGCCGCCGTGCGTGCGCTGCGGTCGGTCGGCGTGACCTCGACGGACCTGTTGTTCTCGCTGGGCTCGGCGGTTCCGGACTCGGCGGTGGTGCGCGAGCTGGCCTGCGGCCTGGCCGACACCTCCTGGGATGCCGCCGGCCCGATGCTGCGCTGGCTTGCGGCCCTCGCCGCGCAGTCCGGCGCCGAGGACCGCACGCTGCTCGAGGCCGTCGGCCTGGCCTGGGACGGTCACGCCGAGCACTTCGGGCCGGACACGATCCACGGACTCACCGAAGCGCCCGGTGGGTGGAGCGCCGGCGCGGCGGCGCTGGCCTGGCGTGTCCGTCCGCCGGCGCTCGTGCCCGCCTGGGTCGAGCGCGCCGCCGACGAGTCCTACTCCCATGACGACCGCGTGCAGGCCATCACGGCGCTGGCCTTCCACCGGCAGGAGAGCGCTGCCGAGGCCATGCTCGCCCTGGCCCAGGCGGGCCCCGAGGACACCCGCGAGCTGGCCGGCTTCTGGGTGCACCACCGCGACGGGAACGACTGGCGCCGCTTCGATCTCGCGCGCCACCTCGACCGCGCCGCCTTCGGCGAGCAGGACCTGCGCTGGCGCAGCGGGCCCGTGGACGCGAGCGTGCGCTCGGTCCGGGTGGGCATCGACATCACCGGCGCTGCGCACCTCGGGTTGGTGGTGCGCGACGGCGGCGACGGAAACGGCTGCGACTGGGGCGACTGGCTGAACCCGCGCCTGGTCGGTCCCGCCGGCGTCCTGCTGCTGACCGACCTCCCGTGGCTCACGGCCGAGGCGGGCTGGGGCCGCGTGCGCGTGGGCGAGGACTGCGATGGCGGCGCGCTCGACGTGCTGGGCGAGATCTTCACCGACGGCATCGGCACCCACGCCGACAGCGAGATCGTGTTCGCCCTCCCCGAGGGCTACGAGCGCTTCCTGGCCACGGCGGCGATCGACGACAACGGCATCCAGGGTCACTGCGGCGCGACGATCGAGTTCCTGGTGTACGCCGACGCCCGGCCCGAACCCTTCCCCATGGCCGAGCTCACGGCGACGCTGCTCGACCCGGACGCCGACGAGGATGCACGCGAGGAGGCCGCCGAACGGCTCGCGCTGCATCCCGAGGGCGGCACCTGGATCGTGCGTCGTGCGGGGACCGGCGAGCTGGATCCGGAGACCCTGGAGCTGGTCGCCGAGTCGATCTTCCGCAACCCGGACCTGGGCGTGCGCGCGCTGGCCAGCCTGGTCTTCGAGCGCCCGGAAGCGCGCCAGCCGATGCCGCCGGTGCACGAGCTGGCGCAGTTGCAGGGTGACCCGCATCGGGGCTCGCAGGTGTTCCTGTCCACGGCGGCGGCGTGCTTCAGCTGCCACCGCTTCGAGGGGCGCGGCGGCGACGTGGGGCCCGACCTCTCGCTGATCCGCGACAAGTACGGCAAGCTCGAGCTGCTCGACGCGATGCTCAACCCGTCGGCGGGCATCGCCTTCGGGTACGAGGGCTGGGTCTTCGAGCTGGCCGACGGACGCATGCTCACCGGCTTCCTGCTGGCCGACGGCGCGCGCGTGGTGATCAAGGACAGCCTGGGCGTGCGCCACGTGGTCGAGACCGACGAGGTGGTCGATCGCTGGCGGCAGCAGCACTCCCTGATGCCCGACAACATCGCGCTGGGTCTGGACCCGCAGCAGCTTGCCGATCTCGTCGCGTTCCTGGGTGAGCCCAAGGGCGCGCCGCGCTTCGGTCGCTGGGAGACGCTGTTCGACGGGAACTCCCTGCGCGGGTGGACCGCCTTCAGCACCGATCCGTCGGTGCCCGTCACCGACACCTGGCGCGCGGGCGACGGCGTGCTCGCCTGCGTGGGCCAACCGGTGGGGTACCTGCGCACCGTCGCGTCCTACGAGAGCTTCGAGCTGGAGCTCGAGTGGCGCTTCGCCGGGCAACCGGGCAACTCGGGCGTGCTGTTGCGCATCGGCGGCGAGGACGAGGTCTGGCCGCGCTCGATCGAGGCGCAGCTGCACCACCGCAACGCCGGCGACATCTGGAACATCGGCCAGGTCGACATGGAGGTGGACGAAGTGCGCACCGAGGGACGGCGCACCACGAAGCTCTTGCCCTGCAACGAGGCCCCGCTGGGCGAGTGGAACCGCTACCGCATCCGGCTCGACGGGCGCGATCTCGAACTCGAGGTGAACGGGCAGGTGCAGAACGTCGCCAGCTGGTGCGAGGTGGCGTCGGGGCCCATCGGCTTGCAGAGCGAGGGCGCCCCGGTCGAGTTCCGGAACATCCGCGTGCGGCCGATCCTGGAGTGAGCACGGTTTCGCGGGGGTGATACGATCGGGGACGGCTCCAGCCGGCCGTTCGCGATGGTCGATGCGGACGCAGCCCGTCCCTCCCTGCGGAGCGCCGCCCGATGGTCCTCACCGGCCGACCCGTTGCCCGCCGACTCGGTGTCAGCCGACGCGTCGCCCGCCGATGCGGCGCTCGCCTTGGCACGCTGCGCGTGTTCGGTGCGGCAGGGGTGCGGGCGGTCGTGCGGGCGGTCGTGCTGGCGGTCGTGCTGGCGCCGGCGCTCGCCGCGCAGGGCGCCTTCGGTTCCGACGGTGACGCGTGGGTGGCCAACGAGGGCGTCAACTTCACGCAGAAGCAGGGGCGCATCGCGGCCGACCGGGAACTGCAGCGGCTCTCCTTCGCGTGGCACTCGTCGCTCAACCTGAACGACGTGTGGGCGCGCCTCTTCAGCGTCGACGGCACGCCCCTGACCGGTGACCTGATGGCCAACGCCAGCTTCGGCACGGGCATCCAGGACGAGCCCGACGTCGCGCTCGGCGAGGGCGGCAACACCTTCGTCGCCTGGTCCGACCGCGCGGCGTTCGACGGCGACAACATGGGCATCGCCGCGGTGGTGCTCGACGAGTTCGGCGTGCCCCTCGGTCCGGAGTTCGTGGTCAACGAGACCTGGGTCGCGAGCCAGTGGGAACCCCTGATCCAGCCCATGCCGGGCGGCGGCTTCGTCATCGCCTGGTCGGGCAACAACGACGGCGACGCCTACATCCGCGTCTACGACGACGACGGCCTGCCGCTCACGCCGGAGATCGAGGTCAACACCTTCGACAACAACGCGCAGATCGACACCGTCGCCGCCGCCAGCGGCATGGGCACGGTCTTCGCGGTCTGGGTCGATCACGGGGGCAACGGCCCGGGCTCGGGCACCAACCTCTTCGGCCGCGTGTACGACGAGCTGGGCAACGCGCTGCAGTCGACCGAGTTCCTGATCCACGAGACCGTCTTCGAGGGTGCGCAGCGCGAGCCGCGGCTGGTGAGCGACGGCATGGGGCGCTTCCTGCTGGTCTGGGAGGACCACGAGAACGACGGCGACGGTCGCGGCGTCTTCGCCCGGCGCTTCGACGCGCTGGGCGCGCCGCTCGGCCCCGAGTTCCTGGTCAACGAGACGATCACCGCCGGGGACCAGTTCTGGCCCAACGTGGCGGTCGACTGGCTCGGCAACGCGGTGGTCCTGTTCGAGGACGATTCCACGGGCAACCACCGGGTGCTCGGGCAGCGCATCGACCGACACGACCAGCGCATCGGCGCGGCCTTCGTGGTCAGCACCAACACGCTCGACGACTTCACGCTCCCCGACGTGGTCATGGACGAGGCCTTCGAGCACATGGTCTTCGCCTGGACCGGCAACGGCACCGAGGGCGGGAACCCGAAGCAGGACATCTTCGCGCAGCCGTATCGTTTCGAGCCGATCACCATCGGCGGTACGCCCGCGCCGGGGCAGGCCTTCACGCTGGATCTGGATCTTCCGGGCGGTGAGTTCCTCGACTACATCCTGCTCGGTAGCACCGCGACGTCGCCCGCGATCCCCTTGCCGAAGAACCGCGAGCTGGAGCTGGCGCCGGACGTGCTGTTCCAGCTCACGCTCGACTTCCCGAACGCGGGTCTGTTCGTGGACTTCCAGGGCACTCTCGACGGCAACGGCCGCGCCACCGCGCAGGTCAACCTGCCGCCGCTGCCCGAGATCTCCGGACTCACCATGTACTTCGCGGCGATCAGCCTCGACAGCAGCGCGCCGAGCTTCCCGAAGAAGCTGCGCCACGTGACGCACCCGGTGGCGGTGACGATCCAGTAGCCCGTCGCGGCGCTGTGGGTTCCGGTCAGCGACGGCGCCAGACACGGATCGTGGTGAGTTCCTCGCGCCGCGCGGCGGACGTGTCCGGATCGCGCAGGTCGTCCAGCGCCTCGAAGCCGGCCGCGTTGACCAGGAACGCTTCGGGCAGCGGGTTGTCGAGGGTCGCCACGCGCTCGAGCTCGTCGCGATGGGCGTCACGCCAGGCCGTGAAGTCCGGAGCGAAGAGCGAGCGCAGGTCGAAGACGAGGTGCCGGAACTCCCCGCGCTGAAGAGCCTGCAGGGCCTCGGGCTCGTCGTAGCAGACGAACGGGTGGGGCGCGTCGAGCAGGTAGGGGAGCACGGCGTGCTGCGTGACCAGGATGTCGGGGTGCGGTGAAGCCGGGCCGACAGTGACTTCGCCGCCGGTTCCGAGCGCCTGACCTGGCGGTTCCCGGACGGCTCCCAACCACTGCGCCAGGTCCGCGTAGCCGCGGTCGGAGACGGAGAGCGTGTCACGGAGGCTGCCGACGTCGGCGGCCAGCACGAAGGCGGCCAGCACCGCGGTGGCCGCGGCCGTCTCGCCGGCCTTCGCCCGCAGTCGCCCGACGAGCGCGACCAGGCCGGCGCCCGCGGCCAGGGCCAGCGCGGGCAGCATGGGCACGGGCAGGCGCGGGTAGTTCTTGTAGAGCGGCAGGGTGCCGACGAAGAGCGCCAGCCAGAGCAGCACGATCACGCCGCCCGGTCGCCGACGGGCGGCGAGCACGAACACGCCGACCACCGCCGCAACGAGCACGACGGGCGAGACCCACGCCGTGAGGCACGCGAACAGGTAGCGCGCCGTCTGCGGGATCAGGTACAGGCCGGGCTCGGGCAGCCACTGCGCGCGGTTCTCGCGGAACGCGGCCAGCCCAACTTCGTTCGCGACAAGCACGAGCAGCGCCGCGACGGGCAGCGCGGTGACCAGGCCCGCGAGCAGCAACCCGCGCTTCGCCGAGGCCCCGCCCGATGGGCTCCGCCGCACGAGCAGCGCGAATGCGGCGAGCACGACCAGCGGGAAGAAACCGTGGTACTTGACCAGGCACGCCGCGCCGGTCCAAAGGCCGCACTGGATCCATGCGCGCATGCGGCCGTCACGCCAGCCCGCGAAGCCGGCGCCGATCGCGAGCACGAACAGCAGCGTGTAGCTCGCCTCGGTCAGCGGCTGGCGCGAGTACACGACGTGGTACTCCATGCCCGCCAGCGCGGCGGCCCCGACCCAGCCCGCCGGACGTCCCAGCAGGCGGCAGCCGAGGACTCCGGTGGCCAGCACGGTGAGCGTCCCGATCAGCGCGTGCAGGCCGAGAGCCAGCGTGTCGCTGGGGCTCCCGTTCAGTGCGAACAACAGCTCGTGCAGCCAGGGCACGAGGGGCGGCGCGTAGAACAGCAGGATCTCGGCCTTGCCGTAGGGCCCGATGCCGAGCGGTCCCGCGACGTAGGTGCCCGCGTCCCACTGGGAGATGCCGAGGTCGCCCAGTCCCCAGAAGCGCAGCGTGGCGCCCGCGGCCACGATGAACGCGCCGAGCACCCACCATGCGATCCGACTGTTCACGCCGCGCGTCCCGGGTCGTTCACGCCGAGTTCCCCGAGGTCGCGCTGCCCTCGGCCGGCGGGAGCCACGCCAGGAACACGTCGCGCGCGCCGGCCGCGTGGGTGCGCACGTCTGCGGCGTTCCACTCGCTCGTGTCGATGGGCTCCAGCACGTCGACGCGAATCGTCCCGGTGTGGGGGCCGAAGCGACCCATGGGCAGGACCTCGGCGACACCGCGGGTGATGAAGGGCAGGATCGGCACGCGCGTCGCGCAGGCGAGATGGAACGGTCCGAGCTTGAAGTCCTGCAGGCCGCCGCGGCGCGAACGGGTGCCCTCGGGCGCGATGAGCACCACGCGCCCACGCTCGCGCACCTCGGCCGCGGCCGCGTCGAGGCTGCTGCGCGCGGCATCCGGGTTCGAGCGGTCGATCGGGATCATCCCGGCGCGACGCATCGCGCGGCCCATGAACGGGATGCGGTGGAACTCGCGCTTGTAGAGCACGGTCGCGCCGGCGGGCCAGGTGGTGGCCAGCACGACGAGATCGAGCAGGCTCTGGTGGTTGAACATGACCAGGCACGGCGCCGAGGCCTCGATGCGTGGTAGCCCGTGCGTCTCCAGGCGCAGGCCCGTGAGCCACAGCATGCAGCGACCCCAGCGGTGCAGCCAGCCCCACCAGCGGGTCGCGCTCCAGCGCGGGAAGCAGGTCAGCAGCAGCAGCACGACGATCGACCAGCAGAACGTGTAGGCGATGGCGGGGAAGCAGACGAGCATCCCACGCAGGCGTCCGCCGAGCTGGGGGTCGTGGGCGGGGATGGCGGGGCGTCGAGTCTCCATCGCCGGACAGCGTAGCCCCGGGAGCGGGTCGCCCCGACCTGGAATCCGCCCACGGACCCGGCTCTCAGCCCGCCCGCCCGGTCAGGAACCGCCACGCCGCACCCGCCAGCTCCCGCAGGGGCGTGACCCTCGCCCCGCGCGCGCGGTTCGCCGCCGCGATCTCGAACGCCAGCCGCCACTGGTCGACGAGCGTGCGCCAGGCGTGCACGACCGAGTAACGCCGGTCGTAGACGTGCGTCATCTCCGAGGTCAGCCCGTTCAACTCCACTGCAAGGAACTCACCGCCCATGAAGGCCTCGGCGCTCGGGGCCCGCACATCGAAACGACCGAAGAAGAAGCCCGGATCACGGCGAGCCAGCTCGTCGACGGCCTGCTCGAGCGCATCCGTCAGCAGCTCGGCGCCGTCGCTGAAGATGGCGCCGCGGCAGTGGGTGCCGAGCTCGGCGAGCGTGATGGTCGCGCCCGCGGGGGGCACGTCGAGCAGGTGGTCCGCGTGGAGATCGAAGTAGGTGCGAGCCATGGCGACGGCGCGCTCGTCGTCGAGGATCAGCTCTTCCAGGGTGCGCTCCCCGTCGCCGGTGACCATCGGCCGCGCCTTCTCGGTGATCGAGACCACGTGGCCGCGCGGTTCGTCCGGACGACGCACATAGAAGACGCCGTACTCCACGCCGGGGACGTACTCCTGGATCAGCGTGCGACCTGACGCGCTGGCCATGTGCCGGGCGACGTCCTCGGCTTGTCGGGCAATGGTGACGCCCTCGCCGCGCTGGCCGATGTCGGGCTTGAGCACCACGGGGAGAGCGAGGCCGACCGCGCTCATGGCTTCCCACGCTGTCTCGGCTCCGAGGTCGGGGAGAGCGGGGTCCGCCGCCACTGCCGGCGCCAGCGATGGCGCCTCGTCGAGGACGAGCGTGGCCGCGACGTGCGAGGCCGGGCGCGGGGCGTCCGGCGTCACCACGGCGCCGAGCGCGGCGAGGGTGTCGGCCTTGGATTCACCCACGAAACCGCCGTCGGGGATGGACGGGTTGACGGCGGTCACCAGGGCCAGGCTGCGGTGCTTGAGCGCGAGCCACAGGACGCCCAGCACCACGGGGGGATAGAACGCCCAGGGCGGCCAGAACTCCCAGTGTCTCAGGCGGCGCCAGCGACCGACCAGCATGCGTCGTCCGCGGTGGCTGCACAGCGGGATGGCGAGGCGTAGCAGCAGCAGCAGTCCGAGCAGCGCCGCGATGAGTCCGAGCAGGCCGCGGTCGAGCAGCAGCGCCACCGGCGTGGCCTCGGCGCCGGCCAGCACCGCGAAGCCCACCAGCAGCGGCGTCCACAGCGCGGCGGCGGCGAGGAAGGCGAGGGTGAACGAGAAGAATCCCTGGCCGAGGATGCCGGCGGCGAAGTAGGTCGGGAGGCGCAGGCCCGGCAGGAACCGGCTGATGAACACCACGCCCAGACCGCGGCGCGCGAACCACTGGGCGCAGCGTTCGACGGCGGCGGGGCGCAGCATCCAGCGCAGCGGCGCGCGGGCCACCGCGGGGCGGCCGATCCAGCGCCCGGCGAGGTAGAGCAGCATGTCACCGATGACGATGCCGGCGAAGCAGGCCAGCGTCGCCTCGAGGAAGGGCAGGCGGCCGCGCGCGACCATCAGGCCGGCGGCGAGGCAGGTCAGGTCCTCGCTGACCAGGGTCGACGCCGCGAGCAGCACCAGGATCAGGCCCAGCAGCATGCCGCCGGCGGGGGGCACGTCGGAGAGGTCGAAGGGCGCGGCGGCCCGGGCGCGACGCCCGGGGTCGGCGTGGGCCCGTGTCGTCGCCTCGCCGTGTTCGACGCGCTGCACGAAGTCGGCCAGCACGATGTCCACGTCGGAGTCCTCGCGGAACACCATGAAGTGGCTCTCGGCGTTCAGCACCAGCTCGCTCTGGGGCACGAGCCGGTGGTGTTCGCGCGCGGCCTCGGGCGGCACGAGGAAGTCGCGCTCGCCGTGGATCACGAGCATCGGGCCGTCGAGCGTCTCGAGCACCGCTCGCAACGGGCGCTGGTCGGTGTCGAGGAAGCTGCGCGTGTAGCCGGTGCCGAAGAAGCCGCCGTCCCAGGCCCCGAAGTGCGGGACGCCCTCCAGCGCAGCGACGACGAGTCCGTGTTGAAGACCGTGCAGCGCATGGTTGAGGTGGTGGTCGCCGAGCAGCTCGAGCTCGACCACGCCGATCGACGACAGCAACGTGATCGAGGCGATGCGGCCCGGATCGCTCTCCACCATGCGCAGCGCCACGGCGCCGCCGAGGCTGTAGCCGACGACGTGGACGTCCTCGACGCCCAGCTCGTCGAGCAGCGCGAACATGGCCGTCGCCTGCGCCCGCGCGGAGTGGTCCGGCACCTCGCGGCTGCTGCGCCCGAAGCCGAGCATGTCCGGGACGACCACGTGGAAGTCCCGCGCGAGCCGCGGCGCGTGCACCGCGAAGTTCTCCTTGCGGCCCGGGCTGCCGTGGAGCAGCAGGAGCGTGGGCGCGTCGGACGGCGCGGGGCCCAGTTCGCGGTAGCCGAGGACGGCGTCGAAGGGCTGCGTCACCGCCACCCGCGCCGTGTCGGGTCCGTCCATCCCGGGTTGCGGGGCCGGCTCGGGGTGCGTCGCGCGCCAGATGTGCGAGAGCGCCAGCGCGATCAGATAGGCCGCCAGCAGCCCGCGCGGGAGGGAACGCTTCAGCCCACGTGCTCCGACGAGCGCTTCCAGTGAGCCAGCGTCGAGGGGGCCACGCCGAAGGTCTCGCCCGGATCGAAGTCGTGCAGCCGCAGGATCACGGCGATGAGCGCGAAGTGGTGGATCACGTGGCTCATCAGGAACTGCAGCTCGCGCCGGACGGTGGAGTCGCTGGCCACGCCCGGTGCGCCGGCGCAACCGTCGGTGTCGCACCGCACCTGGACCGGGCGACGGCTCGCGTCATCGGCGACCTGGCCGAGCCGGGTCGTCACCTGGGCCACCCGAGCGCGGCACGCCTCGATCTCGCTCTCCACGGCGAGGTCCCGCTCGCGGCGTTCGTAGTCGACCTGGCCGCTCTCGAGGCCGAGCAGGAAACACCCGTAGCTGTCGAGCACGTGCCGGAGCTGGGCGCCAATGCTGCCCGACTCGAAGCCGGGCGCCGTGGCGCGCAGCAACGACTCGTCGATGCGCTCGAGGAGGTCGTCGGCCTGGCCGAGCAGGGCGATGCTGTCGCCGGTCAGGGACATGAGGTCTCTCTTTGCGGGTCGAGGGCGAGGGGCGGGTGCGACGCCGGCCGTGGGTCGGACGGCGTCGTCGGCGGCGTCGTCGGCGGCGTCTGCGGAGGCGTTTGCGGCGGTGTCTGGAGCGGTGTCGGGAGCAGTGGCTGGGGCTGGCGCGCTGGATCGGGCGCCGGATGGTGCGCCTCCGGTGGCGACCGGAGCGCCGCGGACGATGATACGGATGCCGGAGCCTCGATTCGGTGGCCAATCGGGGGAGCGGCGGCCTCACCGGCATGCAGGGCCGTCACTTCGGCGTGCAGGCGGCGCGCGAGAGCACGCCGGTCGGCGTCGGCCGGGGTTGTCGGGCCGTAGCGCACCGTCGCCTCGAAGCCGGGCAGGCCCAGCAGGGCCCCGAAGTGACGGGTGAAGGTCATGTCGGACCACCAGGCCACGGCCTCGCGGGCCGGCGGCGAGCCGGCGGGCGTGCGGTAGCCGATGGCCGCGGCCACGATCGGCCGGCCGGCCCGAGCGGCCGGCTGCAGCAGCGACGAGCGGAACGGCAGCACGCTGTCGCCCGCCGAACTCGTGCCCTCGGGGAACACCACCACGCCCAGGCCGTCCGCGAGCGCGGCGTCCATGGCCGAGTTCACGCGCGCGACGTCGCGCTGCACCCGGCGGTCCACGAAGATCGTGCCGACCCAGCGGGCAAGCGGTCCGATCCCGGGCCAGCGGGCCACCTCGGACTTGGCCACGAAGGCCGCGTGGAGCTGCGCCCCGTAGACGACCACATCGATGTAGCTGACGTGGTTCGAGACGAGCAGGAACGGGGCGGTGGGTCGCGGCCCCTCGGTGGACACGCGGATCCCGAGCACCGGGAGCATCGCGCCGCACCAGGCGCCGAACAGCCGACTGCAGGCGTGGCGACGAGCGCGCGGCGCGGCGAACAACACCAGCGCCTGGACGGCGAGCGCGAGGGTGAGTACGGCCGTGAGCAGGCCGAAGGCGATCAACCGCAGCACCGTGCGCAGCGCGTTCATGAGCGGGGCCTGCTCATGGGCGCGGCGGGGGCTCGCCGAAGAACAACGTGTAGGTCTTGTCGCCGAGCTTCCAGGTGTCGCAGACCACGAAGAAGTCGATCGTCTTGAACAGGCGATCGATGGCGGGCGGGCCGGCCACGGTCGAGGCGTAGCGCAGGTAGGTGCCGAAGAGCGCGGGGATCCGGAAGGCGGACACGGCGGCCTCGCTCGGGGCGGGGCCGCGGCACTCGAAGCCCGGCAGCGGACCCACCCGCTGCTCCGGGTCGAGGTGTCCGCCGCGGCGCAACCACTCCCACGCGATCAGCCCGTCGGCGGGGTCCTGCGAGGTCAGCGAACAGCAGCCGAAGAGGTACCGCTTGCGGTTGTGCCGCATGTACGTCGCCAGCCCCTTCCAGAGGGCGAAGAGCACGCGCTGCTTGCGATGCTCGGCGTGGATGCAGGCGCGCCCGATCTCGATCCCGGTGGAGACGACGTGGCCGGGCAGGCGCGCGAGGTCGAACTCGGTGGCCGTGTAGAGACCGGCGCGCTCGGGCGCGGTGTCGGCGGCCTGCATGCGGTAGGTGCCGATGATCTCGCCGGTCTTGCGGTCCTCCACGATCAGGTGGTGACAGTGGAGGTCGAAGGCGTCCTGATCGCGGCCGGTGAGGTGGCTGGTCTCGAGGCCCTCCTCCAGTTCGAGGTTGAAGACCTCGAAGCGCAGGCGCAGCAGCCGATCGAGCTCCTCGTGGGTCCGGGCGAAGCGCACGCGGTAGCCGCCCTCGTCGTGGACTTCGCGCGGGATCTGGGCCGCGTGGGGCGGGAAGATCGCCGCGTCGATGCCCGTGCCCGGTGTCGGCTCGAGCGACGCATCCGGGCGTGGCTCGGGGGCGGCGGCGCGGTGGGGGCTGGCTTCGGACATGGAGCAGCGATGGTCGGGCACGGAGGGGCGGGGTTCAACCGATGCCGGCGGCGGTCGCGACGTTCCCCGGATTCCTCGCCTTCATTGTCCGGCGGGCACCTCATGTTTCGCAATCCCGTGGCGGGGAGGCCACGAATCCGCAGCGGCTGCGGCCCGGAGCAGGCGCTGTCCCGGAGAGCGAGGCGGCTGTGCGCCAGTGCTGCCGTGACCACGGCGGGCCTTCGGGATCGGAGGGCGGCTCACCCATGGAGGAGGACCTCGGATGCGCTCGACCCTGACCCTGACCCACGCCCTGCTGTCTGCCCTGCCCGCGGCCCTGTTGTTCGCGACGATGCTTCCAGCCCAGGATCGCGAGTCGACCGGCACGGCGGATCGTTCCGGAATCGACCACTATCGGCTCGGTGAGGACGCCCTGGCCCTCGATGGCTACGACCCGGTCTCCTACCGCGCCGAGGGTGGCGGCGAGCCCGCGCGGGGCTCCTCCGACCATCAGCTGGGCCACGCGGGCGTGACCTATCGCTTCGCGAGCCCGGCCAACAAGCAGGCCTTCCTGGCCGATCCCACCCGTTACGAGCCCGCCTACGGTGGATGGTGCGCCTACGCGATGGCGGCCGGCCAGAAGGTCGATCCCAAGCCGACCGAGTTCGTGGTCAGCGGCGGGCGGCTGTTCGTGTTCACGACCGGCACCTTCTCGGATCCGCGCGACCTGTGGATCGAGGACGAGGCCGAGCTGCTGCCGAAGGCCGATCGCTCCTGGACGTCGATCTCGGGCGAGGCGGCACCGGCGGCCACGACCCGCGACCTGACCCTGTTCAACCTCGGCGACGGCGCCCTGGCGCTGACGGGCTACGACCCGGTGGCGTACTTCCCGGCCGGCGGCGGCAGGCCCGCCAAGGGCAAGGCCGAGCTGGCCGTGGAGCATGATGGCGTCGTCTACTACTTCGCGAACCGCAGCAACCGCGAGCGCTTCGTGGCCGACCCCGGTGCCTACGAGCCCCACTTCGGCGGCTACTGCGCCTACGCCGTGGCCAAGGCCGGGGACCTGGTCGAGATCGACCCGACCTCGTTCCTGATCGAGGACGGCCGGCTGCTCGTCTTCTACAAGGGCTTCTTCAACGACACGCGTGCCTCGTGGACCGAGGAGGGCGGCCTGCTCCCCGAGGCCGACCGGCGGTGGGGCAGGCTGGTCGAGGCATCCACGCGCGAACCTTGAACCGGGTCCGTCGGGCCGAGCAGGATGGCGGGCCTCTCGGGGGGGCGGCCGTCCTGCGCATCGGCATCGACTATCGACCGGCGGTGAGCCACGCGCCCGGCGTGGGGCGCTACGCCCGTGAACTCGTGCGCGCGCTGGTGCGGCTGGACGACGCGCCGGAGCTGGCGCTGCTCGAGATCGGCCGCGCGCCGGCGGCGGTGCCCGAGTCCGCCCTCGGGCTGCAGGGCATCGGGGATCGGGCCCGGCGGTTGTCGCGCCCGTGGCCGCGTCGCGCCGTGGACCTGCTCGGACGCGTCGGCTTCGGCGCGGACCGGCTGGCGGGTGGCGTGGACCTGTTCCACCAGGTGCGCCTGCCGCTGCTCAGGGTGTCGCGCGCGCCGTGGACCGTGGCCCTCTCCGAGCTGCCGCCCGAGGGCAGCGCGTCGGAGGCGTCGCTCTCGCGGGAGTTGCAGGGTGCCGCCGCCGTGCTCGTCGCCAGCGAGCACTTCGCCGACGAGGTCACGCGCCGCCTGGGCGTGGCGCCCGGATGCGTGCGCCGGGTCCCGGTGGGGTGCGACCACTGGGCCCGCGAACTGACGGAACCGCCGCCGCGCGCCGATCCGGCCCTGGTGCTCGTGCTCGGCGCGCCCGGGCCCCAGCGGCGACCCGAACTGATCCTGGAGGCGGTCGAGGCGTTGCACCGTGGGGGCCGACGCTGTCGGCTGCACTTCGCCGGCGCCGGCTCCGGGGGCGCCTTCGCCGAGCGGTTGGCGCGCTCCACGCTGGGCGGCGCGGTGTCCTGGGACCTTCCCGGCGAGGACCGGCTACCAGGCATCGTCGCGTCGGCCTCGGTGCTGGTCCACCTGAACGACGAGGAGGGCACGCCGGTCACGCCGCTGGAGGCCTTCGCCGTGGGGACGCCCGTGGTCGCCAGTCGGATCGCCGCGTTCGAGGAGGCGCTGTCGGGTCTGGCCACGCTGCTCGACACCCCGCCGGTGGCGGACGGCGGCAGCTTCGTCGACGTGCTGGCCGACGCCATCGACCGCGCGATCGAGGACGCGGCAACCGGTCGCGGGGAGGCCGCGCGGCGGGCGCTCGCGCGCTCGTTCCCCTGGTCCGCGGCCGCGGCGCGGACTCTCGAGGTCTGGCGCGAGCTGCTCGCCCACGACGGGTGTCACTCGCCGCGGTAGCCGGCGCGACAAGACCGCGACTCGCACGTAGCATGACCTGGACCCGCTTCTCCGGCGCGCACCCTGAACGGACGGCCTCCCCATGTCGCAACCCCTCCTGACGCCCCGCCCGACACGCCCGACACGCCCGACACCCCAGACGCTGCTCGCCGCGCTCCTCGCGCTGGCGATCGTGGCGCTTCCCGCGCCCGCCCAGGGTCAGCGCGCCCGCTGCGGCACGCCGTCGCGCACCCCGCTCCCAGGCCTCGCCCTTGCGCCGTCCGACTGCGGCTACTTCGTCAACACGCCGCAGCCCGAGTACGAGCCCACCTTCTTCTACGACATCCCCGTCGTGTTCCACGTCATCCAGCACAGCTCGGGCGACGGCTTCCTGGGCGCGGAGACGATCCAGGATCAGATCGACGTGTTGAACGAGGACTTCCAGGCCTTGCCCGGCACGCCGGGCGCCCCGGGGAGCAACGGCCTGATCCGCTTCCACCTGGCCACCACCGATCCGGCCGGCCAGCCCACGACGGGCATCACCTACACCACCAACGACAGCTGGTACCAGGACTCGGGCAACTACTGGACGCCGCTGGCGTGGGACACGAACCGATACCTGAACGTGTTCACCAACGCGCCGCCCTGCTGCTACGGGTACGTTCCGGGTTTCCCCTCGGAAGGACTGGCGGGCCAGACGCAGGATCGCGTCGTGCTCTGGTGGGAGGCGGTCGGGCGCGAGGCGACCGCCGGGTGGCCGCTCAACATGGGGCGCACGGCCACGCACGAGATCGGCCACTACCTCGGGCTCTATCACACCTTCGAGGGCTGCGGCACGGCCTGCAACACCCAGGGCGACCTGATCTGCGACACCAACAGCCAGTCCTCGTCGACGTCGGGCTGCCCGTCGTCTCCGAGTTCGTGCGGCAGCGCGGATCCCTTCCACAACTACATGGACTACACCGACGATCCGTGCCTGTGGGAGTTCACGCCCGAGCAGGTGACGCGCATGCGCTGCTCGTTGCAGCACTGGCGGCCCGATCTGTTCGTGACCGTGTCGGCCCTGGAGAACGTGCGCGTCGGCACTCCGCCGAACCCGGCGGCGCTGCTTCCGGGCCAGTCCTCGGGTCCGTTGGCCGGCGCCATCTGGGACCCGGTGGTGGACCACACGAGCTTCGAGCCCGCCGCATCGGTGGACTTCCTGATCGTGTCGCTCGCTCCGACCGAAGTGCCGCTTGGCGCCAAGGGCACGCTGCTCTGCTCACTGCCGTCCCTGGCCCTGCTCCCCAACTTCGCGCCGGGAACACCCTTCTTGCTCCCCGTCCCGAACGACGGCAGCATCCTCGGAATCCCCTTCTGTGCGCAGGGGGCGTCGAGCGGGGGTGGCGCGTCCTTCAAGCTCACCAACGCGCTCGACTGCGTGATCGGCAATGGCTAGCGGAGTCCGGGCGGTTCGCGCGGGATGATCGGGCGCCTCGCGAAGAGCCCCTGCTCCTGGTGTGTGCTGTTCCTCGGCCTGGCCGAACTCGTCGCGCGTCTCGCGTCGCCCTACGGCGAGGCCCGCCCGGCCGCGGACTCTCCGCGCAACGCGTGGAATCGCCGCGGTTGGCCCGAGTACACGCGCGCGCCCGCCACGCCGGCTGACCCGCTGGTCGTCCTGCTGGGCAACTCGCAGGCCCTGGGGCTGGAGCTGCACGACCCCGAGGCCTGCTATCCGGCGCGGCTCGACACGCGGTTGCGTGAGCGGCACCCGGGCGGCCGCCTGGAGAACTGGGCGAGCGTCGGCCTGCGCGCCACGGAGCTGGAGGTGCTCTCGCTGCAGGCCGTCGACCGCGGGGCGGATCTGCTGGTCGTCGCGCTGAGCTACAAGAACTTCGACGGGCCGGGAGCCGTCGTGCTCGACTACGGGGGCGCGGACATCGACCTGCTGGCCGGGCGGCCGGGGCTCTGGCGCCCCCTGCTCGAGACGACGCTGACCGGAGAGCGCACCAGCCTCGACGATCTCTTCGTCCGCGCGATCCAGCTCGGCAGCGGACTGGGCCGGATGCGGCGTCCGCTGCTCGACGCCGCGGCGCGGAACCTCGAGTTGCCGCACCATCGGATGGTCTTCGGGCATCCCACCGCGCGGCAGTTCCCGGCGGGCTGGGCCGAGGACGGCGGGCCGCTGCCCTCGATCCAGGTGGCCCGCGAGGCGTGGCGGCGCGGCCGCGGTCGGCAAGCGATCCTGAGACGGCTCGAGACCGTCTCCGCGGACCATCTGGCGGCACCCCTCAACGCCTGCCGTGCGGTCATCGACCGCCTGGTGGCGCGCGCCGAGGCCGCGGGCCTGCCGCTGCTCTGGGTCTGGGTGCCGATGGACACGGGCGGCCTGCCGGAGTCCATGGCGAACCTCGTCGAGACCTTCCACGCGCGAGCGAGCTTCGTCCTTCGGGAGCACGGCGTGCCCGTCGTGGACCTGGCCGGCCTGGTGCCCACCGAAGAGTACGTGTCGCTGACGCACTTCGACGGCGACGGTCACGCTCGCATGACCCGAGAGCTCCTGCCCGCGATCCTCGATGCTCTTCCATAGCGTCGGCTTCTTCCTGCTCCTGGGCGCGGTGCTCGTGGCGCGGGCCGTGCTGCCCTGGCGGTTCGGGCGGCTCGTGCTGCTCGCGGCGTCCTACACGTTCTACGGCGCGGCGCACCCGGCGTACTGTCTGCTGCTCGCGGCGTCGACGCTGGTGGACTGGCTCGTCGCCCTGGGTCTCGAGCGCACCGAGGCGCGCGGACCCCGCCGACTGCTGCTCGGCGTCAGCCTGGTCGTCAACCTCGGCCTGCTCGGTTCGTTCAAGTACGGCGACTTCGTGCTCGAGAACGTGGGGCCACTGCTGGGTACGTCCACCGCCGCGCCGCTGGGCTGGGCGCTGCCCATCGGCATCTCCTTCTACACGTTCCAGACCCTCTCCTCGACGCTCGACGTCTACCGCCGCAAGACCCGCGCCTGCCGCGACCCGATCACCTATGCGCTGTACGTGTCGTTCTTCCCGCAGCTCGTGGCCGGGCCGATCGAACGCAAGGACGCGCTGCTGCCCCAGTTGGAGCGCAAGCAGCGCGTATCGGCGGCGGACCTGGAGGCGGGCCTGCAGCGCATCCTGTGGGGGCTGGTCAAGAAGCTCGTCATCGCCGACCGGTTGTTCTTCCTGGTGTCGACCGCGTTCGGGGCGCCCGAAGACGTGGCGGGTTCCACCCTCGCGCTCGCCACGGTGGCGGCGACCTTCGCGATCTACCTGGACTTCTCCGCGTACACCGACATCGCCATCGGCGTGGCGCGACTGCTCGGCGTGCGCCTCTCGGAGAACTTCGCCTGGCCCCTGCTGGCGGCCAGCCCGGCCGACTTCTGGCGCCGCTGGCACGTGACCCTGACGACCTGGTTCCGCGACTACGTCAGCCGGCCTCTCGGGGGGCGGCTGGCGGACGAGCCGGTGGCCGATGGGGCACGCTCGGGTGCGGTCGCGGCGCTGCGCACGGTGTTCGTGATGACGCTGGTCGGGGCGTGGCACGGCGCGCGCTGGCACTTCGTCGTGTTCGGCGTCGTGGCGGGACTCGGGCTGGCGCTCACGTCCTGGCGGCGCGGCGTGCTCAAGGCCCGCGGCAGCTGGGACGAGCCGCGCGGCGCCTCGCGACTGCTGCGCATCGCCGGCACCTTCCTCTACGTGAACCTGTGCATGGTGTTGTTCGTCAGCGGCGGCCTGGGCAACGCCTGGACGGTGCTGACACGCACCGTCGTCGGGCCCTGGGCCTGGGAGCCGTTCGCGACCGTGCCGTTGCTGCTCGTCGTGGGGGTGGCCGCCCTGCATGTCGCGCGCGGACTGGGCGCGCGCGGACTGGGTGCGGGCGGACTGGGTGCGGGCGAGCCCCGGCGCGAGCGCGCCCTCTCACCGGCGTGGCGAGGCGCGTTCTGGGCCGCGATGGTGCTGGCCGTGCTGTACGGCGTGCCGGATCGGGTCGAGCCCTTCGTGTACTTCCAGTTCTGAGGGCGCGAAGCAGAAGATCGACCGGCGTCACTTGCTGCGGTAGGTCTTGGTGACCCAGCGTGCCCAGGCCTCGTCGAAGCCGGCCAGGTCGAAGCCGTAGATCTCCTGGATCGCGGCCGCCTGCGTGGCCAGCAGCTGCTCCGGCGTGGGCACGATGCTGCCGGTCTCGCGCTGCTTGAGGCGCCGGATCAGCTGGCCGAACTTCTCGGGGCCGAGCGACATGAGGTAGTCCACGCGCGACCACAGCATGACTTGATCGTTGAACTTCAGCGTGCCCCAGTCGAAGCGGCTGAGCAACTCCTCGGCAGGTGGGTAGAAGTCGTGGCGCACGCGGCCGTGCACCTTGGGCTCCCAGTCCCACTCGACGGTGAGGTCCTGGCCCAGCTCCTGCACGAATGTGAAGTTGTTCTCCTCCTCGAAGACCTGGCGGCCGTTGTAGTGCGCCAGTCCCTCCGTGATCCACACCGGCATCGAGAAGGTGTAGTAGGTGAAGCCGTTGGCCAGGTTGTGGGTCAGGTTGAAGGCCAGCTCGCAGGCCAGTTCGGTCTCGGACTTGAAGGCCTGCTCGTCCTTGCCGTGCTTGCGTTCGGCGACGAGCCCGAGCAACAGGCTGCCCTGTCGCTCGAAGGTGTGGCGGATGCCGGTGTCGTTGTCGAGATCCGTGTAGCGCTTCGCGTAGCGACCACACTCGCTGCGCTTCTCGAACAGCAGCAGCAGGAACTTGCCGGGCTGCCCGAGGTAGGGCCCCTCGCCGAGGTAGCCGCGTTCGCCCACGGTGTTGCGCTCGGTGGGGAAGTCCTGGTCCTGGAGGCCGAGCATGTCCTGGAACTGCGCGTAGGCCTGCTCCGCGCGCTGCGCGTAGAGGTGCGCCCGAAGCCACGGTTCGAGCGTGCGCGCGTTCTTCTTCACACGCGGCAGGTGCTCGGCGAGTGCCTTCAGCTCCTCGGCGATCCGCTTCTTCTCCTCGTTGCGGACCTTGTAGCTGGTCAGGGTCGACCCGATGCGGAAGTGCTCGGTCTCGATCCAGACCATCTCGACGTCGCCGAGGACCTCTTCCACGTCACGGCTGCCGTGGCGGTCCCCGAACTCGATCGGGTGGAAGCGCTCGTAGCCGGCCGCCGCCAGGGCCGCGGGCTCGTTGCGCGTGAAGGGGTCCTCACGCCACGGTTCCTCCTCGTCCCCGTCCGCCTGCGCCCCGGTGAGCGGACAGGCGAGCAGCACGAACAGGAGCGCCACCCAGGGTCGCGGCCGGGCGGCCGAGACCCTGGCGAGGGCCAGACCCGCCTCCATCTCAGTCGGCGGCGGGCTTGAGCTTCAGGGCGGCGACGTCATGGCGCGCCGCGAGGGCCTCTTCGCGCTCGGCGCGAACCCGCTCGAGCTTCTTGCGCAACGACTTCGCCTTGGGTGCCTTGGGGCCCTTCTTCTCGATCACGTCGTCCAGGTCGGCGGCGAGGCGGTTCTCCTCCTCGTCGAGCCCGTCCAGCGCGTCGAGCAGCTTGAGCTGCTTCTTGAGCGAACGCTCGTGGTCCGGCAGGTAGGCGTGCTCCAGCAGCTCGTCCATCGCGTGCCAGAGATCGGTCTGCGACTGTCCCCCGTCGAGCGGCACCACCCGGCTGCCGTCGTGGCTGGCCAGGAAGAGGTGCGGCATCTCCTGCTCACCGAACAGGTTGTGGAACGGATGCGAATCGTCGGTGACGTGCGTGGGCAGCTTGACCAGATGGAACCACTGCGCCTTGAGCATCGTCTTCTCGTTGTCGAAGCGCGTGCTCAGCAGGGCGTCGTCGGTGCCTTCGCACGCGTCGCACTCACGCAGCACGAGCAGCGGGCGCTGATCTTCCTGCGTGATCTCGAGGTAGGCCTTCTCGACCGGCAGCGCCTTGCGCGGACCGCGAGCGCGCGAGTAGTTGCCGGCCACCTCGGCCGCCTCGGTCTCGCTCACGTAGACCGGGTAGTCCCAGCTGACGTTGAGCAGCTCACGGCTGGTGCGCTGACGCACCGCGTTGAGGGGAATCGCACCGGCAGCGCCCCGCGCTCCACCGCCGACGCCCGGCGTGACGCCGATCGGACCCTTGGGCGCCTGAACTGGCGCCGACTTCGGGCATCACTGACTGGCGGCGGGGACCTGCATGAGCAGGACGCCGAGAGTGGTGACACAGGCGATCGCGAGAGACTTGCGCATGACTCCTCCTCCAGATCCGGTCCGCCGCGGCGGCGGTGGCCCGAGACGCGACGGCCCTGTCCGTCGGCGCTCCCAGCTTATCGGACTGCGCCACCCCCGCGATGGGGTGAACACCCGAGATTGAGCCCCGGATTCGGTGTCTGGAGCCCTGCGCGGCCGGAATCAGGTGTCTCTGGAGCGCTCGGAAGGCCTCCCGCGCTCGCCGTCCGGCTGCCCCCGGACTGCTCTCTCCCACCGCTCAGTACCCCGCCAGCGCCCCGCCCGGCGGCTCCGTGAGCTCAGCCGTCGCCGCCACTCCATCGCGCAGGAACAGGTAGTACATCTGGCCCGCGACCATCGTCGTCCCGGCCAGGCGCTCGGCCTCGTCGCCCCGGCCGATGTAGATGTCCGCGCGGCCCGCGGTCCGGATCGCTCCTCCGGTGTCCTGGTCGAACATGAACTGGCGATAGACGCGGCCGCCGCCGGAGTCGGCAGGCAGGTCGGTCTCGACGTAGACCAACGCACCGCGCGGGAACAGCGACTTGTCGGTGGCCAGGGTGCGCCCGCCGGTGACCTCGACGTTCAGGCTGCCGCGCGGGTTGCCGTTCAACGGAGTGAAGAACACGAAGCTGTCGTTCTCGCGCAGGTAGGCCTCCACGCGGTCCGGATGCGCGGCGGCCCAGGCGCGAATCGTGGTCAGGTTGGCCGTGGCCTCGTCCAGCTCGCCGTCGCGCACCAGCGCTTCCCGCAGCGAACCGTACTCACGACCGTTCTTGCCGGCGTAGCCGAGGCCGTGCATCTCCCCGTCGGGCAGACGCAGCAGCGTCGAGCCGTTGACGTGGGCGATGTACGCATCGAGCGGCGACGTGACCCAGGCCAGTTCGAGGCCCTGCCCGTCGAGCAGGCGCCCCTTCTCGATCTGGGCGCGAGTCGGGTAGGGAGCGGTGCCGCCGGCTCCGGTGCGCTGCCCGAGGATCGCGCCGTCCCGGCCCTTCACGACGTCGTCGGGCAGGCCGTAGAGCGGGTAGCGGTACGCGCCTCCCGGCTCGAGGCTGCCGTCGAGGATCGGACTGCAGTAGCCGGTGAAGAGCACGCCGCCGCCGCGTCCGTCCCACCCCGCGCTGCGATGGAACAGGAAGTCCTGCTCGACGCGCGCGCCGAAGTCCGCCGCGGAGGCCGACGTGCGCAAGACCTCGGCGAAGTGCATCAGGCTGGCCCGCGCGCGGTCGTAGCTGATGCCCTCGATCGGGAAGTGACTCCTCGCCGAGGGGCGATCCATCCACGACAGCGAGCGCTCGAGGGCCGGCAGGATCGACGAGCGGGCATGGAACTGCCAGCTCACGTCCGGGATCGGTTCGTCGGGGCCGAGCGGCAGGAGTGCGCGGGCCCCGGGGGGCAGCTCACGACCCCACTCGGGCGTCGTCGAGGTGGGAGCGGAGATGCAGCCGGCCAGCAGGGCGGCCGCGGCCAACACGGAGACCAGCAGGATCGTCTTCACGGCCTCCCAAGGTAGGGCTCGCCAACGCCAGCTCAAGTGTCGGGGTGGGACGACCACGGCGACCGCCGACCCGCTCCGCGCTCCCCGTCCCGATCGAGCCACCCTGCCCGTGCCCGCTTCACCTCCGCGTGGGGGCCCAGCGGCCCGAAAAGGTAGAATCTTCCGCTCGGTTTCCGCCCCCGAAGTTGCCCTCCCATGAACCCACTGACCGGCGATGAGCCTCGCCGTCCCCGCCCGGCTCGCGGCCCGCTCGGCCGGCTGATCGACCTCTTCAGCGGCATCCCGCTGGGGGTTTCGCTGCTGATCACGCTGTTCGTCTACTCGTCGATCGGCTCGGCCGGCCTCTGGTACCCGGTGAACGCCAGGATCTGGTCGCTCTCGGAGGGCTGGGCCCAGCTCCACGTGCGGCAGCTGCGCGGGTTCGAGATGACCGAGTTCGAGTGGTTCCACTGGTGGCCGTTCGATCTGATCCTGGGCCTGATCTGCCTGAACGTGGTCACGGCCACGCTGCGGCGGATCCCCTTCAAGCCGCTCAACTACGGCGTCTGGACCATCCACGTGGGCATCCTGACCCTGTGCGCCGGGTGTGTCTGGTACTTCGGCACCAAGCTCGAGGGCGACGCCCCGGTGGTCCGCCGGCAGGTCCGCATCGAGATCGCGAACGGCGAGGTCGGCTACCTGACCGCCGTTCCCGGCAACGCGCTGCAACTCGGTTCCCTCGCGGACCGCTGGAGCTTCCGGGTCTCGTCCATCAACCGCGAGTGGCCGTTGCTCTCCGAGGAGCACAAGGGCGAGAAGGAGTTCCAGGTCAACGTGGCCGCCACGGGACCCGACGGCCTGTTCATCCGCAGCCTCCACGCCCACTACCCGCAGTACGACGAGGACCTGATCCGCTCCGGCGACCCGGCCCAACCCTTCGCACGGGCGGTCAAGGTCACGGGCGAGAAGATCGTCGACCCGAGCGTGAAGATGGATCTGGTCTACGAGCCGCAGGAGTGGATGTACCTGGCCCACAACATCGAGAAGTCCTGGGCGCTCTACCTGCGCGAGCAGGGCCAGCGCGAGTGGGTGCAGCGCCCGGTCGAGGGCCTGCCGCTGTACCAGGACTACATCGCCTCGCCGGCCGACGTTTACGTGGAAGGCGCGCTGCCGCCGCCGCCGTCGCCGCTCGACGTGATCGTCAATCCCGTGGAAGCGGACGACCCGCTTCCGGGCGTGCCGCTGCGCATCCGCAGCTATCTGCGCTACGCGCGCATGCGCACGCGCTGGGTGGCGGGTGGCGACCGGCTCAACCCCGTGGCCAGCGTGGTGCTGGAGTCGGAGGGCTTCCCCGAGGAGCGCTTCGAACTCGTGGCGGCCGACGAGCGCCGCGCCTTCAGCGACAACGAGCTGCTGCAGCTGCGCTGGGCCGGTAGCACCGAGGAACGCGACGCGCTGGGCAACGTGGACAACGTGTTGCACGTCGAGGTGCCGTCGATCGGCTTCAGCGACGACCTGCTCATCACGCCCGAGGTCACCGCGCGCGGGAATCCCGAACTCGAGTTCACCGAGATCGAGGGCACGCCCTACAGCTACCGCATCGACACGCTGCAGAACGGCCTGGAGATCGGTGAGCGGCACGTCTCGGTGGCCTTCGTCGACATCCGCACGGGCACCGGGGACACGGCCACGATGGTCCAACGCTGGGTCTTCGACGATCCGGGCCTGACGCGCGACGTGGACGCACACGCGGAAGAGCAGCACGCCGAGGACCAGGACACCCCCCGGACCGGCGTCCTCGAAGACGGCATCGTCATGTCCTACCGACCGTCCGCGCCGGTCCAGGCTCCGGTCACGCTGGTCGCGGGCCCGGGCCAGAGCGAGATGCACGTGCTCGTGTACCGTCGCGATGACGAGCCGCTGTGGAGCCCCGTCACCATCGGTGAGCCCGTGGACCTGTCGGGGCAGGGCCAGTTGCTGTTGACCGTGGACGCGCTGATCCCGCGGGCGCGCGCCGAGCAGCGCCCCGAGGTCGTGCCCCTGACGCAGCGCGAGCGCGACGCGCAGGTGCAACTCTCCATGGTGCAGGTGGAGCTGTCCGCGGGCGGCGCGCCGGTGACCGCCTGGGTGCCGTACCACCACTATCCGCTGCGCGATGCCAACGAGACCCTGCGACGCTTCCCGTACTCACCCAAGCTGGTCGAGCTGCCCGATGGTCGGCGGGTCGAGATGATCCTCTCGCGCCAACGCGTCGCGCTGCCCGAAGCGGTAGCGCTCGACGACTTCGAGATCGTGAGCCACGTGGGTGGTTTCAACGACACGGTCTCGAGCATCCGCGACTGGGTCAGCCAGATCTCGTTCACCACCGACGGCGAGTCCTGGACCGAGCCCATGCCGGTGCAGATGAACAAGCCCGCCGAGCACGCCGGCCTCTGGTACTTCCAGGCCCAGTGGGATCCGCCCAGCGCCCCGCGCTTCCAGGGCGACGTGCCCAGCCAGGGCCTCAACTACACGGTGCTCGGGATCGCCAACCGCAACGGCGTGACGGTCATGCTGCTCGGCGCGGCCATCGCCGTGCTCGGCATGATCTACGCCTTCTACTTCAAGCCGGTCGTCCGTCGCCGCATCCAGCAGCGCGCGCTGATGGCGGCCGGAGTGACCACCGCGAAGGACGCCGCATGATCATCTCCCGTCGCTGCACCCTGCTCGTCGCGACGCTGGCGCTGCTGCTCGCCGCCGCGCCCGCCGCCGCGCCGCAGTCCGCCGCCCAGGATCCGCACGCCGGTCACGACCACGCGCCCGGGGAGCACCCGACCGGGGAGGGCCTGGTCGCGTTCCCCGGCCCGGTGTCGCTCGAGGGCGGGCGCGCGTTCGCGCAGGCCGTGGACCTCGAGCCCTTCGGCAGGATCGCGGTCCACACCCAGGGTCGCCTGAAGTCCTTCGAGTCGCACGCCTCGTCGATCATGCAGTTCGTGCTCGGCCCGCGGCGCTACCAGGACCAGACCCCCGGCTTCACCTACCTCGACATGGCCTTCCGCCCCGAGCGGTACGTCGGCGAGGACGTGATCTTCGTCAAGAACAAGGCGCTGCGGGTGAGCATCGTGGACGGCTTGCTGCGCGCCGAGGACGACCTGCTGACACGCGGCTTCATCACCAACCGCTCCGCGTTCGAGGCGCGGCTGGCCGACTTCATGAAGATCGGGCTGATCTCCGAGGACCTGCTGCTCACCGACGAGGTGCGAGGTGTGCTCGCCGAGGCCAGCCGGGACCTGATCAAGACCGCCCGGTTCGTCGAGATGATCGAGGGCGCGTTGGCCTGGCGCAGCCCCGACGTGCTGCTCGGCAACCTGCGCATCGCGGCTCCGCCCGAGGGCGACGAGAACACGCCGTGGTCCTCCGTGATCGAGGTCATCGGCGTGCCCGGTCGCGAGCCGGCGCCCTTCGCGGACGAGGGCCTGCAGCGGGCGCTCGCCGCGGACTGGGTCGCCTTGCGGGACGCCTGGCGTGACGAGGACGTGCTCGGCGTGAACACGGCCGTGGCGCGCCTCGGCGCCCTGCTCCCGACCTTCAACGCCGCGCTCTACCCCGACGCCGCCCGGCTCGGCTGGGAGAGCTGGTACTTCCGCGCCAACAACATGACCTGGATCTGGTTGATCTACCTGGGCAGCGTGGTGGTGCTGCTGATGGGCATCGTCTACCGCTGGCCGCGGGCGCTCGCCGCCGGCAAGGTCGTGTTCGGGATCGCCTTCGGCTTCCACACCTTCGCGCTCGCGCTGCGCTGGTACGTGAGTCAGCGCTGGCCCAACTCGAACATGTTCGAGGCGGTGACCACGGCCGCCTGGTTCGGTTCGGTCTCGGCCGTGGCGCTCGAGTTCTGGATCGCGCGACGCCGCCCGAGCTGGAAGGGCGTGCTGTCCCTGGGCGCGGGCGTGACCTCGATGATCGCGCTGATGGCGGCGCACTACCTGCCGATGGCGCTCAACGCGAGCATCGGCAACATGATGCCGGTGCTCAACGACATCTGGCTGTACATCCACACCAACGTGATCATCTGGAGCTACGGCTTCATCTTCATGGCCGCCACCTCGGGGCTGCTCTACCTGGGCTGGCGCGTCTTCGGCGGGGCGCCCGACTACGTGCGGCTGGGCGGTGCCGGCACGCTGATGGCCGGGGACGGGGGCAGCGGCGGTTCGGGCCGGATCGGATCACCGGAGGACACCGCGTCGATCGGTTCGGTCTTCGACGGGGTCACGATGCTGCTCATGGAGGTGTCCTTCGTGATGCTCTGGGCCGGCATCGCCATGGGCGCCATCTGGGCCGACCACTCCTGGGGCCGACCCTGGGGCTGGGACCCCAAGGAGGTCTTCGCGCTCAACACCTTCCTGGTCTTCGCGGTGCTCGTGCACGTGCGCAAGAAGGCCAAGGACAAGGGCCTGTGGACGGCGCTGCTGGCCGTCGTCGGGGCCGCGGTGATGATGTTCAACTGGGTCGTGATCAACTTCCACATCGTCGGCCTGCACAGCTACGCCTGACCGCGCCGTGTCGGAGTTCCCGCTGATGCCCGACGACGCCCGACCGGCGACGCGCCGGCGCTACGTCCGCGCCGTCGGCCCGCGCCTGAAGCGACTGCTGGCCCTGGTCTTCGGCATGTTCGCGCTGCTCACCGTGAACGGCGTGTACCTGGGCGCGGTCACCGCCGCCGAGGCCGCGACGGGGGCCACGTACCAGAACTACTTCTACCAGCTCATGTTCCTCGGGCACCTGCTGCTCGGGTTCGTGATGCTCCCCATCGTGGTCGTGTTCGGCGTGGCGCACATCAAGGCCGCCCACGACCGGCCCAACCGCACCGCGGTGAACGTCGGCTACGCACTCTTCGCCGCCACGCTGGTGCTGCTCCTCAGCGGCGTGGTGCTGACGCGCATCGAGGGGCTGGAGGCGGTCACGGCCAGGGATCCGCAGGCGCGTTCGGTGGCCTACTGGATCCACGTGGTGGCGCCCGTCGTCGTGGGCTGGCTGTTCGTGCTGCACCGGCTGTCGGGGCCGAAGCTGCACTGGTCGGTGGGCCTGCGCTGGGCTGCGGTGGCCGGCGTCTTCGCCCTGGGCATGCTCGGCCTGCACAGCCAGGACCCCAAGGCCTGGAACGTCGAGGGCCCTGCCTCGGGGGAGCAGTACTTCTTCCCCAGCCTGTCGCGCACCGCCACCGGCGACTTCATCCCGGCCGACACCCTGGTCATGGACGACTACTGCCTGGAGTGCCACGCCGACGTCCACGCGCGCTGGGCGAACAGCGTCCATCGCTTCGGTTCCTTCAACAACCCGGCCTACCTGTTCAGCGTGCGCGAGACCCGGCAGGTGGCCTTCGAGCGCGACGGCGACGTGCAGGCCGCGCGCTTCTGCGCCGGCTGCCACGACCCGGTGCCCTTCTTCTCGGGCGCCTTCGACGACCCCGACTTCGACGACGTCAACCACCCGACCGCCGCCGCCGGCATCACCTGCACCGTGTGCCACGCCATCACCCACATCAACAGCCCGCGCGGCAACGCCGACTACACCATCGAGGCCCCCAGCCACTACCCCTTCGCGCGCAGCGAGAACCCACTGCTGGCCTGGACCAACCGCCAGCTCGTGAAGGCCAAGCCGGCCTTCCACAAGAAGACCTTCCTCAAGCCGCTGCACAAGACCGAGGACTTCTGTGGGGCCTGCCACAAGGTGCACCTGCCGCCGGAGCTCAACGGCTACAAGTGGCTGCGCGGCCAGGACCACCTGGACACCTACCGCCTGTCGGGCGTGTCCGGCCACGGCGTGACCAGCTTCTACTACCCGCAGCAGGCCGAGCCCAACTGCAACGGTTGCCACATGCCGCTCCAGGCGTCGGACGACTTCGGCGCGCGGGACTTCGACGGCAGCGGCGCCCTCTCGGTCCACGACCACCTGTTCCCGTCGGCCAACACGGCGATCCCGCACCTGCTGGACCTGCCGCCGGAAGTGATCGAGGCGCATCGCGCCTTCAACGACGGCGTCATGCGCGTGGACCTGTTCGGCATCAAGGAGGGCGGCACGATCGAGGGCGCGCTCCACGCGCCGCTGGGTCCCGTGCTGCCCGAGCTCCAGCCGGGCGGGCGCTACCTGCTCGAGACCGTGATCCGCACCCTGAAGATGGGCCACGTCTTCACCCAGGGCACCTCCGACAGCAACGAGATCTGGCTCGACCTGGTGATCCGCGACGGCGACCGGGTCATCGGCCGCAGCGGCGGTCGGGCGCCCGAGGGCGACGTCGACCCCTGGTCGCACTTCGTGAACAGCTACGTGGTCGACCGCGAGGGCCACCGCATCGACCGGCGCAACGCCCAGGACATCTTCGTCCCGCTCTACAGCCACCAGATCCCGCCCGGCGCCGGGGACGTGGTGCACTACGCCTTCGAGGTCCCCGACGACGCCACCGGCCCGCTGACCGTCGAGGCGGCCCTGCGCTACCGCAAGTTCGACACGCTCTACATGCGCTACTTCCAGGGCGAGAGCTTCGACGGCAACGAGTTCA
>JAJDER010000143.1 GCA_029259725.1 Planctomycetota bacterium | reverse complement strand
AGCTCATGTCGCTCACGAGGAGCGGGATCGCCAGGGTCAGGGGGCGCTTCGCGTTGGGGCCGATCACGACCTCGGTGCCGACCGACTCGTGCTCGAGCCTGGGCGGGTGCGCGAACTGGCCGGCGAGGATCTGGATGTCGTCCCAGCGCGGCAACTCGGTCAGCGCCACGCCCATGGCGGAGGTCGGGCCGTGGCCGAGCGTGGCCGGATCACCGCGCGCGAGGGACTGGATGTACGCGTTGAACGGTTCCTCGGCGACACCGTGGACATCGGCATAGAGACCGTGATACCGATCGCGCTGGAACGGCTGCGGGTGCTCGGCGGCGAAGGCGTCGACCTCGTGCTCGTCCACCCAGACCGCGTCGTCCTCGATCCACGCGCTGAACTTGTGCAGCGTCTCGCTGTTGGCGTACGCGGACACGCCGGTGTCGAGGCGGTAGTCCCAGTGGTGCAGGCCGCAGATCAGGTCGTTGCCCTGCACGCGGGCGTCGCTCATGAGGGCGCCGCGATGCAGGCAGCGGCCGTAGAGCACCGAGACCTCGTCGTCGTAGCGCACCACCACCAGGTCCACCTCGCCGATCAGGGCGTAGGCCGGTTGTCGGTCTTCCAGCGTGCTCCAGGCGGCCACCTGGGTGGGGCGGCGCGTGCCGGGGCTGCCATCGGTCGTGGTGTGGTCCATCGGATTCCCCTGCCGAGGCGCCGTCGTCCTGCCCGCGGGGGACCACGACCCCGAAGGCCGATCCGCCCGTGTGGCGTGCTGCGATGAAGGGCAGCCTCGCACGTCACACCCGGTTCCGTCTCGGCAAGATTTTCGACGGAGCGCGGCTCGTGACCGGCGGCCCGGACCTAACCTCGGGGCGATGTCGGGCCGGGCGGCCCCGGCCCGAGGCGAACGATGCGCGGCGAGAGGTGACGAGGGGCGATGCCATGACCACGTCCTGGGTGGGGCTGGCGGCCGAGACATGGGACTGCCTCGGAGGCGACGCGCCGCAGGCCGACGTCGAGTGGTTCCGCGCCCTGGTCGAGGCGCAGCAGGGCCTGGCGCTCGACGTGGGTTGCGGCACGGGCCGGGTGCTGGTGCGGCTCCTGCGCGCCGGCCTGGCCGCCCACGGGGTCGACACGTCCGTGGACATGCTCACGCTGTGCCGCGCCAAGGCCAAGCGATACGGGTTCGAGCCCAAGCTGTTCCATCAGCGCATGGAAGCGCTCGATCTCCCCGCGCGCTACGCGACCATCCTGGTGCCCTGCGGGTCCTTCACGCTGCTGCTCGACGACGCGTCGGCACTCGCGGCGCTGCGGCGGTTCCGCCGACACCTCGCGCCCGGCGGCGCGGTGGCGCTGACCTTCCTCGCGCCCTTCGATCCGCCGGCGCCGGTGCTCGGGCGCTGGACGCGCCGCGCCGCCGGCGCCCTGCCTGACGGCTCCGAGGTCACCATGGACGTGATCGTGGACCGGTACGACGCGGGCACACGGGTGGTCGAGAGCCGCCGCCGCTACACCGTCGTGCGGGCCGGAGCCGAGGCGCGCGAGGCGTTGCTCGTGGATCGCTACCGCTGGTACGACGTCGCGAGCGCCACCCGGCTGGTCGAGCAGGCCGGCTTCGACCCACCGACCGCGACGGGCGACTTCACCGCCGAGCCGGTCGCCGCCGGTCACGGTGTCCTGGTGCTGCTCGCGCGGGAGCGCGACTGACGTACCCTGGGTTCCGATCGCCACCCGTTCCGGAGACACGCCATGGCCCCCGACCTCGAGCTCATCGGCAGGTTCACCTGAAGCACGTGTCGCAAGGCGGTCGCCTTGTTGAACGAGAAGGGCATCAAGTACACGAAGCGCGACTACCTGAAGCAACCGCTCTCGGCGGCCGAGATCAAGGGCGTGCTGAAGAAGGCCGGCCTCGGGCCCAAGGACGTGCTGCGCACGCGCGACCCCGCGTTCAAGGAGCTGGGCCTGACGGGAGAGGAAAGCGACGCCGTGCTCATCGGTCACATGGCCGAGCACCCGGGCCTGCTCAACCGGCCCTTCGGGGTGAAGGGCGGCAAGGCGGTCTTCGGCCGCCCGATCGAGAACCTGCTCGCGCTGGCCTGACGGCAGTCCGCCCCCCGCTCAGGCCTGGGCCCGGCGCAGCGCCAGCCACCAGCACAGACCGAGCACCAGCGGCACGACGAGCCCGAACAGGATCCGCGCCGGTCTCGGCGGCGGCAGCCGGTCGCGCGCGGCACCGAGGATCAGCCCCGCGACGATGCCGGTGCCCCAGCCCAGGATGTGCGCCATGATGTCGGTGCGCTCGCCGGACGTGCCCAGCATGTTGAGCAGGCCGAGCCCCATGACCGGCGGTCCCCACCGCCGCAGCGGGTTGTCCTCCAGCTCGCGTCGCCGCACCCACTGGTAGGCGACCAGGATGCCGAGCGTGGAGAACACCGCGGTCGACGCGCCCAGGCTGCGGTGCCCGTCGGCGGCCAGGACGGCGTTGAGCAGGTTGCCCGCGGTCCCGGCCAGCAGGGTCGCGCACCAGGCCAGGCCGGAGCCGAGCAGCTGCGTGGCGAAGAGCGCGAAGATCGCGCCGAAGATCACGTTGCCGACGAGGTGCTCGACGTCCGCGTGCAGGCACAGCGCCGTCGTCGCGCGCCACCATGCGCCGCCCGTGATCAGGTTCGCGTCGGTCATGCCTCGGGCGGTCCAGTCGATGCCGGCGGCGTGGCGGATCTGGGCCAGGTGGAATCCCACCAGCACGAGGACGTAGGCGGCCAGCGAACCCCAACCCACGGGCGCGAGCGTCAGCGGTGCTTCGCGCGGAGGCCAGTGGGCGGCGTCGCGCTCGTAGCTGTCGAGGTGCTCTAGGGCGCGCATGACGTCGGCCGGCGCGACGACCAGCGCGGCCGTGCGTGGCGCGTGGACCACGCCGTAGTCGATGCCCATGGCGTCGAGCACCAGGGAGAACTCGCGCAGCTGCTGCTTGCTGAGCCCGTGGCGCACGATGACGGCCTCCCCGGTGGGGCTGTCGGCGAGAGACTCCTCGAAGGCGTCGTTGGCGGATCCGTCGTTCGGGCTCACGGCGAGCAGGTGTAGCATGTCGCCCGGAGCCCCCCTCCGTCCGGAGAGCAGGTCGCATGTTCGACGTCGCCGAAGGGCAGGAAGACAGCCGCCGGATCCACCAGCTGTCGGTCTTCCTGCCGAACCGTCTCGGGCAGTTGTTGAACATGACGCGGGCGCTCGATGCCGAGGGCATCCGGGTGCTCGCGATCTCGATCATCGACGCCGCCGACCACGCCGTGGTGCGCCTGGTGGTCGACAAGCCGACCCTGGCCGTCAACCAGCTCACGCTCGAGGGCTACCACGCCTACAGTCACGAGCTGCTGGGCATCGAGGTGCCCGAGGGCGTCGGCATGGAGGGCGTGCTGCGCGCCCTGCTCGGGGCCGAACTCAACGTGCACTACGTCTATTCGATCTCCTCGACCCGCGCGGGCAAGACCGCCCTGGCCATGTACGTCGAGGATCTCGACCGGGCCGAGGAGGCGCTCACCGACCAGGGTTTCAGCCTGCTCGGCCAGGCGGACCTGCGCGAGGGCGACGACGAGTAGGGCGGCGGGGGCCGTCTTCTTGGCCGAACCCCTGTCGATCCTGCCACGCCCCGTTCGTGGAGGCCCCGGACGGCCGCGCGGCCGCCGCTCGACAACTCGACAAGCTGCTGGTCCGGCGAGACGCTGGACCCAGGAGACACCCATGCCCCGTTTCATGCTGCTGCTGCACGAATCGACCACCGGCGCCGCCGACCTCGCCGCCGACGAGATCCAGGCCATCATCGCGCGCTACTCAGCCTGGGCCGACAAGCTCAAGGCCGAAGGCAGGCACGCCGGCGGCCAGAAGCTGGCTGACGACGGCGGCGGGCGCCACATGGTCGGCAGCGGTGCGGCGCTGCGTGTGACCGACGGCCCCTTCGCCGAGGCCAAGGAGGTCATCGGCGGGTACTTCGCGGTTCACGCGGCCGACTACGCCGAGGCCTGCCGCATCGCCGCGAGCTGCCCCCACCTCGAGTACGGGGGGCGCATCGAAGTGCGCCAGTTCGACGAGCTGGCGACCTGCGCCACCGAGTGAGCCGCCGGGACGACGCGCGGGATGTGCCCGACGAGCCCGGCGTCGAGGGCCTCGTCGACCACCTGTTCCGCGAGCGCGCGGGGCAGATGGTCGCGTCGCTCACGCGGATCTTCGGGCCCGACCATCTGCAGCTCGCCGAAGACGTGGTGCAGGAGGCGTTGCTGCGCGCGCTGCGGGTCTGGCCGTTCAGCGGGGTGCCCGCCGATCCCGGGGGCTGGCTGTTCACCACGGCGCGGCGGCGGGCGCTCGACGCGGTACGCCGCTCGGGCCGCTTCCGTGACAAGCGCGCCGAGATCGCGGCCGGGGAGGCCGTCGCGGCCTGGGCCGACGGCGTGCGCCGCGCCGAACGGGGCGCTCCCGACGAAGCCTGGCTCTCGGGCCTGCGAGACGACCAACTGCGGCTCGTCTTCCTGTGCTGTCACCCGGCGCTGTCGTCGGACGCGCAGGTGGCGCTCGTGCTCAAGACGCTCGGGGGCTTCGGCACCGAGGAGATCGCGCGCGCGTTCCTGACCGCGCCGGCCACCATCGCCCAGCGACTCGTGCGTGCGAAGCGGCGCCTGCGCGAGGCCGACGCCCGGCTGGAGGTGCCCGGGCCCGGCGAACTCCCCGCGCGGCTGCAGGCCGTGTTGGCCAGCGTGTACCTGCTCTTCAACGAGGGCTACGCGGCCCACCGCGGCGCGTCGCTCGTGCGGAGGGACCTGCTCGGCGAAGCGTTGCGCCTCGGACGCCTCCTGGCCGCCCATGGTCCCACTGCCCGGCCCGAGACCGAGGCGCTGCTCGCGCTGATGCTCCTGCATGCGGCGAGGACCGAGGCGCGACTCGGCACCCAGGGCGAACTGCTCGTCCTGCCCGGGCAGGATCGGTCGCTCTGGGACCGGGCCCTGCTGGCGGAGGGCTTCGCCGCGCTGGACCGGGCCGCGCGCGGCGATCGCGTGTCGCCCTACCACGCCCAGGCTGCCATCGCCGCCGCCCACGCCAGTGCGCCGAGCTGGGAGCAGACCGACTGGGGCCTGATCCTGTCGCAGTACGAGCTGCTCATGCAGCTCGCGCCGTCGCCGGTGGTGGCACTGAACCGAGCCGTCGCGCGGGGCATGCGCGAGGGTCCGGCGGCGGCGCTGGTGGACCTCGAGCTGCTGCTGGACGAGCCACGGCTCGCCGGCTACGCCTTGCTGCCCGCCATGCGCGCCGAGTTCCTCGCGCGGCTGGGCCGCGACGCCGAGGCGGCCCTGGCGCTCGACGCGGCGCTTGCCCTGGACCTGTCCGAGCCGGAGCGGCGCCTGCTCGAGCAGCGTCGTGCGAGCATCGGCAGCTGACGGTGCGGCCCCCCGGTGGTCACGTGCCCACGCGAACGGGGCGCCGACCCCGAAGGATCGACGCCCCGTCCGGGCTCAACAGCAAGCGTGAACGCCGCTCAGCCGTTCAGCGCTTCGTGCACACGGCCGACCAGGTCGGGACCCGGCGTGAGCGTCTTGTCGCCATCGTTGGTCCACTTGGCCGGGCAGACCTCGGCGCCGTTCTTGGCCAGGTAGAGGTTGGCCTTCAGCTTGCGCTCGAGCTCGTCCATGTTGCGGCCGAGGTTGTAGAAGTTGACCTCGCTGTTGGTCAGCTTGCCCTCGGGCGAGATGATGAACGTGCCACGCAGGGCCAGGCCCGAGTTGCAGTCATACACGCCGAAGAGCTGGCTGATGGCGCCGGTCGGATCCGCGCCCATCGAGTACTTCACGTTCGCCAGCTCCTTCTCCTCGCGCTGCCACGCCATGTGCGTGAACTGCGTGTCGGTGCTGACGGTGATCACCTTGGCGCCCATGGCGGCGATGCGGTCCTGCGCCTCGGCCAGCGCGGCGAACTCCGTCGCGCACACGAAGGTGAAGTCCGCGGGATAGAAGACGAGAACGGTCCACTTGCCGTCCTTCTTGAGGGTCTCGAGGTTGGCCTCGCCGAATCCACCGGTCGACGGTTCAAACGTCGTGAGCGTGAAGTCCGGCACCGGCTGTCCGAGGTTCAGGCCGATGGGTCCATCGGTCATGACGTTCTCCGGCTTGCAGGGGGTTGGGGACCGCACAGCCTAGCAAGTGGGCGCGGCCCGGAAGTAGAGGTGAGGCGTGCGTCGCCCGGGCGTGGTTTCAGCGGACGGCTTCGTCGGCTGGGTTCGAAGCAGGCCTCGGTTCGCGCGAGGGCGCCGTGCAAGGGCGGACCCGCCAGGGTCGACGCTTCGGCCGGGCAACCGGGCAGGTAACGTGGGGCCGTGACCGCCTCCGCGCCTCATCTCGCTGCTCCGGGCACCGCCGACCTGCCGGAGCTGGGCACGCCGCTCGAGAGTGTGCGCATCGCGCCAGGAGTCGGACGCGGCGACGCCGTGAGCCTGCGCGTCGTGCGTGCCGGGCCCGTGGGCGGGCCGCCGGTGATCCTGCTGCACGGTTTTCCCGAGGGCTGGTACGGCTGGCGCAAGCAGATCGCGCCGCTGGCCCGGGCCGGGTATCGCGTGTGGGTGCCGGACCAGCGCGGCTACGGCCCGTCCGACAAGCCGGCGCGCGTGTCGGACTACCACATCGATCGCCTCGCCGACGACGTGCTCGGCCTGCTCGAGGCGGCCACGATCGAGGCCGGCCTCCCCGCCGGCACGCCGGTCCCCCTGGTCGGCCACGACTGGGGTGCCGCGGTCGCGTGGTGGGTGGCGCTGCGCGATCCCGAGCGGCTGCAGCGCCTCGCGATCCTCAACGTCCCGCACCCGGTGGTGATGGACCGGGCGCTGCGCACCAGCCTGCGACAGATCCTGCGCAGCTGGTACATCGTCTTCTTCCAGCTGCCCTGCCTGCCCGAGGGTCTCGCGCGGGCCTTCGACCACGCCTTCATGCTGGGCGCGCTGCGTCGCAGCGGCCGCCCCGACACCTTCAGCGACGAGGACCTGGATCACTATCGCGCGGCCTGGGGCGAGCCCGGCGCGCTCACGGCGATGCTGGCCTGGTATCGCAGCGCGGCCCGCTCCCGTCCGCGGGCGCCCCGGCCGCGAGTGGGCGTGAAGACGCTCATGCTCTGGGGCTGTCGCGACACCGCGCTGGGCGAGGAGCTGGCCCAGCCCAGCATCGACCTGTGCGACGACGGGCGACTCGTGCTCGTGCCGGAGGCGACGCATTGGATCCAGCACGAGGAGCCGGAGCGGGTGAACGCGGAGCTGCTCGCGTTCCTCGCCGAGCGGGAGGGCGCCCGGTGAGCGCAACGACCACCCCTCCCGCCGCCGAGGAGTACGCCGCGCGGCTGACCCGCTGGAGCGGAGAGCTGGCCACCGAGGAGGCGGGCTGCTCGCGACTCGGCTGGGCGCGCGTCGTGGTCTTCGGCCTCGGCGTCGCGGACTTCTTCTGGGTCACGCGCGTCGTGCCCGAAGCCTGGCCGACGTTGCTCGTCCCCACGCTGGTGTTCGCCTGGCTCGTGCATCGGCACGGCCTTGCCAAGGTGCGTCGCCTGCGGGCCGCGCGGGCGGTGACGCTCTACGAACGCGCCTCCCGCCGGCTGCTCGGACTGTGGATGGACGACGGCGCGCACGGCGAGTCCTTCGTGGACGAGGGCCACCTGTTCGCCATGGACCTCGACCTGCTCGGCAAGGGCTCGGTGTTCCAGCGTCTGTGCACGGCGCGCACGCGCATGGGCGAGGAGACGCTGGCGCGCTGGCTGCTCGAGCCGGCCGCGCCGGCCGAGACGAGGCGACGACAGCTGGCGGTGGAGGAACTGCGCGGCGCGCTCGATCTGCGCGAGGAGCTGGCGCTGGTCGGGCCCGACAGTGAGTCCGACGGCGACGCGGCCGCGCTGCGCGCCTGGATCGCGCGGCCGGGGCGCAGGGTGCCGCCGGGCCTGCGGCTGGTCTCGATGCTGCTCGGTCTCCTGGGTGCGGGCGCGGCGGTGGCCTGGGCCTTCTTCGACGCCGGCCTGGTCCCGCTGGTGCTCGTGGGGGTCGGTCAGGCGATCGTGGGCCAGGTGCTGCGCGGCCTGCTCAGCGACGAGACGCGCGAGCTGGCCGACCTGGCGCCCGAGTTGGGACTGTTGTCGGACGTCCTGCACGTCGTCGAGGCCCAGCGGTTCGATACGCCGGCCCTGGCCGAGTTGCGCGCCTCACTCGAGCGGGATGGGCGTCCACCGTCCGCCCACGTGCGTCGCCTCGCCTTCCTGGTGGCCACGCTCCACGATGCGGGCCGCAACGCCTTCTTCGCGCCGGTGGCCTTCGTGCTCGGCTTGCGCGTGCCGCTGATCGAGGCGCTCGAGAGCTGGCGACGCGAGCACGCCGAGGACGTGACCGCCTGGCTCGGCGCCGTCGGTCGACTCGAGGCGCTCTGCGCGTTCGCGACGGCGGCCTACGAGAACCCGCAGCAACCGTTCGCCGAGATCGAGGAGGACACCGGCCCGTGCCTGATCGGCGAGGGGCTCGGTCACCTGCTGCTGTCGGAAGAGCGCTGCGTGCGCAACGACATCCGGCTCGACGCGCGCCTGCGCCTGCTGCTGGTGAGCGGGTCGAACATGTCGGGCAAGTCCACGCTGCTGCGCACGGTCGGAGTCAACGTGGTGCTCGGTCTCGCGGGCGCGACCGTGTGCGCGAAGAGGTTGCGACTCTCGCCGTTCGACGTCGGCGCGTCGATCTGTGTGCACGATTCCCTGCTCGAGGGCGCCAGCCGCTTCTATGCCGAGATCCGCAGGTTGGCCGCCATCGATGCGGCGGTCCGCGCGGCCGCCGACGCGGGCAAGCGCCCGGTCTTGTTCCTCCTCGACGAGATCCTCCACGGCACCAATTCGTCCGACCGGGTCGTGGGGGCGTCCGCGGTGGTCCGCGCGCTCGTGGACCGCGGTGCGGTGGGCCTGGTCACCACGCACGACCTGGCCCTGGCGCGGCTGGCCGACGAACTCGGGGAGCGCGCGCGCAACGTCCACTTCGAGGATCACCTCGAGGAGGGCCGCATGGTCTTCGACTACATCATGCGCGATGGCGTCGTGGAGCGCGGCAACGCGCTGCCGCTGATGCGCTCGCTCGGGTTGGAGGTCTGACCGTGCCGCGAATCCGACGGGTGTGGGCCGGGCGTGTCGCGTGCCTGGTCATGGGCCTGACCGGGCTCGTGGTGCCTGCCGTGGCGCAGGAGCCGGCCGCGCAGGAACCGGCCGCAGCGGAACCGGCCGCGCAGGCCGCCGCCGCGGAAGACGCCGCCGCGGATCCCACACGCGCGGAGTGGACGCTCGACAACGGGCTGACCGTCTCGGTGCTGGTCGCCCCCGACGCGCCGCTCCAGCACACGGTGACCTTCCTGCCGCACGGGCTGATCGACGACGGACCGGGCCACACGCAGTGGAGTCACCTGGTCGAGCACCTGATCCTGCGCCACACCGACCCCGAGGGTCTCTTCGGCGAGGGCTACGAACTCAACGGCGAGACCACCACGCGCTCCACGCACCTCGACACCTACGCCGAGCCGCACGCGTGGCGCACGACCCTGGAGCGGCATGCGGCCTGGCTGCAACCCTTCGAGGTCGATGCGCCGCTGCTCGCCCGGGAGCAGGAGGCCGTGACGCAGGAAGTGCTCGCCCTCGCGGCCGTGGGTTCCACGCACAAGTGGGCCGACGCGGCCTGGGCCCAGGTCGTGCGCTTCGGCGCCGAGCATGTCGAGGTGGTCGGCGCGGTGGCCGGTTGCACTCCGAGCCAGGCCACGGCGGCCCTGGCCGGGATCACCGGCGTGCGGCCCGGCACGCACGTGGCGATCGTCGGCGCGATGCCCCTCGAGGAGGTGCGCGTCGCCGTCGAGGAGGTCTTCGGCCCGTTGCCCGCGGCGAAGCCTGTTCCCGCGCCCGCGGCCTCGGGCGCGGCGGCCGCGGACGCGGCAGCCGTGGGTGCCCCCGGAGATCGCCACGCGACCTGGGACCTGCCCCAGCGCCACTACGTCGCGTGGTATGCGCTGCCCGATGGTGACGTCGTCGACCGCGCGGCGGGCGAGGTCCTGGCGGCGCGCGTGAACGGGCGCCTCGCCCTGGCGACGGCGATTCGCAAGCCGGGCCTCTTCGCCCTCGCCGGCGCGGACCTGATCACGCCCGAGGGTCGCTTCCTGCGCGTGACCGTGGGTCTGCCGGGGGAGGTCGAACTGGAGCCCGTGGCCGACGCGATCGACGACGCGGTGCGCGACGTGCTCCAGCCCGGCATCGGTGTGCAACCGCTGGGCGTGTTCCTCTGGCAGTGGGCCGTCGGCGCGGCCGGTGATCCCGAGCCCGGGGCCCTGCGCCGGGACCGCGAGCGCGCGGGGCGAGCCGACGACCGACTGGAAGCCCAGTTCGCGATCTCCCCGATGTACCGCCAGCTCGGGTCCGACATGACCCGCGAGCAGCGGCTCGACGGTCTGCGCGGCCTCGACCTGGAACGACTCGAGGCGATCGCGAGCGAGTTCCTGGTCAAGACCCGACGCGCTTCCCTGCTGCTCGCGCCGCGCGACTGAGTCCCGCGACCGAGTCCCGCGGGTCAGCGCTCCAACGCGGCGTCGATCTCTTCCAGCCGCGTCTCGAACGCGCCGGCACCGTCCTCGTCGCCCAGGGCGCGGGCCATGGCCAGGGCCTCGGTGGCGGCTTCGCGCGCGCGGGTCCAGTGCTCGGCGGCCACGCAGCCCTCGACGAGCCCGCGCAGGCAGCCGTACTCGCTGCCGGTCAGGCCGAGCTGCTGGTAGATCAGGCGCGCTTGACCGAGCGCGGCGAGGCCGTCGGCGGTCTCGCCTCCGGCCACCAGCGCCTGGCCCTCGATCGAGTAGCCCATGGCCGCGCCCCACCAGTCGCCGAGCGGGAGCGCGAGCCCCCGACACTCACGGCCCTTGGCGGCGGCAGTGGCCACGTCCTGTCGGCCGAAGGCCTGGCGTGCCGCGCCGTACGCGGCCTGCCCCGCGCGGAAGTCGCGCTTCTGTTCCTGGTTCCAGCCGATGAACGCGCTGGCGTAGTCGCGGAAGATCGGGCGGCCGGTGACCTCGCTGGCGATGCGCGCGCCCCACAGCGCGCGGGCCTGGAGCCCGGCGATGGCCTCGGCGTCGGGCGCGTCGGGGTCGGCTTCCCAGGCGGCGAGGGAGCCCTCGAGGTCCGCGTCGATGGTGACCAGGATGCGCTCCGGGTTGGCCGCCCAGAGCTCGGCCAGGCCGTCGGCGTCCTCGGCGGCGTGGAGCCTCTGGTAGGCGGCGGTCACGTCCTCCTGGGCGCTCGTGGTCGGCGCGAGAGCCAGCGGCACGGTGAGCAGGAGGGCCAGGATCGGTAGGCGGTGCAGGACGGTCGGAGCGGGCATGCTGGGTCTCGTTCGGGGCGACGGGCCGGGCAGTGTATCCGCGCGGGCCCCGGAGTCATGGGGCCGCCACGGCGGGCCCTGTCTCCGCGCGCGGGCCCCCGGATAGAATCGCGCCTTCGCTGCCCACCTGCCCGAAGAGGTCCGATGACCATCGCCCGCCTGTCGCGTCCGTTCGCGCTCGCCCTGCTCGCCCTCGTCACGGTGCTGGTCCTCGGCGACGACACCACCGCCCAGCGTTCCTCCGGCAGCGTCCGCGCCTGGGAACACGAGACCAGCGACGTCCCCGTGGACCCGCGCATCGAGTTCGGCCAGCTGGCCAACGGCATGCGCTTCGCGTGGGCCGTGAACACCGAGCCCAACAAGCGCTGCTACGTGCGCTTGCACGTGGACGTCGGCAGCTTCGCCGAAGAGGAGCACGAGGCCGGCATGGCCCACTTCCTCGAGCACATGGCCTTCAACGGCAGCGACAACTTCGAGCCGGACTCCCTGATCGAGTGGTTCCAGAACCACGGCATGGGCTTCGGCAACGACACCAATGCCTACACGGCCTTCAGCGAGACGGTCTACCAGCTCGACCTGCCCACCTCCGACGCGGCCACGCTCGAGAGCGGCCTGGTGGTGCTGAGCGACTTCGCCTACCGGCTCACGATGAGCGACGAGGAGGTGGAGAAGGAGAAGGGCGTCATCGACGGTGAGCAGCGCGAGCGCGACAGCCCGGGCTTCCGGGTCTTCCTCGAGCAGCTCGAGAAGCTCTACGGCGGGACGCGCTACCCCGACCGCCTGCCGATCGGCACCAAGCAGGCGCGCGACGCCTTCACCGGTGACAGCGTGCGCGCGTTCTACCGCCGCTGGTACCGCCCGGAGAACATGACCCTCGTGATCGTGGGGGACCTGGGTGACCTCGACCCCACGCCGCTCATCGAGGAGGCCTTCGGGGCGTGGGAGGCGCCGTCGGATGTCGTGCCGGCCGAGCCCGCCAAGGGCACGCCGACGCTGGCCGAGGAGGACCGCGTCTTCTTCGTCACCGAGCCGGAGATCGCGGCGGTCTCGCTGACCGTGGAGCGCCTGCGCCCCTACGAGGACGAGCCCTTCACCCAGGCCGAGTGGATCGAGGAGCTCCCGCTGCGCTACGCGCGGCGCATGCTCAACCTGCGCCTGTCGGAGATGCTCAAGCTGCCGGACACGCCCTTCCTGGGCGCGGGCGTCGGCGCCGCCGGCGGGCTGGAGATCTTCGAGGGGGCGACGCTCAACGTGTCGGCCGAGCCGGGCAGGTGGACCGAGGCGCTGATCGCGGCCAACGTGGAGCTGCGCAAGGCCCTGGCCTTCGGCTTCCAGCAGCCCGAACTCGACGAGATGATCGCCGACTCGCTGCGCAGCCTGGACGAGGCCGTCGAGCGTGAGCGCACCCGGGACAGTCGCCGGTTGCTGGGCGAGATCCTGGGCGCGGCCGAGAGCCGCGTGGTGCCGACGACCGCGGAGACGGATCGCTCGATCCTGCGCCCGGCCATCGCGGCGTTGACCGTCGAGGCCTGTCACGAGGCGCTGGTGAAGGACTGGTCCGAGGGCACGCAGGTGATCTACGGCGCGGGCAACCTGGACCTGGGCGTCGCCGCCGAGCTGCGCCTGCAGGCCGCCTTCGACGCGTCGATGAAGGCGCCGATCGAAGCGGCGAAGAAGATCGAGGTCGTGCCCTTCGCCTACGCGAGCGACTCCGAGCGCAGCGGACCGATCGTCGAGCAGGAGCACGACGCGGACCTCGACCTGCACACGGTGACGTTCGCCAACGGCGTGAAGCTCAACCTGAAGGTCACCGACTTCAAGGAGCGCCAGATCCTGATCAGCGCGCGCCTGGCCGAAGGTGGCCTGACGCTGACCACCGACGAGCACACCGTCGGCTGGGTCGGCGGCGACATCTTCGACATGGGCGGGCTCGGTGCCCATACCGAGGAGGAGTTGCGGCGCATCACGGCCGGCAAGCAGGTCGGCATGGGCTTCGGCATGTCCGAGGACCACTTCTCGCTGTCGGGCAACACGACCGAGGAGGACCTGCTGCTGCAGTTCGAGCTGATGTGCGCCTACCTGACCGACCCGGGCTGGCGCGACGACGGGCTGACCGTCATGCGCCAGCAGCTGCCGTTGCAGTACGATCAGCTCGCGCAGCTCCCGCAGGGCCCGCAGCTGTTCGAGTTCCTGCCGGCGCTCTACGACGGCGACCCGCGCTTCGTGCCCCTGCCGGCCCTCGACGACGTGATGTCGGTGGACATGGAGCAGGTGCGTGGCTGGCTCGAGCCGGTGCTCGCCGAGGGGCCGCTCGAGATCGGCGTCATCGGGGACCTCGACGTGGACGCGGTGGTGACCGCCGCGGCGCGCACCTTCGGCGTGCTGCCGGCGCGACGCCCGATCGAGCGCCACGAGGATCGCCGCAAGGCGCCGAACGCCAAGAGCGGCCTGCGCATGAACCGGGAGATCGAGACGGTCATCCCCAAGACCCTGGTGTTCATGGTCTTCCCGACCACCGACGGCATCGACACCGAGCGTCGTCACCACCTCAACTTCCTCGGCAGTGTGCTCAACGACCGGCTGCGCATCGAGGTGCGGGAGCGGCTCGGCGCGGCCTACTCGCCGGGCGCAGGCGGGCAGTCCAGCAGGATCTTCCCCGGTGTCGGGTCGGTCATCATCCAGGCCAACGCGGACCCGGAGAAGGTCGACACGCTCGTCGAGGCCTGCCTGGCCGTGGCCGAGGACCTGGCCCAGAACGGCGTGACCGCCGAGGAGGTCGAGCGCCTCTCCGAGCCGGTGCTGGCCCAGCTGCGCGATGCGATGCGGACCAACGGCTTCTGGCTCCCGGCCCTGGCCGAGGCCCAGACCAACCCGCAGCGCATGGCGGATGCCGCCGTCGCCGAGCAGGCCTACCGCGAGTTGTCCGTGGAGCGGCTGGTCGAGCTGGCCGGCGCGTACCTGAAGCCCGACCGGGCGTCGATCCTGGTCGTCGACCCGATCGCACCGGAGACGGACGGATGAAGCAGCGTGATGGTGGACGTGGTGACGGAACTGGCTCGCGCGTGGTGCGCTGCGCGGTGGCCCTGCTCGTGGTGAGCGCGGTCCTTTCGGCCTGCGGCGAAGAGGCCCAGCAGGCGTACTCGGACGCCAAGCATGACGTCGGACAGGCACTCGACGAGGCCCGGACGGGTGTCGGCGAGGCCGTGGTCGAAGCCGGCGAGGCCTGGGACGCCGCCAAGGGAGATCTCTCGGAGGCCGGCGCGGAGCTCTCCGCGGCCTGGGGTGAGGCGCGCGGCGAACTCGGCGAGGCGATGACCGCCGCCTTCGCGATGTTCAGCGCGACGTCGAAGGACGCGAAGGCCAGCCTGGGTCAGGTCGTCGGCAAGCTCGAGGAACTCAAGGCCCAGGGCGGCAAGTTGTCCGCGGTGCCGGGTGCGTTGCTCGCCTCTCCGGAGTGGAAGCAGCTCGTGGCCGATGCCGGCGAGGCGTGGGATCGACTGGGCCTGTCGCTCCAGGGTCTGGCGAACGATCCGCAGCTGGCCACCGCGCTCCACGAGTTCATGCAGAAGGCGAAGAGCGCCCTGAAGGACTAGCGGGGCACAGCGGCTGTCGAAGCGGCGCGCCGGACGACCATCGCTCGCCGCTCTCGAGCCCGACCCCCGGAAGCCCCATGCTCGTCGAAGCGGTCTACACCTGCGAGTCCTGCGGCGAGGAGATCGTCGTCGAGGTCGACCCGACAGCGGGCTCACGGCAGGAGTACGTGGAGGACTGTCCGGTGTGCTGTC
>JAJDER010000142.1 GCA_029259725.1 Planctomycetota bacterium | reverse complement strand
TCGGCGCGCAACGCGTGTTCACGCTCCCCGTGGTGGTAGATGTTCCCCATGCGCGTCGTGCGCACGACGATCTCGGACACACCCTCGTCCCCGATGAGCAGGTTGCTCCCCCCGCCCAGCATCCGGAACGGAAGCCCGGCGGAGGCCAGTTCGCGCACCGTCAGGATCAGCTCACCGCGGGTGCGCGGCTCGATCACGAAGGGCGCCGGGCCGCCGACGCCGAGCGTCGTCATCGGTCCGAGAGGCTCACGAGGCAGGACGAGCAGTTGCTCCTGCAAGACGTCCGGCAAGTCCATCGATGTCCCCGGCTCCCATCACCACGCACACATCCCTGGGCCGCAACTCCTCGGCCACGGCGGCGAGGGCATCCCGGGCGGGTCCCACCACCCTCGCGCGGGGCCCCAGCGCCGAAGCCAGCTCGGCCAGCAACTGCGGGGCCCGCTCGGGGTGGACATCCCGAGCCACGAAGATATCGCAGAGCAGCACGCGGTCGAAAGCGGAGAGCGATTCGGCGAAGCGCGGCAGGAAGTCCGCGGTCCTGGAGACCTGGTGCGGTTGGAACACGGCCACCAGGCGCCGACCGCCGAAGCGCGGGCGCAGGCCCTGTTCCGCGGCGGCCAGGGCCTCCGGATGGTGGGCGAAATCGTCGATCACGCGGGCCGTCCCGCCGCCGGGCAGCGCGCACTCGCCCAGGTCCTGCAGGCGGCGCGCCACGCCGGCGAACCCGGCCACGTGGGCGACGGCCCGCTCCAGCGGCACGCCCGCGGCGCGGACCGCGAGCAGCGCCGCGGCCAGGTTGCCGAGGTTGTGCCGGCCCACGAGCCCGAAGCGGAAGGGGCGCGGCGTCTCGCCGGGCACCGCGACCAGGCCGGTGAACCCGTCGGCGTCCTCGCGGATCTCCACCAGTTCCAGATCGCGCCCGACCACGAGCACCTCGCAGCCCTCGGGCACGGGCAGCCCGACGTCCGCGGGCACGCCTTCCCCGCGCACGATCACACCGCCGGGCGCCGTCGCCGCGGTGAAGTCCTGGAACGCCGCGACGACAGCCGCGGCATCGCCGAAGCAGTCGAGATGGTCCGCGGACACACCGAGCACCACGCCCACGTCGTGCGACAGGTTCAGGAACGAGCGGTCGTACTCACAGGCCTCGGCCACGAAGGGTCCTGGCCCCCAGGCCGCGTCGGCGAGTCCCAGCGGCTGGCCGCCGACGATCCAGCCCGGGCAGCTGCCGGAGCGCTCGAGCAGGTGCGCGACGAGGGCGGTCGTGGTGGTCTTGCCATGGGTGCCGGCGATGGCCACTCCGGTGCGGGACGCCATGAGTCGCCCCAGGGCCTCGCTGTACTTCAGCACCGGGACGCCGCGCGCGCGCGCCGCGCGCAACTCGGGATTGCCCTCAGGAACCGCCGCCGAGCGCACGACGAGGTCCGCGTCCGCGAGGTGCTCCGCATCGTGACCACGGTGGGCGGCGACGCCGCGGGCCCGCCACGCGGCCGGATCGAACCCGAGGCTGGTGTCCGAACCGCTGAGCCGGTGGCCTTCAGCGCCGAGCAGACGCGCCAGCGGAGCCAGTCCGCCACCGGCCAGCCCCACCAGGTGCACGGTGCGTGGCAGCCCGGTCGAGGCGACGACGTCGGCGAGGGCGCCGGGCTCGCTCACGGAGTGGCTCCGGTGGCCGCTTCGACCACGAGGGTGGCCACGTCCCGGGCGGCGTCCGGCCGAGCGAGGGTCGCCACGGCGACCGCGGCCTGCTCGCAACGGGCCACCAGGGCGGCCAACAAGGCGGCCGCCGTGCGCCGGCCATCGGGGTCGTCGCGTCCGACCATGAGCGCGCCGCCGGCATCGACGAGCCGGCGCCCATTGGCCTCCTGATGCCGATCCGCGTGGTACGGGTAGGGCAGCAGCACGGCCGGCGTCCCCGTCCCCGCCAGTTCGGAGACGGTCACGCCCCCTGCCCGGCACACGGCCACATCCGCGAGCGCATAGGCGGACGCCATGTCGGTCACGAAGGCATGCTCGACCACCGGCACGTCCACCACCGGCACGTCCACCGCCGGGTCGGGCACGACGGGCTCGGTGCGCCCGCCGCTGATGTGCAGCACCTGCCACGCGCCGCCCTCGGCCGCCAGCACGCCGAGCACATCGGGCAACAACGCGTTGACGTCTGCGGCGCCCTGGCTGCCCCCCATCAGCAGGCACGTGCGGCGCGCGGGGTCCAGCCGCAAGCGACGCGCCGCCTCGTCACGCGCGACGGCGGCGAAGGCCGGGACCGGATTCCCGGTCACCTGTGTGCTGCGCCGACCCCGGGGCATGTCGTCGCCCTCCACGGCCAGGCAGGCGTGCTCGACACGTCGGCCGAGCAGGCGCTGCACCTTTCCCGGTCTCGCGTTCTGCTCGAGCAGGATCGACGGGCGCCCGAAGAACCCGGTCAGCACGGCCGGCAGCGCGACCCAGCCCCCGAGCACCACGATCGCCTCGGGATCGAAGCGCCGCACCACCGATCGCCAGCGGTTCGTGGCGGCGGCCCAGACATCCACGCGCAGGGGCGATGGCCTTCCGCCCCCACCGCGGAACAGCGGCACCGACGCAAGTTGCCGCGCGTCCAGCAGGGTGTGCTCGACGCCGCGCCCGGCGATGGCGAACAGCGGTTCGTGGCCCCGCTCCCGCAGCACTTCGGCCACGGCGATGCCGGGCACGATGTGCCCGCCCGTGCCGCCCCCGAGGAACAACACCCTCACCGTCGCGCCGCCGTCAGGGAATCTTGAGCACCTGCCCGACCTGCAAGGAGTCCTTGCTGTCGAGCACGTCGCGATTGGCCTCGAACAGGCGCTCGGTGTCGCGGACCGAGCCGAGCAGCTTCTGGGCGATGGAACCGAGGTTGTCCCCCGGCTGCACCACGTAGGTGTCGTCGCCCGGCCCGCGCGGAGGTGCGGCCGTGACGGTCGCGCCGCGCTCGGTCTCTCGCGCGGCGACCCTCGGCGCGGCACCCCCTCGAATCACGAGCGTCTGGCCGATCTTCAGGTTGAGCTCGTCGACCCCCGGGTTGAGGGTCACGATGTCGCGCCAGAAGCGGGTCGAGCCGAGCAGCTTCTCGGCGATCCCGCCCAGCGTGTCGCCCGCCTGGACGACGTACTCGAGACGGCGCGACGACGCCGGCTCGGCTTGCGCGGCGCCCGAGTCGGAAGCGGCGGCCGGTTTCGACGCGGCGTGCTCGCCGGGGTAGCCCGGAGGCTCCTCGGTCATCTGGAAGTCCGCGCTGACACCCGGGATGTCGGAGACACGGAACACGTTGGCCCCGTTCGCGCGGCCGGTGCCCGCGGTGTCCTGCGACGGCGTGCCCTGGTGCCCGGACCCCGGGCCGCGGAAGGAACCGCCGCCCTGTTGTCGCCGGGGCGTCGGCGCCTGCTGGCGCGGGGGGATCACGACCGGCCCACTGCCGGATGTCCGCGGCTGCACGAGCGCCTGCCCCCCTTCGAGGGCCTGGGTCGACAGGGCCGGGTCCTCGTCACCGAAGCCCTTCGTCACCGCGATGATCACCAGCAGACCGCCTACGAACACGACCGCTGCCAACCCGTACTTTTCGACGTCACTCATGGCCGTCCCTCCACCACCATCCGCTCATGGCCGGTAGGCCTCGCTCGGCGCCATACCCGAGCGCGAGGCCTGTCCCATCGGATCTTCCTCCGGACGGCTCGCCAATCCAAGGAGTAATCCCACCGAAGCGCAGAGGACCAGCAGCGAGGTTCCCCCGAGGCTCACGAAGGGCAGCGGCAGCCCCTTCGGCGGGACCGAAGCCGTGACGACGGCCACGTTGAGCACCGCCTGG
>JAJDER010000141.1 GCA_029259725.1 Planctomycetota bacterium | reverse complement strand
AAGGAACTCGTGGAGCGCATGTTCACGTCCGGGCTGCTGCAGCTGCAGCACTGCACCGAGACCTTCTCGCTGCGCATCAACATGCCGGCGCACTCGGTCAACTTCGGGGCGCAGCGCAAGTTCGACGGCGTGGGATACTCGCCGCTCAAGGTGCGCGAGTACCAGCAGATGGCCGGCCGCGCCGGACGTCAGGGCATCGACGACAAGGGCATGGTCGTCTCGGTGATCGACGACCACCGCGTCCAGCCCACCGACATCGAGCACATGATCGGCAACGACGTCGAGCCGATCGTGTCGCGCTTCAACCTCTCCTACGCGACGCTGATCAACCTGCACCGCACCCTGGGCGAGAAGCTCTACGAGGCCTGGGAGCGCAGCTTCAACAACTTCCAGTGGGCGCGCATGAGCCGCAAGAAGCGCGAGAAGAACGAGCAGCGCCAGCGCCAGGCGATCAAGCAGCGGCTGCAGCTGCTGAAGGAACTCGACTACATCACCGACGACGACGTGACCGAGAAGGGCAAGATGGCCGCGGTGATCAACGGCTTCGAGATCCCGGTGGTCGAGCTCTACAGCGCCGGCATCCTGGAGTGGCTCGACGAGGTGCAGCTCGCGGTGGTCGTCTCCGCGCTCGTGTTCGACGAGCGGAAGAACGACCTGTTCCGACGCATGCCGCCCAAGATCCTCGGCGACCATCGCAAGGCGGTGGAACGCTGCGTCGGCGACGCGATCAAGCTCGAGCGCGACCTGGGCATCCCCGGGTCGATCCGGCCACCCAACTTCAAGATCGGCCTGATCGTGCAGCAGTGGTGCCAGGGGGTGAGCTTCCGCGACATGACCGAGCTGACCACCGCGCCCAACGGCGATCTGGTGCGCACCATGCGGCTCACGGTCCAGCTGCTCCGACAGTTGCGCAGCGCCGTCCCGCGCGGGAGCCCGCTGATCAAGCTCATCGACCGCACGCGTGATCTGCTCAACCGCGACGAGGTGGACGCCGCCCGCCAGCTCAGCCTGGGATGAGCGTCGTGGACCGCCGCCTCTCGCTGCTCCTCGCGATGCTCGCGCTCCTTCTGGGCTGCGGCGGCGAGGGCGGCGACGTGGACGCGACGGTGCAGGTCGACCAGGTGCACGACCTCGTCGCGCGGTTGCGCGAAGTGCACGCCCCCGAGGGCTCGCCCTACCACCGACGCGCGGTGGCTTCGCTCAGCCCGGACGACACCCGTGACGGCGTGCTCTACCTCCATGGGACCTCCGGCGCGCCGCTCACCTGGGAGCAGCTGCGCACGAACGGGCCGACGACGCTGAGCCTCGGCATCGGCAGCAGCACCGTGAGCGCGGACGCCCCCCCGCTCCACGACGAGGTGCTGTTCCGGGTCTCGGTGGCCAGCCGCCCCGCGGGAGCCGCCGGCTCGCCGGGCACGCCGCCAGGCGCGACGCCGAGCCCACCGTCGGACGCGCCCTACGAGACGGTGTTCGAGCGGCGCGTGACCCCCAACCAGCTGCGCCGGCTCCCCTCGCGCTTCCTCCACGTGGACATCGAGCTGCCCGGTGACGGCGACCTGCTGCGCACCATCCAGCTCTCGGTCGACGCGTCCGGCGAGGAACGCCCCACCTGGCCCGCCTGGAACGCCCCGGTGGTGCGATCGGCGGGCCGCACCCTCCCGCTGTCCGAGCATCCGGTGGTCGTGACCGAGATCCACGAGGACCTGATCGGCACCTGGCGGGCGGCGCAGGTCCTGGTCGAGGATCCCGCGCGCCCGGTGACCGGCTCGTTCTTCGACGCGGACGTGGATTCCAGTCTGGCCGGGGGCCGCCGCGCCATCCTGCGCACCGCCGCGCCCGCGCGCATCGAGTACGCGCTGCGCCCGCCGGCCGGATCCAGCCTCGACTTCGCGATCGGCATGGACGCCGAGGAGGGCTGGCACAAGCCCGGCGACGGCATGACCTTCGCCGTGGAGATCGACGGCCAGCGCGTCTGGTCGCACCGGCTCGAGCCCCAGGAGAAGCGGCGCGACCGCGGCTGGCAGGAGGTCTCGCTGCCGCTGGAACGCTGGGCCGGACAGCGCATCTCGCTGGCGCTGGTGACCGAGACCGGCCCTGATCCGGGCCACGACGTGGGCGGCTTCGGCAACCTGCGCATGCTCGCGCGGCGACAGGTCCCGCGGCGGCCGGCCAGCCGCGGTCCGAACGTGATCGTGGTCGTGGTCGACACCCTGCGCGCCGACGTGCTCGGACGCTTCGGCGGCACCGCGACCACACCGGTGCTCGATGCCCAGGCCGCCGCCGGCGTGGACTTCAGCTCGGCCCGCGCCGCCAGTTCCTGGACCTGGCCGTCGACGGCATCGCTGCTCACGGGCCTGTATCCCAACGCCCATGGCGTCCACGACGAGCGCCGCTGCTACCTGGTCGACGAGGTCGAGACCCTGGCGGAGGTCTTCGCGCGAGCCGGCTACAGCACCGGCGCCTTCGTGGCCAACGTGTTGATCTCCACCGAGAACAACTTCCAGCAAGGCTTCGAGACCTACGTCAACGTGCCCTACGCCAACGCGCGTGCGCTCAATGGTCGCGTGAGCGACTGGCTCGACGCCACCGACGGCACGGCGCGGCTGCTCTACCTGCACTACTTCGACCCGCACAGTCCCTATCACGCGCCCGACGACGCGGCCGCCGAGGCCGACCCGATCCAGGCCGCGGCCATGCAGCGCCTGCTGGACCTCGAGGACCTCGCGGACGTCGACCCCGACGACGCCGAGCGCTACCTCGGCTTCCTGCGGGAACGCTACGCCGCCGAGGTCGAGTACTTCGACCGGGCCTACGCCGAACTCCTCGAGCAGCTGGGCGGGCACGGCGTGCTCGACGATGCGCTGATCGTGTTCACCAGCGATCACGGCGAGGAGTTCTTCGAGCACGGCATGATGCTGCACGGCCCACACCTCTACGACGAGACCGTGCGCGTGCCACTGTGGCTGACGGGCTACGGCAGGAGCGCGCTGGACCCCGCGCGGGTCGAGCGCCCGGTGGAGACGCGCGCGGTGCTGGCCACGGTCTGCGAGCGCGCCGGCGTGGAGGCCCCCGCCGCGCTGCGTGGCACGGCGACGCTGCTCGACGGTCGCCTGGGTCCGTCCTTCACGCACACCTGGCACGGGCACGAACCCGGCGTGAAGGGCTGGACCGAGAAGCTGGCGGTGGTCGGCGAGGGGCACAAGCTCGTGTTCTCACCCGCGTCGCGACGCGCCGAACTCTACGCGCTGGACGACGACCCGGGCGAGACCCGCGACCTCTCCGCCGAGCAGGCCGACCGCGCCGACCGCCTGCTGCGCCTGCTCATGGACTGGAACGCCCAGACCCTGAGAGCCGCCCCGGACAGCGCCGTGGGCGAGAGCGACCTGATCGCCGAGTGGATGGCCGAGTTGGGCTACACCGGCGACGGCGACGGCGGGCATCGCTGAGCGAGACCGCACACGCCGCGGGACCGCCGCTGGCGCCGCACGCCTCGCGCTTGGTGAAATGAGCGCATGAGCACGACCGAGACGAGCGGGGACACGCCAGGCGGCACGACCGGCAGGGCCGGACACCGCACCGAAGCCGATTCCATGGGCAGCCTGCAGGTCCCTGCGGACCGCTACTGGGGCGCCCAGACCCAGCGCAGCCTGCAGAACTTCGAAGTCGGCGAGGACCGCTTCACGCGGCCCATGATCCGCGCCTTCGGCGTGCTCAAGCAGGCTGCCGCGAAGGTCAACGCGGACCTCGGGCTGCTCGACGCGAAGACCTCGGAGCTGATCCGGCGGGCAGCCCAGGAGATCATCGACGGGAAGCTCGACGACCACTTCCCGCTGGTCGTCTACCAGACCGGGTCAGGCACCCAGACGAACATGAACGTCAACGAGGTCGTGGCCAACCGGGCCATCGAGCTGGCCGGCGGCGTGCTCGGCTCCAAGACCCCGGTGCACCCCAACGACGACGTCAACAAGGGCCAGTCCAGCAACGACACCTTCCCCACCGCGATGTCCATCGCCGCGGTGAGCGAGACGGTGGAGACGCTGTTGCCGTCCGTGCGCGCGTTGCGCGACGCCCTGGCCGCCAAGGCCACGCTGTTCGACGACATCGTCAAGATCGGGCGCACGCACCTCCAGGACGCGACGCCCTTGACCCTCGGGCAGGAGGTCTCGGGCTGGGCCAGTCAGCTCGACCACGCGATCGCCCACATCGAGGCGGCCGTACCCCACGCCGCGGAGCTGGCCATCGGCGGGACCGCCGTCGGCACCGGACTCAACACGCACCCCGAGTACGCCGAGCGCGTGTCGGCCGCCATCGCCGACACGACCGGCCTGCCGTTCACCTCGGCGCCCAACAAGTTCGAGGCGCTCGCGGCCCACGACGCACTGGTCGCCCTGTCGGCATCGCTGCGCGGCCTGGCCATGGGCCTGATGAAGATCGCCAACGACGTGCGCTGGCTCGGCTCGGGCCCGCGCTGCGGAATCGGTGAGCTCACGCTCCCGGCCAACGAGCCGGGGTCCTCGATCATGCCCGGCAAGGTCAACCCGACGCAGTGCGAGTCGCTGACCATGGTGGCCACCCAGGTCTTCGGCAACGACGCCGCCGTGGCCTTCGCCGGCAGCCAGGGCAACTTCGAGCTGAACGTCTACAAGCCGGTCATGATCCACAACGTGCTGAAGTCGATCCGGTTGCTCGCGGACGGCTGCAAGAGCTTCCGCACCAGGTGCATCGACGGGCTCGAGCCGAATCGCGACACGATCGACGAGAAGCTGCGCGGCTCGCTCATGCTGGTCACCGCGCTCAACCCGCACATCGGCTACGACAAGGCCGCCGAGATCGCCAAGACGGCCTACAAGAACGGCACCACGCTGCGCGAGGAGGCGATCCACCTCGGGCACCTGTCGGGCGAGGAGTTCGACCGGTTCGTGGTGCCGAAGGACATGACCGGGCCGAAGGCGGGCTGAGCCGTCCTTCAGTGCGACCTGCGAGACCCGGCCCGCCCGCCCGTCGTCACCAGCCACAACCCGGCGATGACCAGCACCGCCGTGGGCAGGATCGCCGGCTCGGGGCGCTCGCCCAGCAGCGTGATCCCCAGCGTCGCCGCGATGAAGGGCTGCATCATCACGTACACCGCCGTGGTCGAGGCCTCGGTGCGCGAGAGCACCACGATGTTGCCGACGTAGGCCAGCACCGTCGGTAGCAGCAGGACGCCGGCCAGGGCCCACCATTGGATCGTCGTGGCACCCGCCGGCATCCAGGCCACGTCGAGCGCGAACCAGGGTGCGATGGCTGCACCGAACACGAACATCCAGGCGATGACCACGATCTGCGGCTGCCGGCGGAGCACGGGCTTGGCGAGCACCAGGTAGACCGAGTAGCTGAAGCAGTTGGCCAGCATGAGCGCGTCGCCGGTGGCCGTGTCGCCACCCAACGAGGCCTCGCGTCCGAGGAAGAGCCAGATGACGCCGGCCACCGAGAGCCCGATGCCGGCCAGGTGCCGCCCCGTGGGTCGTTCCTGCCCGACCAGCATGGCGACCAGCAACGTGGCCACCGGGATGAAGGTCATGATCAGCCCGGCGTTCACCGACGTGGACCGGTGCAGGCCCTCCAGGAACAGCCACTGGTTGAGCGTGATGCCGAGCAGCGACAGACCCAGGATGGCCGCGAGGTCCTTCGGTGCGGGGATCGCCCGGCGTCCGTGCATGCGCAGCGCCACGAGCAGCAGGACGCTCGCGCCCGCGAGCAACCGCCAGGCCAGCACCGCCGTCGGCGCGAAGCCGTCGGTCATGGCGACCTTGCCCAGCAGCGGGAAGACGCCGAAGCAGAACTGCACCGCGATGAGCAGACGCCGCGTGGGCGCGTCCATGCTCACGCACGCACCGCGCGCCGCGCTCGGGAGCCGCCGCCGATCATCACGCCCCGTCCGCCACGGTCTCCGGCCAGCGCTTCGCGAGCGACTTCGCCCAACTCGCCATGGCGCGATCGATGACGCGGGCGGCCAGCATGAACACGGCCAGGTCGTACCCGTAGGGATCCTCGACGTCCTTGTCGGCCTCGTCGACGATGGCCTCGTTGAAGAGCGCCACCTTGGCCGGGTCCAGCTCGGGCCACCACTTCAGGATCGCGAAGCGGTGCTCGGACGCGGCGCAGAGCAGCAGGTCGCTCTCGCCCACCAGCTCGTGGTCCAGCCGACGTGACCGATGACCGGCCAGGGAACCACCGAGAGACTCCACGGCCGACACCGCCTCGGGCATGGCCGGGCCGCCGTTGCTGCCGTGGGTCCCGGCCGAGACCACGTCGATGCCCGTGGCACCGAGGTCGGCCAGGTGCTCGCGCAGGAAGGCCTGGCCCATGGGCGAGCGGCAGATGTTCGCGGTGCAGACGACGGTCACGAGTCGCCGCGTGTCCGGCCTGCCGGCTGCGTCGGGCGTGCGGGGCGTGCGGGGCGTCTCGGGCCCGTCGGGCCCGGCGGGCGTGTCGGGATGGACACTCACGCCGACCGCCCCTTCGCGGTCAGCACCTCGGCGTAGACCGCCAGGGTCTCGTCGATCATGCGCGGCAGGCCGAAGACGCGGTCCAGCCGCGCGCGGCCGGCCTCGCCGCGGCGTCGGCGTTCGTCGTCAGCCCCCATGGCCTCGGTCACCGCGGCGGCCAGGGCGTCGGGGTCGCCGGGTGGGACGAGCCAGCCGCTCGTGCCGTCCTCCACCACCTCGGGGATGGCCGAGATGTTGCTGGCCACGACCGGCAGCGACACCGCCATGGCCTCCAGGAACACGAGCCCCAGGCCCTCCCACAGGGACGGCATGACGAACAGGTCGGAGGCGCCCAGGAGATCGGGCACGTCGTGGCGGATGCCGAGGAAGCGCGCGCGGTCCGCGACGCCGAGGGCCTGCGCGAGCGCCGGCAGGCGCGTCTCGCCGTCGCCGAAGGGATCGCCTCCGACGATCAGCAGCACCGTGTCGGGCGACATCCTCGCCAGGGCCGCGAGCAGCGTGGGGTGGTCCTTCTGCGGCGCGAGCCGGCCCACGCAGACCAGCAGCGGCGCGTCGTCCGCCACACCGAGCTCGGCGCGCACGTCGGCCCGGATGCGCTTCGGCTGCAGGCCCTGGGGATCGATGCCGGAGTAGATGCGCGTGATGCGTTCGATGGGCACGCGCCCGTGCTCGGCGACGAAGCGACGCACGTGGTCGCTCAGCGCGATGACCCGGTCCGCGCGCCGCGTCAACCGACCGTGGATGAAGGCCACCGGCCGCTTGAGCAGCGCGCGCTCGTCGTTGTGCTTGCTGGTGATGAGCGCGGGCACGCCGGCGCGGGGCGCGGCCAGCGCACCCACCACGTCGGCCTTGAGCAGGTGCGTGTGGACCACGTCGGGGGCGAGGGCACCGAACCGGTCGCGCACGCGCCCGATGGCCGACGGGGCCGCGGCCAGGCCTTCCATCGGCACGCAGCCGACCTCGACGCCGAGAGCCTCGAAATCCGCGCTGAGCTCGCCCTGCCCCTTGAGATAGGTGACCGAGACCTGGTGCCCGCGTTGCCGCTGCCCGGCGGCGAGCCAGTGCAGGTGCTTCTCGGCGCCGCCGACGCCGAGCGTCGTGATCAGGTGCGCGATCTTCACGCCGGTCGGATCCGCGTGAGCAACCCCGGCGGCATGACCCGTGCGGCGCGCGGGTCGCCCAGGGCGTCGGCGTAGACGGCGAGCGTGCGGTCGACCATGGCGTCCACGGTGAAGCGCGTCTCGACCCGCCGCCGCGCGGCCCGACCCGCCTCGCGTCGGCGCGCGGCGTTGGCCAGCCAGCCCGTGATCGCGGCCGCGAGCGCCATGACGTCGCCGCAGGGCACGATCTCCCCGGCCTCGCCGGCGGGGTCGTCGTCGGTCAGCGCCTCGCGGCTGCCGTTCACGTCGGTGCTCACGCAGGCCTTGCCCGCGGCCATGGCCTCGAGCAGCGCGTAGCTCAGGCCTTCCCAGCGCGAGGGCAGGCAGAACAGGTCCATGGCGGCGTAGGCGCCGGCGACGTCGTCGATCCAGCCGGTGATGTGCACGCGGTCGGCGACTCCCAACTCGGCGGCCTGCCGGCGGAGATCGGGCTCCAGTTCACCGTGGCCCACGAGCAGCACGTGGACGTGGTCGGGGAGTTCGGCCAGGGCGGCCACGAGCTGGTCGTGCCCCTTGGCGTCGTTGAACAGACCGACACTGCCGACCAGGGGCGCATCGAGCGGCACGTCGTGGCGACGGCGCACCGCGTCGCCGTCGGCGGATCCCGATAAGGCCGCCGGGTCGATGCCGTTGTGCACCACCGTGTCGCGCCCGGGAGGAACGATCCCGAACGCCTGACCCTCTCGGCGTTCGGCCTCGGAGACGTGGATCACCCGCGCCGACAACTTGCCGAACAGGCGTTCGGTGGCGAGTACCAGGCGCTTGGGGCCCACGGCTTCACCGCCCTGCCCCTTGCCGTCGAAGGTCGCGGCGAAGGTGTGCGGGGTATGCACCCGGACGGCGCCGGACAGCAACAGCCCGACCCCCCGACCGAGCGCCCCGGCCTTGCTGCTGTGGGTGTGGATCACGTCGAAGCCGCGGTCGAGGACCGTGCCGGCCAGCCGCAGCGCGTGCCAGGCGTCACGCACCGGCGAGATGCGCCGGACCATGGGCAGCTCGTGCACGCGCACCCCGGCCTCGGTGAAGGCCTGCATGTCCTCGCGCATGCGCGGCTCGCGCAGCGCGGCGCAGACCACCTCGACCTCGACGTCCCGTGCACGGAGTCCCGCCACCAGGTCACGCAGGTGCCGCCGCGTGCCTCCGATGGTGCACTCCATGATCTGCAGTACGCGCACGCGGGCTCCGTCGGCGTGGCGTGGACGCGGCCGGTCACCTACCCTGACGCGACCGACCCCACGCGAGCCGTCCGCGGGGCGAGGCTAGCAGGGCGCTGACGGAACAGGGACACGAAACGTGGCGCGCATCCTGGTCACCGGCGGGACCGGCTTCCTCGGGCTGCACGTGCTGGCAGCGGCCCGCGCCGCGGGCCACGACGTGACCCTGCTCAGCCGCGACCCGGCGGCGGCCCTGACCCGCCTCTCGGGCGTCCCGATCCTGGAGGGGCGGATCCACGAGGACGTCGATCTGACCGACGTGATCACCGCCTGCGCCCCGGACGCCGTGATCCACGCGGCCGCGGTGGTCGACAACCACGACCCGGCCCTGATCCAGGTCAACGTCGGCGGCACGGCCCGGCTGATCGCGGCGCTGACGGCGCGGCCACGGCCGGCGCGGCTCGTCTACGTGTCGTCGTTCGCCGTGGAGGACCCGCCGCCCACCGCCTACAGCGAGTCCAAGCAAGGCGCCGAGGCCCTGGTCCAGCTCTCGAAGCTGCCCTGGGTGATCGTGCGCCCGTCCCTGATCTACGGGCCCGGCGACACCAGCAACGGACCTCGACTGGTGGCCTCGCTGGCCGCCGGTCCGATGCTGCTGCCCGGGGGCGGCGCCACCCGCATCCAACCGGTGCACGTCGCGGACGTGGCCGCCGCCCTGGTCGAGGCGTGCACGCGCGACCAGGCTCTCGGACGGACCTACCGGCTGGGCGGCGCCGATGCCATCTCGGTCCGCGACTACCGCAAGCGCGTCCGCGACCTCAGCGGCGGGTCGGCGCGCTTCGTCTCGCTGCCGCTGCCGCTCGTGTCGCTGGTCGCCAGGGCCGCGTCGCTCCTGGGCAGGCCGGGCGCGGCGGGCGTGGTCAGCTTCCACCGCCACGGGCACGAGGTGGACAGCAGCGACGCAACGCGCGACCTGGGCTTCTCGCCGCGCACGATCGAGGCCGGGCTGACCGAGACCTACGCCTGAGCGGCGGGGCCCCCGCCCGCTTGCCCGCCCGCTTGCCCAGCCGACTGCTCGTCCAGCACGCGCCGCACGGTGGCCGAGACCCATTGGCCGATCAGGTCCGGCTCCAGGTTCACGCGCTCCCCGGCGCGGCGATCCCCGAGGTTGGTTCGCTCCAGGGTGTGCGGCACCAGCGCCACCGAGAGGCGCTCGACCCCCAGCTCCGCGATGGTCAGGCTCACGCCGTCCACGGTCACCGAGCCCTTGTGCAGGCAGCGGCCCGCGAAGTCGGCGCCACACTCCACCGTGAGCCAGAGCTGGTCGCCCTGGACTTCGGCGGCGAGCACCTCGCCGGTGCGCTCCACGTGGCCCTGGACGAGGTGCCCATCCAGGGGGTCGCCGAAGCACAGCGAACGCTCGACGTTGACCCGGACCCCGGCCGCGAGAGCCCCGAGGTTGGTCTGTCCCAGTGTCTCGGGCACGGCCTCGAAGTCGGCCCGGGTGCCGTCGAGAGCGGCGATCGTCAGGCACACGCCGTTGATCGCCACGCTGTCCCCGAGCCGGAGCGGGCGGCCGGCGCCGCGGGCCCGGGGCGGGTCGCGCTCCGCCGGTACCTCGAGCAAGGGGGCCAGATCCAGGGTCAGGCGCACCGATCCGGGGCGTTCCTCGAACTCGAGGACGGCGCAGGCCTGCTCGACGATGCCGGTGAACAAAGGGGGCGCGCCTCCCTGCCGGGCAACCCGTCCGGACTCCGACCCGAAGTCTTGGATATTGGCTGCCTTGACCACGATCCGCGGCTTTCTACACTAGCGGGTTCGTACCCGGTCCGAGAAGTCCCGGATCCGGGGACGCCTCGGGGTCGCTCACGGCCTCCCCACCGCCCCGGAATCGAGCTTTCCGCCCCGCCCCAGGTCCCGCCTTGAAGGTCCACGTCCTCACCCTCTTCCCGCGCCTCTTCGGTGCCTTCCTCGAGGAGGGCATGGTGGGAATTGCGCGTGAACAGGGGGCGCTCGACGTCGAGCTTCACGACTACCGCGACGCGACCACGGATCGCCACCGCACCGTGGACGACCGCCCCATCGGCGGCGGGCCGGGCATGGTGATCAAGCCCGAGCCGGTGTGCGCGACCATCGACCGTCTGCTCGCGCAGCGCGCCGACGAGGGTCGCGGCGAGGTGCCGCTGCCGATGATCCTGCTCACGCCGTCCGGCGCGCCCTTCGACGCCGAACGCGCGCAGTGGCTCGCCGACCAGCCCGAGTGGCTCGTCCTGTGCGGCCGCTACGAGGGCTTCGACGAGCGCATCCACCAGGCCTACCCGTGGGCGGAACTCTCGCTGGGACCCTACGTCCTGTCGGGCGGTGAAGTTCCGGCCATGGCGCTGATCGAGGCCAGCTCGCGCCTGATCCCCGGCGTCCTCGGCGACCCCGAGTCCGCGCGGCAGGACAGTTTCAGCCATCGGGAGGGTCACCTCGACCACCCCCACTACACCCGACCCAGGGAGTTCCGCGGCCAGACGGTCCCGGACGTGCTCCTGTCGGGTGATCACAGCCAGATCGAGGCCTGGAGAGCGAGTCGGCGCAAAGAGCGCACCGCCGCGCAGGCCCCAGGGAAGGACCAGAGATGAGCAGCCCCGTCAGTGCCGTCGATGCCAGGTATTCCAAGGCCGACACGTTCCGCTTCGAAGTCGGTGATCGGGTGTCGGTCGCCTGCCTGATCCGCGAGGGCAAGACCAAGGACGGCAAGGAGAAGACGCGCATCCAGAACTTCATCGGCGACGTGATCTCGATCCAGGGCCAGGGCATCGGTCGCGCGTTCGTGGTGCGTCGCATCGTGCAGGGTGAAGGCGTCGAGCGCGTGTTCCCGTTCCACTCGCCGCTGATCCAGGACATCGAGATCCAGCGCAAGGGCACCGTGCGGCGCGCCAAGCTCTACGACCTGCGCAAGAAGAGCGGCAAGTCGGCCCGCATCAAGGAACGCCTGGGCGGCATGAAGGTGTTGGCCCAGGAACTCGCCACGGAGGCCGCCGACAAGGCGGTCCTCGCGGAGCAGGCCGAAGCCGAGGCCAAGGCGGCCGCGGAAGCCGAGGCCAGGCTCGCGGCGAAGGCGGCTGCCGAAGCGGCGAAGGCCGCGGAGGCGGAAGCCGCGGCCGCTGCGGCGGAGGCCCGTGAGGCCGAGACTGCAGGTGCCGCCGCCGGCGATGACGCCGGCGAGATCAAGGACTAGGCAGCACCCCCCCGTTCTCGGAGACCCACCCGTCATGGACGGTGGCCTCGGCAAGCGTCTGTTCTGGATTCTCACCTTCCTGGTGCTGGCCGTCGTCGCGGTCGTCACGCAGGAACTCGTCCTCGGGCTCGACCTGCAGGGCGGCGTCACCATGCGCTACGAGCTCGAGCCGCCGGATTCGGCGACCGAGGTCGACGACCTCGACGGCCAGATCGCGTCGACGGTCGACACGCTGAGGGCGCGGCTCGACAACTTCGGCATCAAGGAACTGTCGATCACGCGGCAGGGCACCAACGAGCTCATCATCGAGCTGCCCGGCTCCGGCATGGAGGACGCCGACGCGATCAGCGAGGTCGTCTCGCGCGTGGGCCGCCTCGAGTGGCGCATCGTCAACGTCGATGACGTCCGGCACGGCATCACCGTCGCGGGCGAGCGCGAGAAGCTGGTCGCGCTGCTGCTGCTCCCGGAGAACCTGGGGCGCGCGCCCGAGGACATCGACGTCACGTCGCTCGATCAGCGCTTCGACGACGTCATCTACCGCTGGGTGCCGTACTCGGACAAGATGCTCGCGGAGATCCGCGGGGTCGCCAAGCTCGAGGAGATCAGCCCGGACAAGGAGCGACCGCTCGAGGACGCGCCGCTCAACGCCGGGGACTACTTCCTGGTGAAGATGGAGACCGCGCCCGAGCGGACCT